>JBDLJA010000003.1:0-128447 GCA_039714595.1 Thermodesulfobacteriota bacterium | reverse complement strand
TGCGCCCCTCAGTGGATATCTTCCTGAGCGAGTAGGCTGGAGCCAGGCCAAGCCACTTCACGGCAAAAAAGCCGGTTCAAGGTCCCGCAAGAGACCACGGACCGGCTTTTTTTATGCCATGAACCCGGTAAAGTCGCGCCAGGATAAGCCCTTAGAGTAAACGACCACCCGTCAGACGCGGGGCTTTTGTCGCCCTTGCTCTGCCGGGAGATGAAAAGTGCGTAGCAGGTGGCGAGCTTCAATGAGCAGTTAGCTATCCGCAGGCATTGCCTGCGGTTTTAACAACAGGTAAAAGCAACTGCGAATAACAAAAAAACTTTGCGTATTAACCTATTTTACGGTTAAAAAATAGGTACCGGGGCGGCAATACTGCCTTTTTAAGACATTAAGGCTCCCCTTTTCCTGCCACGGGAACAAACTCCCCGCCAAAACAACATGTTATGAAACGGACCAGCCGCCAAGACCTCATTATCATTGCCAATAGCGCCTCAGAGTCCCTGGGCCGGGCCGTGGCCCGCGAATTGGCCTCGCCCTTCAGCGCGGTTGTCCGCCAGCGCTTCAGCGACGGCGAGATCCACCACAGCTTCAGCGACGATCTGGGCGGCCGCGACATCATCATCGTCGCCGCCACCCATGACGATGCCTCCCAGCAGGAACTGCTGGACCTCATTGGCGGCTGCCACTACTACCTGGCCAACACCATAAATCTCGTCATCCCCTACCTGGGCTACTCCACCATGGAGCAGGCCAAGCCGGAGCTGACCGAGATCCCCAAGGGCATCACCCGGACCAGACAGATATTCCGGGCCCGCCCGGACCTCACCGCCTTCATCGACCTCCACTCCGAGGCGGTACTCCACGCCCATGACGGCTCCATCCACTCCCTCCACATCCAGACGGATGAGCTGTTGGTAAACAAGATAAACTCCCTGAATCTCAAGGACTTTGCCCTGGTCTCCCCCGACTATGGCCGCTCCAAGTGGGTGGCGCGGCTGGCCGGCCTGCTGGGGGTGGCGCACACCGCCGCCGACAAGGACCGTTTCGCCCAGGATAAGACCATGGTGGGCCAGGTGGCGGGGGTGGTGGCCGGCAAGACGGCCATAATCTGCGACGACATGATCCGCACCGGCGGCTCCATTATCCAGACGGCCCAGCGCTGCCTGGACGCCGGGGCCCGCGACACCATCCTCATGGCCACCCACCTGGTCCTGTCGGGTGACTGTCGGCAGAAGATGGAAGAAAATGGCATCAAAAAGGTAATTGGCACCGACACCTACCCGGACCGGGTCAGTGATGATCTCCTCGACATCTATTCCGTGGCCCCACTGGTGGCCCAGGTCCTCACCAAAAAGCTGAGGCTAATCGATTGAATTTCGAAGAACGGCGTCAACACAAACGGCATAAGTGCCGGGGCAATTGCAGCCTGTATCTCTCCAGGAGAACAGATACCACCCCGACCTCCTCCATCCTTTCCGGCCGCCTCCAGGATATCAGCCTGGCCAGCGCCGGCGTCAGCCTGGGGGCCATCCTCCTGGACCGGACCCACCTGGCCTACGCCGCCGATGACGAGAAGGATCTCACCCTGCAGCTGGAGTTGCCTGTGGGCGAAGAGAAGAGCATCGTCGTCCCCTGCCGGATGAGCTGGTATAATAAAGAGCTGGACGATGAAATCTTCCCCTTCCGCCTGGGCCTCACCTTTTTAAAGAACGTCAGCAAAGAGGAGCTCCTCGCCATCAAAAACGCCCCTAGACGTTAAAGAAACGGAGTCGCAGGGCGTTAGAGACCACCGACACCGAGCTTAGCGCCATGGCCGCCCCGCCGATCATCGGGTTCAAGGTGGGCCCGCCAAAGATGTAGAGCAGACCGGCCGCCACCGGAATACCCACCACGTTATAGGCAAAGGCCCAGAAGAGATTCTGTTTGATATTGGTCATGGTGGCCCGACTTAAGGAAATGGCGGTGATCACCCCGTCAAGTTTCCCGGCCATGAGGACCATGTCCCCCGACTCGATGGCCACGTCAATGCCGGTGCCCATGGCAATACCCACGTCGGCCCGGGCCAGGGCCGGGGCATCGTTGATGCCATCCCCCACCATGGCCACCACCCTTCCCTTCTCCTCCTGGAGCCGGGCCACCTCCCTCTCCTTATCCGCCGGCAGGATCTGAGCCAGGACCTGGTCAATACCAATCTGCTCACCAATGGTCCGGGCCGTCTGTTCATTGTCACCGGTGAGCATAATCACCTCAATACCCATGGTCTGCAAGCTCTTGATGGTGGCGGCGGACTCATCCTTCACCGTGTCAGCCACCCCCAGGATGGCCTGGAGCGCACCATTCACGGCCAGGAAGAGGGCGGTCTTCCCCTGACCGGCCAGTTCATCGGCCCGGGCCAGACTGGCAGAGCTCAGCCCGTCTATCTGCTCCTCCTCCATGAGTTGTTTATTACCCAGGAGCAACGGCCTGTCGCCTGCCATCCTGGCCCTGATCCCCTGGCCGGGCAGGGCGACAAACTCCCGGACCTCGGCGAATTCAATGCCCTCCTCCGTCACGGAGCGGACAATGGCCTCGGCCAGGGGATGCTCGGAAGAGGCCTCTGCCCCGGCCACCAGGGCCAGCAGCTCACTCCGTCCCATCCCGCCCCCCTGGGGTAAAAAATCGCTGAGGCGGGGCTTACCATGGGTGAGGGTGCCGGTCTTATCAAAGACCATGGTGTCCACCCCCCCCGCCTTTTGCAGCACCTCGCCGTTCTTGATCAGCACCCCGAGCTGGGCCCCGCGCCCCGTGCCCACCATGATGGAGGTGGGGGTGGCCAGTCCCATGGCGCAGGGGCAGGCAATGACCAGCACGGCGATAAATATCCGCAGGGCGAAGCTGAACTGGGCCCCGCCAATAAAATACCAGGAGAGCCCGGCCACCGCGGCGATGATCATCACCGTGGGCACGAAGTAGAGGCTGATGCGGTCGGCCAGATTGGCGATGGGCGCCTTGGAGCCCTGGGCCTGCTGGACCAGCTTTATGATCCGGGCCAGCATGGTGTCTTGCCCCACCTGCTCAGCCCTCAGGGTGAGGGCGCCATGACCGTTCAGGGTGCCGCTGAACAGAGGGTCCCCCACCCCCTTACGCGCGGCCTTACTCTCCCCGGTGAGCATCGACTCGTCCACCCGGGAGGAGCCGTCCTGGACCACGCCATCCACCGGGATCCGCTCCCCCGGCCGCACCAGGATCCGGTCGCCGGCCAGGATATCCGCCACCAGGATCTTCTCCTGCCCCCCTTTAGTGAGCAGTATCGCCTCCTCAGGGGCCAGCTCCATGAGCTGGCTGATGGCCTCCGAGGTCCGGGCCTTGGCCCGGGCCTCCAGATACTTACCCAGGGAGACCAGAGCAATGAGCATGGCGGCCGATTCAAAGTAAAGGTCATGGGCCCGGGCCAGCGGATCTAGACCTAAGTAAATCTCCACCAGATTCCAGCTTGAGTAGACAAAGGCGGCCCCGGTCCCCACGGCGATGAGGGAATCCATGGTGGGCACCCTCCGCAGCAGGGCCGGGATGCCAAGCCGGTAAAATGAGCGGCCCAGCCAGAGGACCGGCAGGACGAGGATAAACTGGAGGGTGGCAAAGGCCAGGGGGTTCTGGTCCGGCGCTATTGCCGTGGGCAGGCGCAGTCCCACCATCTCCCCCATGGAGAGAACCATGATGAGCATGGCCAGGATGAAAGATGGCAGGAGACGGCGGCGCATGGCCAGCAGGGCGGAACGCCGCTCAGCCTCACGGGCCGTGAGATCGGCCTGGCTGGTGGTGGCGGCCAGGCTGGCCGAGAAACCTAAGCCACTGATCGCCTCCTTGATCTGGCGCAGGGTAACCTGGCGGGGATTGAAACTGAGCTGACAACTCTCCGCGGCCAGGTTAACCCGGCAGCTGGCAACCCCTGCCATCCCCCCCACTACCCTTTCGATCCGGGCGGAACAGGCGGCGCAGTGCATGCCGCCGATGGCAAGCTCCAGCTGGCGGAGGGCCTCTTCCTCCTCCTGCAACTCAAAGCCCAGATCGGCGATGGCCGCGGCGATCTGGGCCAGAGTCGTCTCCTCGTCATTAAAGGCCAGGGAGATGGTCTCCGTTGCCAGGTTAACCGAGACCTTAGTCACCCCGGCCATGTCCCCCACCACCCTTTCTATCCGGCTGGAACAGGCAGCACAGTGCATGCCTTTAACCTTGGCCTCTATCTGCTGACGCGTCACTTCATTCACCTCAAATTTTCGGATGACAGACACCGGTGCCAGTGGTAATTTTTCGCTCTGGCAAAACCAGCCTAATCAGGAACTAGACAACCAGCGGCTAGCAAGCCGGTTTCCCTTAAACGACAAACCGCGGTGTTTCGATATTCGCTGTTAAAAACAACCGCCAGCTGAGAGCTGTCCGCCCGGTAAGCGAGCCGCAGGCGAGACTCCGAAAGGCGGCGGTTTTAACCTTGAACAAAAAACAATAAACATCATTATCCACCAGGAGGGTGGTTCCCCATGGAAAATATAAAGATAGCCGGTATGAGCTGTGGCCACTGCTCCGCTTCCGTCACCAAGGCCCTTAGTGCTCTGCCGGGGCTAAGCGAGGTCGCCGTGGACCTGGACAAGGGCGAGGCCACCTTTAAAAACGATGGCTCGGTGGAGCGCCAAACCATCCGCCAGGCCATAAGCAAGACCGGTTTTGAACCGGGCGACTAACCAGATCAGGGCAGCAAACAACTAAAAAAAGCCTGACGGTAATACCGTCAGGCTTTTTTTATTTCACCTTCCCGCCTTAAAAAACTGAGGAAAGGTGAACTATATGGGGGGTACCGGAGTCGCTTGGCCCGGAGGAGCGGTTATACCGCCCGGGGCTTCTGGACGGCACCAGAGCGCAGACAACGGGTACAGACCCGCATCCGCTTGGCGTTGCCGCCGCTTGTTGCCACCCGAACCTTCTGCAGGTTTGGCAACCAGCGCCGCCTGGTTTTGTTATGGGCATGACTGACATTGTTGCCGGTCACGGGTTTCTTGCCGCAGATCTCACATTCACGAGCCATTTGCTTTTCTCCTATTCTCAAAAAACCCGCAGTGGCCGCCATGGGGCCGCCACTGCCTGCCGGTTCAATTCAAAATCGTGGTTTATAGCCCTTTGCCGGGCAACCTCCCTTAAGGAGGAACAAAAACGTTCTTATATACCTACTCGCCCCATCTTTGGCAAGCATTTTCTCCTGCCGGCCAGGCTCAGGCGCCAGCAACAATTTAACCGATCCTGCCCGCTGAAACACCAGGGGAAAACTGAAATTTCAATAGAATATCGGTAATCTTATTAGGAGTGATTTGCAATTAAATTGACACCGCCAGCAGCAGCATGGTAAAAAAAATCCTCTTTTCCCCTTAACCACACTGCAACCTTAATATGACGTATAAAAAAAACAGTTTATGGCAGTTTCTGGCCTCAGTCAAGCTGGCCCTCTTCGTCCTCTTCCTCCTGGCCGCCTCCTCCATCCTGGGGACCCTCATCCCCCAAGGTAAGGGCCCCACCCTCTACGCCGCCTTCTACGGCAGCAAACTGGCCGCCTTAATGGCCGACCCCGGGGAGCTGGCCAATATTCTTACCCGGGTCACCATGCTCCTTGGCCTGGACAACATGTACCACGCCCTCTGGTTCCAGACCCTCATCGGCCTGCTGGCCGTTAACCTCATCGTCTGCTCCATTGACCGGCTGCCGGCGGTCTGGCTCATGGTCTCCATGGACAACCTGTCCCTGGCCCAGGGTAAAATCAGCAAGATGCCCTTTAAGCGGGAATTTAGCGGCAGGGGCAATATGGCCGAGACCGTTGACTTGCTCAAAGAGAGCCTGGCCACGGCGGGCTGGCGCGTGGCCGCCAGAACCGGAGAGGAGAGCACCATCCTCTTCAGCCAAAAGGCGCCCTGGGCCCGGCTGGGGGTCTATGTGGTCCACCTCTCCATCCTGGTCATCATCGTCGGGGCGATGATCGGCTCCTACCTCGGTTTCAGCGGTGGAGTCAACATCCCCGAAACCCTGGACAGCGACAAGATCTACCTGTTCGAGGATGGCCGCCCGGTGGACTTAGGTTTTACGGTGCGCTGCGACTGGTTCAGCCTGAGCCGCTACCCCAACGGCGCCCCCAAGGAGTATCAGTCCGAGCTGGTCGTCATCGAAGAGGGCCAGGAGGTCGCCCGCAAGGTAATTGAGGTGAATGATCCCCTCACCTATAAGGGCTGGACCTTCTATCAGTCCAGCTATGAGCCCCATAACAAGATTATGGTCACCGTTACCAACAAACAGACCGGCAGTAAGGAACGTTTCCTTACCACCCCCAAGGAGCCCATGCGCTGGCAGGCGGAGGGGCTGCTCTTTGGTATCAAGGAGGTCCTGGCCACCGACACCAATCAGGTGTACCGCTATCGCCTGCTGATCTCAGGGCCTGGTGGCCAGAACAGCCTGCTCTTGGATGATAACAGCCAGGGCCAGATTGGTACGGACCAGAAGGATGGCTACACCTTCCACGTCAAGGAGTTCTACTCCACCGGCCTCCAGGTCTCCAAAGACCCCGGGGTCTGGTGGGTCTATCTGGGCTGCGCCATGATGCTCGTGGGCCTGACCATCGCCTTTTTTATGTCCCACCAACGCATCTGGCTCATAGTCAGTGACGACAAGTTCATCATTAGCGGTACCAGCCACAAGAACAAAATTGGCTTTGAAAACAAATTCAATAAATTAACCGGAAAGCTCAGCAAACAATTCGAGGCGCTTTAATGGACAGTTCACAGCTCCTGGGTATCTCCATATTCGGCTATCTTCTGGCCTCGGCAATCTACATCGCCGCCCTGCTTTTCCGCTGGGACAAGGCTGCCATCTCCGGCACCATTGTCACCAGCCTCACCCTGATCTTGCAGACCGTGGCCTTGGGGCTACGCTGGCAGGAGTCGTACCAGATAGGGGCCGGCCACGCGCCGCTGACCAATATGTTTGAGTCCCTGGTCTTCTTCTCCTGGTCCATTGCCGCCCTTTACCTGCTGATGGAATGGAAGTTCAAGAACAGGACCATTGGCGCCTTTGCCATGCCCTTTGCCGCCTTCGCCATGGCCTACGCCAACTACGGCGGCTTCAATCAGCAGATCAATCCTCTGGTCCCGGCCCTGCAGTCAAACTGGCTCATCGCCCATGTCGTTACCTGCTTCATCGGCTACGCCGCCTTTGCCGTGGCCTGCGGCCTGGGCATCATGTACCTTCTCCGCAAGCCGGAGAAGGAGAAAAGCCGGCTGCCAGCCCCGCAGACCATCGATGACATGAACCACAAGACCATGATCTTCGGTTTTCTCTGGCTCACCGCCGGCATCATCACCGGGGCCATCTGGGCCAACTCGGCCTGGGGCACCTATTGGAGCTGGGACCCCAAGGAGACCTGGTCGCTGATCACCTGGTTCTTCTACGCCGCCATCCTCCATGCCCGCCTCACCCGGGGCTGGCAGGGAAAGACCATCGCCTGGCTGGCCATTGTCGGTTTCCTCTGCGTTGCCTTCACCTACTACGGCGTGAACTACCTCCTCTCAGGCCTGCACAGCTACGGCTCCAGCTAGTTTTTTTCTGCCGACATCTCCCCCTCCAAAGGGCCAAGCCACTTTTGTTTATTCTTGACAAAGGGGGGGCAAGGGAATATTTATACAACCTAGTTAGGTAAAAAAGAAAAGCAGATCTAAACAGTTATAGATCTGGCGATTTTCACATCTTCGTGTTTTTTTTGCACGGAGCAACCATTTAGTTAAGGGGATATAGAGAAAATGAAAAAGACATTCATCTGTACTGCTGCCGCCTTTGCTATGCTGTTCAGCTTCACCGTTACCGGCGCCATGGCCGAAGATAAAGGCCCGGCGGAAATTACCCTGAAGACCGCAGCCGGCAAGAAGCCAGCCGCATTCCCCCATGCCAAGCACCAGGAAGGCGGCAAGATCACCTGTGACAACTGCCACAAGGAGCTTGACGTCAAGAAGATGGCCACCGACAAGAATTACGCCCACAAAGAGGGTTGCAAGAACTGTCACAAGACCATGGGCGCCCCGGCCAAGTGCAACACCTGCCATCCCAAAAAGAAAAAGGCCATTGAAGGCTGCTAAGCTTCAGCCTGAGTTTTTATTTTATGATGAATAGCCAGATCTCTAACAGCTCTGGCGTTTGTTAAAAAAAGGCCGCTCGCCTTTACGAGCGGCCTTTTTTCATTTGTCGCTCAGTCCGCCGCACCCCATGTCAGCCAAGAAAAAAAAGCCCCTCTCCATCCGTCTCCAATGGAACCAGAATCATCTGGGCCTTTTTTTTATCTCCATGGCCATGCTGCTCACCGGGCTCATCGCCGCTCTGCTCTTCGCCTTTGTCGCCCTCGACATCCCGGCCATAAACAGCCTTACCTCCTACCAGCCCCCCCAGACCACCATCATCAAGGACCGCTATGGTCACATAATCGACCGCATCTATCTGGAAAACAGGATGGTCGTTGACCTGGGCGCCATGCCGGAGCTGTTGCCCAAGGCCTTCGTGGCGGCTGAAGATGCCAGATTTTTCGATCACGTGGGGGTGGACTCCATATCTGTCCTGCGGGCCATAATCAACAATGTCCGTCGGGGGGGACGGGGCCAGGGCGGCTCAACCATTACCCAGCAGGTGGCCCGCTCCCTGCTCCTTACCCGGGAGAAGACATATCTGCGCAAGATCAAAGAGGCCATCCTGGCCTACCGTATCGACAAGGTGCTGAGTAAGGAGGAGATCCTCCACATCTACCTTAACCAGATATACCTGGGGGAGAAGGCGCACGGGGTTGGGGCCGCGGCCCAGACCTATTTCGGCAAGGAGGCGAATGAGCTGAACCTGGCCGAGATGAGCCTGCTGGCCGGACTGCCCCAGGCCCCCAGCCGCTACTCCCCCTTTCGCAACTACGCCGCGGCCAAGAAACGGCAGCGTTACGTCCTAAACCGCATGGCCGCGGAAGGCTATATCAGCTCCAGCGCCGCCCGCAAGACCTTTGACCAGCCCCTGCTCTGGGCCCCGCGCCGGCAAGATTTTGTCCAGGCCCGCTACTTCCTCCAATATGTCCGCAACCACCTCTTCCGCCGCTATGGCCGGGCCCAGGTAGAGACAGCCGGGTTCACCGTGGAGACCACCCTTGACCCCGCCTTCCAGCGCGAGGCCGCCCTGGCCGTGGAGAAGGGCGTGGCATCCTGGGCCCTGCGCAGCGGTAAGGGGCGCCGCCGCCCACCCCAGGCCGCCCTGGTCACCATCGAGAACAGCAGCGGCAAGGTGCGGGCGCTCACCGGCGGGGTCCACTTCTACCAGAGCCAATTCAACCGGGCTTACCAGGCCCGCCGCCAACCCGGTTCCGCCTTTAAGCCCCTGGTCTTCGCCCAGGCCTTTTCCACCTCATTTTCACCCGCCTCCATTATCAACGACGAGCCCCTGAAAATCCTGGGACCCCGCAAGCAAAACACCTGGAGGCCGCGCAACTTTTCCGGCCACTATTTCGGCCCCACCACCCTCTCCACCGCCCTGGTCAAATCCCGTAACGTGGTGGCCATCAAGCTTCTCCAGAAGGTGGGGATCGATAATGTCATTAACCTGGCCCAGGAGATGGGGATCAACTCAAACCTCCACCCCAACCTCTCCCTGGCCCTGGGCGCCTCGGAGGTCTCCCTGCTGGAACTAACCTCGGCCTACACCGTTTTCGCCGCCGCCGGCCGCTACCATGAACCGATCTTCATCAACCGAATCCTTAACCAGCACGGCCAGGTCATGGAGGCGCAGCAGCCCCAGGCCAAACAGGTCCTGGACCCCCGGGCCGCCTTTCAGGTGACAAGAATGCTGCAGGACGTTATCCGCCAGGGCACAGGCAAAATGGCAGGGGGACTGCCTGGTCATTCCGCCGGCAAGACCGGCACCACCGACTCCAATATGGACGCCTGGTTCGTGGGCTACACCCCGGAGCTGTCCACCGGCGTCTGGATGGGTTTTGACCTCAAAAAACCCCTGGGCCAGAAAGAGACCGGCGGCAAGGCGTGCGCCCCCATCTGGCTCGATTACATGCGCCATGTCACGGCCGGGGTCCAGCCCTCCACCTTTGCGGTGCCCCCAGGCATTGTCTTTCAACCCATAGACCGGAAAAGCGGCGGCCTGGACCCCAGCCAGAGGGACCGCAACCGCTGGCTGCCCTTCTGGGCCAGCCGCTGGGCCGAGATCAGCAGACGTGACAAGATCATGGCCGCCAAGGACCATGGGAGTTTCGGGCTGAACAACTAGAGACATTTCCCCCAAGGGCCCCCATAAAAAAATCCCCGCCACCTCTTAAGACAGGTAGCGGGGATTTTTTTATGGGGGGCCCTTGCGGGATTATCCTAAGGCATCAGGCCAGATCATCCATCCCGTGATAAACCACGCTGAAGTTATCGGTGAGATGCTTAGTCAGCTCCTCACAGTTGCAGCCATCCTCGGGCATGACCCTGATACCCACCCGTTTCAGACCTTCAGCGCCATCCTCAAAGGAGGTGAGCACGCTGATAATCTGGGCCTTCATCTCCCGGATATTCTGGATCACCTCGGTGACGGAGCCAGGCCTGTCGTCGAGGTCAAAGACAAACTGAATTGCCCCATCCTTAATGCCGGTGGAGTGGATGAAGCCGCGCAGGACATCGGTCTCACTGAGCAGACCCTCAAGGGTGTCATCGGTGGCGACAATGGGTACACCGGAGATCTTCTTCTCCAGCATGATAACCGCCGCCTTCTCCAACGAATCGTGGCCCCGGAGGATGACGGGACTGGGGGTCATAACCTCCTTGACCTTCATCTCGCTGAGCAGATAGTAAAGCTCATGCACGTCCAATGAGGTGTTCTTTGAAGGGGAGGCATCCTTGACGTCACGGTCCGTGACGATGCCGGTCAACTTACCATGGCCCACCACCGGTAGACGGCGGATACCATTCTCTTTCATAATCCTGGTAGCCCGCATCAAAGAGGTGTTCTCGTCAACGGTCAACACATCTTTGGCCATCCAGTCTTGAATCAACATTTTTTTCTTCTCCTCCTTCCTTATTACTCCCGCACTCAGAGGCGGGACGCCAACATTGTTAATTTCGCCTAACATCTATATAAGTTTAGAATATCCTTGAGCATTCTACAATACTCTTGTCTCAAATCAAGCCGTTTTCGCTGATGATGGCCTTGATCCGTTCAGGATCCGCCTCCTCCACCTGGCAGCGGCTCTCCCGCTCTTCCAGATCACGGAAAGAGGCGGGCATATCCGGCTCCCGGCCAATGGCCGCCGCCACCGCCGTGCCAAACTTGGCCGGATGGGCCGTGGCCAGGCAGACCATGGCCGCCGCCCCTGGCTGGCCCAACTCCTGGGCCGCCCGCACCCCCACCGCCGTATGGGGGTCGAGGATATAATCATGGGCCTTGTAAAAGTCGGCAATGGTCTCCGAGGTCTCAGCCTCACTCACCTGCCGGGCCTGAAACTGCTGGCGGATAACCTCCTGCTCCTGGCCCGAAAAACTTAAGGCGCCGCTGGCGCCAAACTGCTCCATGGCGCCGCGGGTCCGGGCCGCGTCCTGGTCATAGAGAAAGTAGAGAAAACGCTCAAAGTTGCTGGCCACCTGGATATCCATGGAGGGACTGGAGGTCTGGACCACCTTCCCCAGGGAGTAGTCGCCCTCATTGACAAAACGGGTGAGCAGATCATTTTCATTGGTGGCCAGGATCAGCTGGCGGATCTGGCCGGGGAGCAGACGGCGGGCCATGAAGCCGGCGAAAATGTCGCCGAAATTACCGGTGGGCACGGCAAAATCCACCGGCTGCCCCTCACCCTCATCGCTGAGCTGTAAGGCAGCATAGACATAGTAGACCACCTGGGCCACGATCCGGGCCCAGTTGATGGAGTTGATGGCGCCCAGGTGGTAACGCTCCTTGAAGTCCAGATCGTTAAAGATACCCTTCACTATGGCCTGGCCATCATCAAAGGTACCGCGGATGGCCAGGTTATGGACATTATCATCGAGGACCGTGGTCATCTGCAGCTCCTGGACGCGGCTCACCCGTTTGTGCGGGTGGAGGATGAAGATGTTGATCCTCTCCTTGCCGCGCACGCCATAGATGGCCGCCGAGCCGGTATCGCCGCTGGTGGCCCCCAGGATATTGAGGTGGCTGTCATCTCTCTCCAGGAGATACTCGAAGACGTTACCGAGAAACTGCAGGGCCACATCCTTGAAGGCCAGGGTGGGGCCGTGGAACAGCTCCAGGATGTGGAGATCGCCCTGCTTGACCAGAGGCGTTACCTCGGGGTGATCAAAGGTGCCATAGGAGCGGTTGACCAGATCCTTAAGATCGGCCGCCGGAATATCGGTGGCAAAGAGGCTGAGCACGGCAAAGGCCAGCTCCGGGTAAGAGAGCTTGCGCCAGCGATTAAGCTCGGCCGCCGAAATCTCCGGCAGACTCTCGGGCAGAAGAAGGCCGCCATCGGTGGCCAGGCCCATCATCACCGCCTCACTGAAAGGAATAGGGGCAATGCCGCCCCGGGTACTTATGTATTTCATTTGCTATTTATTGCCTTGTTTTTAAAAACGAACCGCAGGTAAGCACCCTAGAGGGCATAAACGAGCCTGCGAGACTCCGGAATGTCGAAGTAGAAAAAATCTAAATCCCAGCAATGAAGGAGGCCACAGGGTACTTACCTTCATCATTCGACATTTCTTGTTCGACATTCGTTATTCGCTGTTTAATACAAACACTCTCCTTCCATCTCAGCCGGCACCGGCAGATCAAGGAGGTTGAGGACGGTGGGGGCGATGTCCTTCAGGGCCCCGCCGCTGCGCAGCTTCTGGCCCTGGAACCCCTCGGCCAGAAGGATAAATGGTACCGGGTTCACCGTATGGGCCGTGAAGGGTTGATCATGCTCCTCGTCATACATGATGTCGGAGTTGCCATGGTCGGCGGTGATCAAGACCGTGCCGGCCAACTCCTGCACCCTGGCCACCAGCTGACCCAGGCATTGGTCCACCGTCTCGCAGGCGGCAATGGCGGCCGTAAGATCTCCGGTGTGGCCCACCATATCGGCATTGGCAAAGTTGAGGACGATGAAGTCGTGCCGCCCCTCCGCCAACGTCTCCAAGAGACGCTGGGTAACTTCAGGGGCCGACATCTCCGGCTTCTCGTCATAGGTGGCCACCTCCCGGGGTGACTCGATGAGGATCCGCTCTTCCCCTCCAAAGGGTTCCTCCCGGCCGCCGTTGAAGAAAAAGGTGACATGGGCGTACTTCTCTGTCTCGGCAATGCGCAACTGGGCCAAGCCGTGGTGGCTTATCTCCTCCCCCAGGATGCGCTCCAGAGTCAGGGGCGGGAAGAGGGCGGGCAGGGCAAAGGTGGCGTCATACTGGGTCATGGTCAGGAAATGGGCCAGTTTGGGCCGCCGGCGCGGAGTAAAGCCGCTGAAGTCGGGGGCGGTGAACGCCTTGGTCAGCTCCCGGGCCCGGTCGGCCCGGAAGTTAAAGAAGATAATCCCGTCGCCATCATTAATGGTGGCCAGCGGCTCGTCCCCCTGCTGGCAGAGGACCATGGGCTTGATAAACTCATCGTTCTCCCCTGCCCCATGGGCCGCGGCCACGGCCGCCCCCGGGGTAAGGCTGGTCAATACGCCCTCGCCATCCACCATCGCCTCCCACGCCTGGGCCACCCGCTCCCAGCGGTTATCACGATCCATGGCCCAGTAGCGCCCGGAGATGGTGGCCACCTGGCCGCAGCCTATCTCGGCCAGGGCCTCTTCAAGCTGGGCCATGTAACCGGCGCCGCTTACGGGCGGGGTGTCGCGGCCATCCATGAAGGCGTGGATAAAGATCCGGCTGAGGCCAGAGGCCACGGCGGCGCGGACCAGGGCCAGGAGATGATCCAGATGGCTGTGCACCCCACCATCGGAGAGCAACCCCAGCAGATGGAGGGCGCCGCCGCTGGCCTTAAGGGCGGCGAGGAGATCTTTTAATTCAGGATTTTCGCCCAGCTCACCGGCAGCCACGGCCCGGTTTATCCGGCTGAAGTCCTGGTGGACCACCCGGCCGGCGCCGATATTGAGGTGCCCCACCTCAGAGTTGCCCATCTGCCCCTCCGGCAGCCCCACGGCGCCATTGTGGGCCAGCAGGGTGGTGGCTGGGTAGTCACGCTGCCACCTGTCCATATTGGGGGTCTTGGCCTGAAAAACGGCGTTGGTGGGGGTGGCCTCCCCCACCCCCCAGCCATCGAGGATGGCTAGCAGGAGCGGCCCCTTCTTCTCACTCATGCCCCACCTCTACCCGGGGGGCATCGTGCCACAACCCTTCCAGGTCATAGAAGCCCCGCGACTCATGGTAGAAGATATGGACCACCACATCATCGTAGTCAAGGAGCACCCAGTGGCCCTCACTCAAGCCCTCGCAGTTATTGCCGGTCAAGCGCTTGTGGCGCACCGTCTGGCCCACGGCCTCGGCCAGACCCTGGACATGGCGGGTGGAGCGGCCGCTCATGATAACAAAATAATCGGCAAAGGAAGAGAGCTGCCGGACATCGAGGATGACCAACTCCTCGGCCTTGGCGGCCAGGGCGGTCCGACTGAGGAGGCGGGCCTTTTCCAGGCTGGACATATCATCCAGGGAACTGTGGACAGAGCGCATAGTATTGGCGGGGTTAGATTTGATCTTAACAGGGCCCAGGGCACTTATTATTGGGGGGGACCGAGGGGGCAGCCCCTTATCAGTTCAGGGGGCAGAGACAACCGGCCCCCTGTCAGCCCGCGGGCCCACGATTACCTGGAAGTGTACTGCAATTAGGGTTAACAGACCATTTTTTTCAGGTGATAAGGGAAATCTCAGATCCCGAAGTTCTCGGCCAGAAAATTGGTCAACTCCCAGTGAAAGATATCCGGCTCTTCCAGGTAACAGGGATGGGGGGCGGAGTCGATGATGAGCAGCTGGCTGTTCTCGATCTCTTTATCCAGCAGGTGACCATTGCTGACCGGGGAGATGGCGTCTTCGCCGCCCCAGATTATCAGGGTGGGCACCTTGATCTCGGCCAGGCGCTGGCGGTTCTCCTCCACCCCCACAGCCCCCACCAGGACCAGGCCGGCCAGGAGACCGGGGTTTGCCAGGGCAAACTCCAGGGCCACCCGCCCCCCCATGGAGGGTCCCACCAGGATCGTCTTCTCCAGCCCCTGACTATCAATAAAGTTCCTTACCACCTCCAGAGGGTCCGCCTCGGCCGCCGGTGACAGGCCGAAACCGGGGAGGTCCAGGGCCGTGGCCCGGTAACCCTCGGCCGCCATCTTGGCCAGGGTGCCAAGCTCTGACCAGGTGGCGGCCTGAAACTTCATGCCATGGAGGAAAAGCAGATCCGCCTTGCCTTTACCCCCGTCCTGGAGGAAGTGGAGCTGGCAATCGCCGATATTTTCTGTTTGATCCCGCATACCTTATGACCCTTATCTTTTTTTTATGATTAGCACAAATCTTCATCCGGCCTGCCGCACAACCGGAGACAAAAGCAATTCGGAGAGTTGCCGCCTCTATTAATTACCTGAATGGCCCAGCATCAGCAGAGCTACTACCTGCTTTCACTGGCTGAAACTTGAGGGGTGCCTTGTAGAGAATAACTTTGCCAACTGCAGATCCGCTAAAAGGCTAGCGCAAAGGCGCAAAGCCCCCCCCCAGAAAGAATTGTTATTAGCCAATTTTCCCCTGTCCGTCCACGCAAAAAGATCGCTTCGCGCCCCTTTTTGCCCCCCCTGGCCAGGCTAGCCTCCTCATCTTATCCCCCGGTACTCCTGGTTCGATATGGCGGCCAGCTCCTGGCGGAGCAGGTCACGCATCTGCTGATCGGTCTTTAGTTCCGCCGCCCCGCCCTTAGTCACCTCCCGAAAATAGCGGGCGCACAGCTCCCGCCGCCCGGCCGGCCAGTGCCTGGTATAACCGTCCGCCAGGCCGCTCTCATCGGGGGAAGGCGCCTGCTCCCGCCGGCCATGGGCCCAGTTGACCACATGTTCGTAGTAGAGCAGGGCCCGATCCAGGAGGATGAAGAGAAACTGGGGATTGGCGTGGGGCCCCACCCGGATCTCCTCTCCGTCCAGCCTCATTCCCAGAACCCTGCGTCCCCTCAGCAGTTCCCGGCCGCCAAGACCGGTGGCCGCCATCCCGGCCAGGCCGCCCAGGGCGGAAAAGAGTCCGAAGCTGACCCCGCCCGCGGCAAGGTCCAGCCCGGCCCCGATGGCGGCCCCGCTCAAGCCCCCGGCCACCACCAGTTGCCCCTTGTCCAGCCCCAGAAACTGCCAGGTCCTTTCATTGAACAGATCATGCTCCAGGATGGAGGCGGGCGGCAGGCTGAGCTGGAAGATATTATGCTTATGGAGACGCCTGATCTGGCTGTGGGCCTCTTTCTCCTTTTGGGAGATATGACGGTTATACCTGGCGGCCAATTTTTTCCGCAGGGCCTGCTCATCACTACCCGGCTCCGGGGTGGCGCCAAGCCGGTAGGCCAGGCAGTGACGGAGCAGGGAGGAGATGATCTCCACCACCTGTTCGCTGCGATAGTGCCACTCCTCCTCAAAGGCCGCGATCACCGACTCCAGGGGGACCAGCCAATCCTGCTCGATATGTTTTAAGGCCTGGAGCAGCTCAATGCGCTCCCGGTAGGTGGCCCGGTGGGCGTTAAAGATGCGCACCGAATTAAAGCTGCGCCGGAACTCGTCGCGCCACTGGTGGGAAAAGTCGTGGCGATCATCCTTGGCGTTGATGATCGCCAGCCGCGGCCGGCCGGTGAGGCGCAGGATCTCCATCTCCGCCCGGTCCACGTTACGGATGGGCCGGGAGCCGTCCACCACATAGATGATCCCGGCCCCGGCCACCAGGGGGGCGAGGAGCTCACAGTCATCCTGGAGGGCGGGGTCGTGGCCATGCTCCGCCAGCAGACGACCGAAGGGTTGCCCCCCCCCATAACCCTCAAGGATCTGCAGGACCTTACGCGGATTTTGAAAGCCCGGCGTATCGGTGAAACGAATCACCTCCCGCCCGTCGATCACCACCGGAAAAGGCCGACACTCCACGGTCTCGCCAGGCAAGGGACTGACCCGCACCGAATCATCCTCGGCCAGAGTAGAGAGAACCGAAGACTTGCCCTCGTTGGGGTGGCCCACCACCGCGAATTCTGGCACCATCACTTTTCCTCCGTCTCTTCGGCCGGGAACGGTTCCACCCGCAGCCAGGGATCAGCCAGACTGTTCAGTCTCCGGCGCCAGATTGCCAGATCCGTGGCCGCCGGTGGTGTGAAAATCGTCTCTTCCGGTTTGCCCACCAGACCCACCAGCAGCGCCACCCCATCCCCCAGGGCCTGCCGCAGCCGGCCCAGGAAGTCCAGGGTGTCGGTGATGGGCGGCAGCCAGGCCTCGGCCAGGATCACCACCCCGGGCTGGCCGGACACCCCCTCTTCCCGCAGCTGGGCAATGAGCCTGGCGTCACTGTCCAGGTCAACCCCAAAACGGTGGCGATTTTTCTCCAGGCTCCCGGTGATAATCTCAAGAAAATGGTCATAGGCTGGGCCGCGGCACTGCTTAAAGAGATCGTCGGGGATCAGCACCGTGACCCCGGCCGCCGCCGGGCCACTATCCGCCGGCGGGGCGGCCTCTTCTGGCAGCGGCTCCGGCCCGGCCGGCTCCAGCCTCTCCGCCTTCCCCCTCCCTGGCCCGCGGCCCGCCGTGGCCAGCCGGGGGGTGCGCATCCGTTGCAGCAGGGATGCCACCTTGCCATGGTTCAAGCGCAGGCCCCGCAGGTCGCCCTGCTCGAAAAACCTGCTCCCGGCCAGGAGCAGGATACGGGGCAGAAGGGCGTAGAAAAAAACAGTGAGGCAGAGAAAGGGCCACCAGGCGGAGAGATCGGCGGTGAGGAGACCGGCGATCCCGTCTTTCAAGACAATCCTGCTGCCCGTGACCTGGCCAAGATCAGGATAACCGCTACCCGGCCCGAAGAGCCAGGACCAGGGGAGGGCCACCCCCCTGACAAAGCTGAAAACCGCCGCATCGCTTAGTTGCAGGGTGGACTGCCAGCCAAAGGCAAGGTCCCGGGTCAAGACCTGAAAGAGGGTGGCCAGGATGACCCCCAGCTGAAACATCAGGCCGAAGAGCTGGCCGATGATAACCGCGGGCCAGATAAAAAGCCGGCCATACACCCGGTTAGCCCCCTTGAGCAGGCCGATAATCTCCTCCAGGCTCTGGCGCCGGCTGCCAGAGAAGGAGCCCTTAAAGCTGCGGCAGCCCCGCCTGAACAGTTTCAGCAGGAGGGAGGCGAAGAGACCGCTTAAGAGGGGAAAGGGGTGCCTCTTCAGCCCAGAAGGGCCTGACCAGTTGGCATGGGCCAGGGAGAGGGGGAGAAGAAGGAGGAGAAAGAGCTGCAAGATCACAAAGCAGAAGAGATAGACAAAGACATTAACCGGCCGGATGCCGCTGTAGCTGAGGAGGGCCGCGGCCATGACAATCCCGCTCAGGCCGCCGGCAAGCAGGGCGGCAAAGAGGGCCAGGCGGTAAACCTCGGCGAAGAGGCGGCCGGGCAGGATGTTGCCGTCCCGTAACTCCTCACCGGCGCGAAAACCAAGCCAGCCCTTGAGAATTTTTTGCTCCTCCGGCCCGGGGCAGTGTCTCTGATCGTCTCCGGCGGGGGACGCCTCTGGCCGAGTAGGAACAGGCCGGCCCGGCGGCGAGCTGTCCGGGTCAGGGAAATTGGCCAGAAAAAAGTCCCGGTCCCGCCGGCGCAGCTGGGCCTGGTGGGCAGGATCATCATCGCGGTCCAAGGCCAGGAAATACTCCAGGTCGATCAGCTCACTATAGCTCCACTCTTCTCCCATAGAAAAAACTATAACAGGAATCCCTTAAAAATAAAGGGATGTAGGGCCACAGGGCGAATGGGTCCGCAAAAAAGATGATCTAGCCGCCCCTGGCCCCGAAAATATTTACCCCTGGCGCTTACCGCTTCCCCATCTATAGATGGAAGTTAGTTTGACATCCCCGCTCTTTCGAGTATAATTTCGCGACTTTTTTCCTTAATCTACTCCCTTACTCCCGTCTGCCCGCCGCTTTTGAAAATTATTCTCAAGGTCTGCTGATATGAACAAGACTCTTAAGTGGAAGATCGTCTTCCTCGCCGCCCTCATCGCCTATGCCGGCATCACCCTGATGCCGTCCCTTTACGCCGGGGTCCCGGGCTGGTGGAAGAAGTATCTGGCCCCTGAGGGACTGCATAAGGGCCTTGATCTCCAGGGCGGCATGCACGTGGTCCTCAAGGTCAACCTGGACAAGGCCATTGAGAACTCGCTGACCTTTGCCACCGACGACCTGAAAAATCAGCTACGGGACGATAAGATCACCGTGGTGAAGATGGATTCGGGCGACAATCACAAGGTCCTCTTCACCCTGCCCAACAAGGGTTCCCTGACCGCCATTGAGGATATCGTCAAGGAGGATTTCCCCAACCTGCGCCTGCAAAGCGAGGCAGAGGGCGACTTCCCCCGCCTCTTCCTCACCTTGAGCCAGGAACGAATAGACTTCATTAATGACAACGCGGTAAACCAGTCGTTGGAGATCATCCGTAACCGCATTGACCAGTTTGGCGTCACCGAACCGGTGATCATCCGCCAGGGGACCGACGAGGTGATCGTCCAGCTCCCCGGGATTGAAGACCCCGCCCGGGCCAAGGGGCTCATCGGCAAGACGGCCCAGCTGGAGTTCAAGCTGGTGGATGGCCCTGGCACAAGCGCCCTCCCCGGCCTCATCGACCAATTGGTGGCCAGCGGCAAGTATGACATGGAGAGCGGTGACCGGCAGCAGCTCAACGAACTGCTGGCCCGTCAGCTGCCGGCCGAGACCGAGGTCTACTTTGAAAAGGAGGTGGACAGCGAGACCGGGGCCGAGCGCCTCATCCCCCTGCTCCTCCACAAACAGATCCTGATGACCGGCGAGATGGTCAAGGACGCCTCGGTGCGCATCGGCGGCAACTTCAACGAGCCGTACGTCAGCCTGGACCTCACCGGCCGCGGCGCCAAGGTGTTCGGCGACATCACCGGCAAGCATATCAACGAGCGGCTGGCCATTGTCCTGGACAACGTGGTCCGTTCCGCCCCCAATATCCAGTCGAAGATCCTCGGCGGCAGCGCCATGATCACCGGCAGCTTCACCTATGAGGACGCCAACGACCTGGCCATTGTCCTGCGGGTGGGCGCCCTGCCCGCCCCGGTGGACATCGTCCAGGAGATGAACGTGGGCGCCTCCTTAGGCAAAGACTCCATCCAGAAGGGCGTCTCCTCCGGCCTGCTGGGCACGGCCCTGGTCCTGCTCTTCATGATCGTCTACTACCGCCTCTCCGGCGTCATCGCCGTGGCCGCCCTGCTCTTAAATATCCTCTTTGTCTTCACCGGCCTGGCCGTACTCCAGGCCACCCTGACCCTGCCCGGCATCGCCGGCATCATCCTCTCCATCGGCATGGCGGTGGACTCCAACGTCTTGATCTTTGAGAGGATGCGCGAGGAGTTCGGCTTAGGCAAATCGACGCGCTCGGCGGTGGAGGGTGGTTACAGCAAGGCGTTCTGGACCATTGTCGACTCCCAGGTAACGACGCTTATCACCGCCCTGGCCCTCTTCCTCTTCGGCACCGGCCCCATCAAGGGCTTTGCCGTGACCTTGTCTCTGGGTGTCACCTTCAACCTGTTCACCACCCTCTTTGCCACCCGGTTGGTCTACGATGTCCTCTACGACCGGCGCAAACTTAAGCCCATCGCCTTCATGCAGGTGTTCAAGCGGCCCAGCATAGATTATATGGCCGTCCGCAAGGTCACCTTTGCCATCTCCGGCGTCATGGTCTGCCTGGGCTTAATCGCCATGGTCCAGATCGGCCGGGGCCAGGGCAACCTGGGGGTGGATTTCGCCGGCGGGGCCATGCTCCAGTATAAGGCGGACAAGGAATTCCAGCTGGCCGACGTGCGTAAGGTGTTGAGTGATTATGATCTACAGCCGATCTCCGGCGAGAACCGCCTCATCGTCAAGATCAAGAAATCAGAGGCGGTGGTGGGCGACGACGCCACCATTGTCTCCTCCCTGCTGGCCGAGAAGATGCCGGACACCAACTTTTCCCTGGAGAGCCAGACCGAGATCGGCTCCTCGGTGAGCTCCATGCTGCGCAACAAGGCGATCCAGGCCATTCTCATCTCGCTAATCGGCGTTATCTGCTACCTGGCCCTGCGCTTTGACCTGCGCTTCGGCTTTGCCGCGGCCATTGCCACCTTCCACGACGTGCTGGCTGTCCTGGGCATCTGCTATCTCTTTCAGCTGGAGATAACCCTGCTCATCGTCACGGCCCTTCTCACCCTGGCCGGCTACTCCCTCAACGACTCGGTGGTGGTCTTCGACCGGATCAGGGAGAACATGCGCAAGAAGGACGGCAAGGGCGACTTTGGGGCCCTCATCAACCTCTCCATCAATGAGGTGTTGAGCCGAACCTTTGTCACCTCGCTCACCTCGGCCCTGGTCCTGATGGCCCTCTTCACCCTGGGCGGCTCGGTGATCCACGACTTCTCCTTTGCCCTCCTGGCCGGCATCGGCGTGGGCACCTACTCGTCGATCTTCGTGGCCAGCCCCCTCCTCTACCTGTGGCGCAAAAAACAGTCGCCTAGGGGAACAGCAAAGGAGAGGTAAATCGAAGGAAGCTACTTTTCTTCATTTAAACCTGAACAGAACCAGTAAAAAAATGTTGCCTGAAGATGACCCAACTACCTGAAAATGTTCGGCAACTAGCCGATGACGAAGAGTTCAGCTTTGCCTGTCACCCCGGCGTACCCTGTTTCAACCAGTGCTGCCGGGAGCTGGAACTGGCCCTGACCCCCTACGATGTCCTCCGGCTCTGCCGCCACTTAGGGATAACCACCGGCCAGTTCCTGGAGCAGTACGCGGTGGTGGAAGATGATGACCAGTCCCCCTTCCCCCGGGTCTATCTGGCCATGGTGGATGACGGCCGGGCCAGCTGCCCCTTTGTCTCAGCTGACGGCTGCTCCGTCTACCCCCACCGGCCCGCCCCCTGCCGCACCTATCCCCTGGGCCGGGCCGCCTTCCATGGTCCGGACGGCAGGCCAGACTCCTTCCACGTCATCATTAAAGAAGAGCACTGCCACGGCTTCAGTGAAGACGTTCCCCAGACCATTGCCAGCTGGACCGCGGGCCAGGGGCTGACGGAGTACAACCGCCACAACGACGCCATGCTGGCCATCCTCCAGCACCCGGACCTGGGCCGCGGCATGCAACCTAAGCCTGAGCAGCGCCAGCTCTTTCTCACCTGCCTCTACGACCTGGACGACTTCCGGGGCCAGGGCCGGGTGGAGCAGGCCGCAGAACTCAGCGACGAGGAGATGCTCCTGGCTGCCATCAACTGGCTGCGCTTGCAGATCTTCGGCTTTTTCAAATTTTAATCTGGCCATTCTCCCGCGCCCATGACCATCATTGCCGCCCCGCCAACCACCACGCTCCCTGGCCAGCTTGATCCCGCCATGCTGGGAGAGCTGCGCGCCCTGGCCGCGGCCCACTGTGACAGCCAGGGCGGCTGCCACGGTCCCGATCATGGTGTCCGGGTGGAAAGAAGCGCCCTGGCCATGGCCCGACAGATGGGGGGTAGGGCCGATATCCTGGCCCCGGCCGCCATCCTCCACGACATCGGGCGCCAGGCCGAGACCGCCAGCCGCGGCCAGATCTGCCACGCCGAGCAGGGGGCGGAGATGGCTGCCGCCATCCTGGCCGATTTCGGCCTGGCCCCAGCCCTTATCGAGATGATCTGCCGGGCCATCCGCTGCCACCGTTTCCGGGGCACCAATATCCCCGTGAGCCTGGAGGAGAAGATCCTCTTTGACGCCGACAAGCTGGACTCCATCGGCGCCATCGGCATTGGCCGCGCCTTCCTCTTTGCCGGCCAGATCGGCGCCCGGCTCCACAACGAAAATAACGATGCCAGCGGGACCAAGGCGTACAGCATGGATGACACCGCCTTCCGCGAGTTCACGGTGAAGCTGAGCAAGGTGAAGGAGAGAATGCTCACCCCCCTTGGCCAGCAACTGGCCCAGGAGCGCCACGACTTCATGACAATTTTTTTCAAACGGCTCCAGGGCGAGATGGATATCTAGGCAAGACCCACCACTTTCAGACATGTGGGTGTCTTGAATAATTAGATGTTTCGGAGTCTCTTAAACTCGTTTATGCCCTTTAGGGTGCTTACCTGTTCGAGGGCCAGGAACAGTGCAAAGAAAAAGCCCCCATGCGGGGATAAACTTCGCATATTCGTGATATGTACCCCAAGGGCATAAATGAGCATTTTTAGTTTTTGCTGTGACGCCGCCATCGGGCAAAAAAGCAATTATTCATGATGGCCATGTATTTTGGCCCCCGTTATGGTAAAAGGGCCAAGAAACTTGTCTTCCCCGCCACCTATTCACCCCCTTAGGCCCGCGGCATTTTAATATTGCCTCTCTCTTGCCAGTGATGATGACCAGCCAGTCCAGCAGCGCCAAAGCCGCCCCAGACTTTGAGGCCAGCAGTGGGGCCAAAAAGATAGTAGCCACCTTCATGGAGCTGCGCACCTCTCTGCTCTGGCTCGCCGCTCTCCTGGCCCTGGGCACCCTGGCCTTTTACTTCTACTCGCCCCAGCTCTTTGCCCTGATCCAGGGCCACCTTAACCAGAAGCTCTCCTTCTTCACGGTGAGTGAGCCGTTCCTGGCCCATGTCAAGCTGGCCCTGGTGGCCACCATCTACAGCCTGCTGCCCGTCTTCACCATCTGTTTCTGGCGCGGCCTGGCCAGGCCCTTCAAGTTAAGCGGCCTGAGTCAATTCTCCTTTATCAGCACCACCATCGTCCTCTTCTACAGCGGCTCACTCTTCTGCTACTTCATCACCCTGCCCTTTGGCGTTAATTTCCTCCTCGGTTTTGAATCAGAACAGCTCAACTCGGTTATATCGGTGGGCCGTTTCGTCACCTTTGTCACCATCTTCATCCTCGCCTTCGGCCTCATCTTTGAGCTGCCCATCTTCATGGTCTTTGCCGGCAAGGTTGGCCTGGTTCCCCGGGCCACCTTTGCCAAGAACCGCCGTTACGCGCTCCTTATCATTGCCATTGTCGCCGCCCTCCTGACGCCAACCCCGGACATCGTCAACATGCTCCTCATGGGCGGCCCCCTTTATCTGCTCTTTGAGGCGGGCATCATGATTCTCGCCATCCTGCGCATCCCCTAATTTCAAGGAAGCCAAAATGACTTTTTATTGTAAAAACCTGGAGATTAAAACCGACCAGTGCATGAAACTGCACAGTGAATGCATAATGGGGCGCCCCGGCTGCGTCCTGGAAGGGCGGGTGGCCTTGAGTGAAGAGTTGGAAAAGAAGATCCAGCGGTTGGAGGAAGAGCGGCAGGCGCGCAAGGAGCAGCGGTCAGAATCTTAAGGAACCGGCCCAGGAGAAGACCCCTTTAGTCAAACTCATGGAGCTGAAAGCCGTGTTGCGCCAGGAGAGCGGCGCAGACCCCCAGCACCCGGTTCACCCCGCAGGAGGGGCTGCCACCCTTGAGACAGACCCCGGCGATCCCCCCTCTCTGGGCCAGGGCCACGGCCAGGACCTGACGGGCCCCGAGGATAAAGGCGTCAGTGACATCGCCCTGACCGGTCACCACCCGGGCAACACCAGTCAGGACATCCCGCCCGTCCCCCAGGCTTATCTCCGCGGCGGGCCGGGGGGTGGCTAAGCCGCCCAACTGCTCCGGACAGATGGGAATCCACACCTTATCCGCCAGAAATTGTTGACATTCCTGGGACGGCCTGGGCTGACCATCGTACCGGGTAACCAGCCCCATGAGACAACTAGAGACGAGATAAACCATAACAACCACTTACTTTCATATCGAAATTTCCCTGCTATACGGTTAATTTTCGACGTAATTTCCCCATCTAGCCGTTTTGTTTATTTTCTAAATTTCCGTTTACCTTTCCCACTAAATTGGGTAATTAAAGCTTGAAGAGAGGGGTAAAAAAGTTTTTTTTGAAGTCTGGCGAGAAAATAAGTTAAAAAAATTAAAAGAAGAGTCAGTGTTATGCCTGCAACCATCACTCAACAGCTTAACCATCAGGAAAAAAAGAGAATTTTCATTTTTTCCTCCGTGATCCTGGCCCTGCTTCTGGCGTGGCTCATCTTCTCGCCCGTTGGCAGCCTGAAATTCCTGGCCGTGAACAAGGAACTCTCCACCATTGAGACGGAAAACAGCACCCTGCGCACTGAAAATGATACTCTGCGCCAGGAGATCGCCCGCCTCAAGACCGATTCCGACTATCTTGAGGAGGTAGCCCGGGAAAGAGGGCTCCTCAAGCGCGACGAGATGGTCTTTGTCTTCAACTAGCGCCCCAACCAGCTAGCAGGGAACCCTGCCAGCCCTGACAGTTATTGGCCGCCAGCAATGCTCTTTGCTGGCGGCCTTTTTTTTTTGCCCCAACGAGGCCCCCTCTATCTGGCCTGGGGAAAAATCACCGGCAGCCCTGCCCCCTTCCACTCCGCCAAACCGCCTCTGAGATTATACACCTGGCGATAGCCATGTCTGGCCATAAACTGACCAGCTGCATAACTGCGCCCCCCCACGGCACACATGAGCAGTACGGGTGCTTCATGGGCCACGTCCAGCTGATTTTTAAAGACAGAGGAGAGGGAGGTGGGCCTGGCCCCGACCAGGGTGCCATGGCGTAAGATCTCCCCCCTGGTCCGGGTATCGAGAATGACCAACTCCGGGTTGGTCTGCATCAACTCCCAGGCGGTTACAGCGGAGATGGAGTTAAAGGGAACCCTGGCGCCGGCGGATTGGCCTCTGCCAACCCGCGCCAGCTCTTCCTCCGGGGGCCCGGAACAGGCCCCCAGGAACAGGGCAAGAATAACAACATATTTTACCACGGCTACCACCTGAATCCGTTACCAATAGAAAGTCAGCTAACAATGTTCAGCTGATAATAAGAGATTTCAGGACAAAAGCAAGGGTTAGCTGCCGCCAGCGGCCAGGGGCAATTTTATGGTAAAAGAGGTGGTTGAATCCGAGCTGGTGACATTTAGTTCGCCATGATTCTTGCTGACAAAACGGGAGATTATATTGAGTCCCCTCCCCTGGCTCACCCCGCTCTCCAACTGGCGGATATCCTCCGCCTCCATGGCCCCGGAGTTTTCTATGGTCAGAGAGGCCATGTCGCCACTGCGCTGACAGTGGAGGGTGATAAAGCCGCCACCACAGGGAATGGCCTTGGTGGCGTTATGGAGGAGGTTGTCTAAGACCCGCTCCAGCCCGAAACTGGAGCAGCGCACCATGAGGCCCGACTGGCAATCGGGCTCCCGCACCTCTATGCCCTCCCTGGTCTCGGCAATGACGTGGTTATTAAGGGCAAATCGCTCCAGGGCCAGCTGGCCCAGATCAATGAGCTCCTCCCTCCCCTCACCGGTCATGGTAAGGGCCAGATCCTGAAGACGGGCCGTCTCCCGGGCCACCACCTCCAGATATTTTTTGAGACGGGGCGCCGCCTCTTGCAAATCGTCCTCCGCCAACATCTGGCAGGCCCGGGCCGCCAGGCCGGCCACGGCCACGGCCGGATTCTTAAAGTCGTGGAGCATGTCGCCGAGGAACTCCAACCGCACCGCCTTCATGATCTCCTTGCCGACAAAGGTGAGGAGATCTATCTCATCGGCGGTAAAGTATTGGCGCTGCTGGGTGGCAAAGAAGAGGAGGATGTGGCGGGTGACGCCGTCGATCCGCAGGGGCACGAAGAGGATGGAGTTGATATCCTGGTCAATGGTATATTGGCGCAGGCCATCGCTCACCAGGTCACTGTTGCGGGGATCCTTAATCAAGACGTAGGAAGGATCCACCCTCTCGTGGGCCATCTCCGCCCCCTCCTGGGTACCGTGCACCGTGGTCCAGAAGTGGTCATGGTGCTCCACCGTATAGAGATAGCCATCCTCATAGTAAGAAGATCCCTCCGGATGACTGGCCTCCTGATGGATCTTGCCTTGATCGGCGCTTAAGGTAAAAAGCGACCAGCTGTGCAGGGTGATCATGCTGTCCAGTTCCGGCAGGATGAGGCGGAAAAAATCCTTGAGCTTGATCCCCTGCTGATTGCTGAGCCGCTCATAGATCATGTCACTGATCCGCTCCTTCTTGTCGCTTAAGGCCTTCATGTCCAGAATCCTCTTTTTGGCCATGACATAGCTCACCCGCCTGGCCAGCATCTCGGCCCGGAGGATTTCCAGGCGGCTGAAGTCCCGATCGTCCTCATGAAAATAGATCTGCAGGGAGCCGAGGATATCGGCACTGGAGCCGACAAAGTTGGGCATGCGCAGGGGCACGGCCAAGAGAGAGTGAAAGCCGAGGCGATCGGAGATCTCCTTCTCGGAGAACATCGGGTCGCGGGCCAGGCTGGCCACGAGGATGGAGCGGTTTTCCGCCACCACCCGCCCGGCAATGGAGCGATTAACCGGCAAAACCGGCTGCCACTGGCACTCGGAGATGCCGGCCGCCCCATAGTTGAGCATCTTGAACGATCGGGCGTCAAATATTCGGATGGAGGCGGCGGCCGCGTTCAGGCCCGCCATGATCTTGCCGGCCGCCGTCTCCAGGATCTGGCGCCGGCTCAGACTGGGATCAATGGCCAGAATGGCCTCGGTCTCGTTGATGAGATCACGCAGGTGATCGGCCAGAAATTCCTCTTCCAACAGGCGGATCAGTCTCTGCCGCTCCTCCGGACATAGCGCCAGGGAGCAGCAAAACTCATCGTTGGCAAAGAGCTCAGTCAGGAGGGTGCTCATGGACCATCCTCCGGAGGTGAGCAGGACGGCACGGGTTGACCGCTCAGGAAGGTGGAGGCAGCCCCTGGACGTGCTGAGCCAGGCCGATCTTCTCCCGTTTTTCCTTCCTGGCTGGCCACATTTTCCCCCTGAAGTTTTTCTTAAGAGCGCTACCGCAAAACTCCTAACATGTTAACAGTATAGATTTTGAAAGTCCAACCAGGGGTCCCAGCTTTTCACCATGGGGCGGAGGAGACAACACCCCAGGCCTTCGCTCCTTATGGCACTATTTGCTCTTGGCGGTAAGGATTGGCGCTAAGGGAAGATCCTGCCCGGCCAAGGCAGGCAACGAGGGGGGACACAGGGTGACTATTTATGGGCCAGACCAGTAAAAAAATTCATCTCTCCGAGAGGCGCACTACCTGACGGGCGGCCTGGTGGTCCGGGGCAAGGCGGAGGATCTTTTTTGCCGTGATCACGGCGGTTGCCATATCCTCGTTGACCAGCTGAAATTGGAGGAGAGAGGTCAGGTATTGGACGTTTTCCGGCTCAATGGCCGTTGCCCGCTTTAGAGAGACTAAGGCCCCCGCCCCATCCTGGAGAAAGGCCTGGAGCTGGCCCAGATTATAAAAGAGCCGGCCATTGTCAGCCATTCCCCGGGCGGCCTGCTTAAATGAGGCCACGGCCGCGGGATACTCCTTCTCCTCGGCCAGGAGCAGGGCCAGGGAGTAGTGGAGGCCAAAGTGGTCACCATTAACCGCCACCCCCTGGGCCAAAACCTCCTTGGCCCGGGCTGTTTTCCCCTGTCTGGCGTAAAGGATGGCCAGATTGTTGTAGGCCGCCTCCAGATAGGGATCAATCTCCACGGCCTGGCGCAGGTGGCCTTCGGCCCCATTCATGTCACCCTGGAGGCTGGCCAGGACACCCAGACCAAGGCGCGCCTCGGCAAAATCGCCGGCATAGGCCAGGGTTTCACGCAACTCAGCAATGACCTCACCAAAGCGCGATTCTTTCACCTGGTCCGGCAACACCTGGTCCGGCAGCAAGGCCAAACTCCTGGCCGCCTCCATCCGCACTACCTTCACCGGGTCATCCAGCAGGGGGGCCAGCAGGGCAACACGCCGCTGGGGTTCCATCTGCTGCGGCAGGGAGAGGATGGCGCTGTGGCGCAGCAGGGAGTCGGGGGAGTTCAGGGCCTCGCTGAAGGCGGCCGCCGTCCCCGCGCCATCGTAACGGCCCAGCAGGGAGAGGGCCGTGGCCCGAACGATGAGGGGCAGCTGGCTGTCCCGGTAGATCGCGAGCAACTCTTCGCCGGCCCCCTGCTCGTTAGCCCGGGCCCGGGCAAAGGTTTCGCCATGGTGGGACCGTTTTTTTTCACCATACCACTTCTTAGTAAAACCGGCGGACCAGCCAGCGTCTTTGTCGCTGTGACAATCGTTACAGCTGTTGGGCCCGGCCCCACTAGCGGTCAGATCGGGCCGGGGCACCCGCAGGCTGTGGTCTGGCCGGCGGTCGTTACCCATGTAAACCCGGGCCGGCATGTGGCAGGTGACGCAGTTGGCCCCGGTTCCCACATCAAAGAGAACCTCCCCTTCCCGGGAGCGGATGGGCTCACCCTTCTCCCCGGGCAGTTTATGGAAGTGATGCTCCTTGGTGTCATAGTAGCGCGCCTCATGGCACTGGAGGCAGAGCCCGTTCCCCTCTTTGTGCGGTTTCAGGCTGTGGATATTGTGGCAGTCGCTGCACTTGACCCCGTTCTGGTACATCTGCGACTGGACAAAGGAGCCGTAGACATACACCTCATCGAGGATCTGACCGCCTGGGAAGTAGAGCCCCTCGGAGAGAAGCCGGGGGGTGAGGGAGTCGAGGAGATCAGCCCGGCCGAAGTGAAAGTCACCGGTCACCGTGCGCCGGGAATGGCAGAGGGCGCACGACTCCGCCTGCTGCCGGCTGTCCATCTTCCCCCTGGCACCAAGGAGACCGCCATCGGCGCTGCGGGCGGCGGCCGGCAGCTGGGCCCAGGCAAGATGGTCAGAGCCTGGCCCGTGACACGCCTCGCAGCCCACGCTTATCTCGGCGAACTGGGTATTGTAACTATCCGTCTGCAGATCATACTTTTTTTCAAGGCCGGTGGAGTGGCAGTCGGCGCACATCCCGTTCCAGGTCTGGCCCTGGTTGGTCCAGTAACGCCACTCATCAGCCGCAATCTTTTCGTCGCCGTAGAGGTGGAACCACCTCTTCTCCCGGCTGTCCCAGGCCAGGGGCAGACACTGGAGACGGCCGCCGGGGAAAGGCACCAGGTACTGCTGGAGGGGGAACCAGCCAAAGGTGTGGCTGATCTCAAACTCGGCCATCTCGCCAGCCGCCCCTTTAGTATGGACAAAGAACCTGCCATCCCGCCGATAGAATTTTGTGGTCACCCCCTGGTGGCTGAAGAGCGCGTCGCTGAAATCGCCCAGCACCGTCTTCTCATCCGCCACGGCCATGGCCAGCTGGTGGTGGGAGCCGGACCACTCACCATACTCCTTCTGATGACATTTCCGGCAAGAAGCACTGCCGACAAAGTGGGGAGCTACCACATCATCCCCTGAGGCGTCATCCCCCTGTTCACTCCAGCGCTTCGCCATATAGAGGGGAAAAGAGAGGACAATAACCAGGGTGGCCGTAAGGCCCGTGAGTCGCCAGCCCCTCATCCTCAGCCCTTCTCCACATAGACGGGCTGATCCGGAGCAAAGGCGGCCCGCTTAACCGGCCGGCCAAGATCAACGATAATCACGCCCTCCTTGAGCCGCACGGGGAAGTAAGCCAGGGCCCGGGGGGCCGGGGCGACAATCACATCACCACGCCGGTCAAAGGTTGAGCCGTGACAGGGACAGATAAAACGCTCATTGCCCTTGTCCCAGCTGATGGCGCAGCCCAGGTGGGAACAGAGCATGGAGAGGGCCAGAATGCCGCCGTCCTCCAGGCGGGAGAGAAAGCAGCCGCCCGAAAGCCTGGTAACAGAGGCGGGGGGGAAATCTCCTTCCGGCCCGGCCACCAGCTCCCGGGAAGGATCAGGGCCAGATTTGCGGCCCCGCTCCTTGAAGAAAAAGAGACCGGAGCCAAGAAAACCAAACAGGGCGGCGCCACCAAGAATCCGCCAGAGGGTGGTGAGCACGTCGCGCCTTTTAATCTTACTTTCTTCAACCATTATCAATGCCAGGGAAGGATTAGGGTCATGCCCGGCCCGCGGAGAAAACAGCCGAGCAGGGTCAATAAACCGTAGGAGAGGAGCAGCAGTCCCATGAGCAGGCGAATTACCTTGGGAGATTTTTTTTGCTCAACCACCATAAACGGCAGGGCCGCGCAGAAGACAGTTACGCCAATTAACAAAACCCAGGCCGCAGCCGGGGGGATATGGAGGAGGAGTTCCTGGAAGCCAACAAAGTACCAGGGGGCCCGAATGATTTCCGGGGTTAGCTCCGGGTTGGCCATGGCCAAAAGCGGGGCGTCCAGCAGTATGGCGCCGAGCATGAGCAGGGCCAGGACAAGGGCCGCCATGGCCAGCTCCCGGGTGAAGAGGTGCGGCCCGGCCGGAACCTTTGGCCCGCCCCCTTCACTCCTCTCACCGACAGAGACCCCGCCCGCCTTGCGCACCAGCCAGAAATGGTAGGCCATGGCCACCAGAAGCAGCAGGGGCAGGATGGCGGTGTGGAAGTTGTAAAAGAGCAGGAGGGTTGCGCCGTCCACCTTGGCCCCGGCCAGGATGGAGTCGTGCAGGGCCGGCCCGACAAAGGGGAGATAGGCCAGCATGTTAGTGGCGATGGTTACGGCCCAGTAGGAGAGCTGGTCCCAGGGCAGCAGGTAGCCGCTGAAGTTGGCCAGACAGACAAGGATACCCAGCCCCAGCCCCACCAACCAGTTGCCCCACCGCTTTCCTGTGTAAGCCCCCTGGTAAAAGATCCGGAGAAAATGGCAGATGATGACGACAATGAGCAGATGGCCGGCCCAATGGTGCAGGTTGCGGATCAGGGGCCCGAAGAACATCTCGCTGCTGATATGCTGGACAGAATGGAAGGCCGCCACCGGCCGCGGCTCGTAAGCAAAACGGAGGAGCAGCCCGGTGAAGAACTGGACCATGATAAGCAGGGTGGCCGTGCCGCCCAGGCCAAAGGTCAGGCTAAATCTCAGGGCCGGTTCCGGCAGCCGGCGGGGCCGAAAATGCAAGAGTAGAGAACTATTCATCTTTTCAATTTATAACGATTACTATGACCACTTTTCTTTGACCATGCCCTCCCCCAATGCTAGGCTTTTTATTAGTTAGCCCAGCGCCCTGAGGGGTGGCAATCTCACGTATAACAAGGCCTGACAGATAAATTATCACAGGTAAAGAGTGGGGGGCAATCATATTAACTAAAAGAAACAAATAGTTAGTTCCTAGTTTAACCAATTTTACCTCACCCCTACAACAAAAGAGGGAGTCATGAAAAAACAGCTCGTATTTGGTCTTGTCGCAGCGGCACTTGTGATGACAGCCGGGGGTGATCCAGCCCTGGCCGCCAAAGGAAAAAAACCTAACATCCTGGTTATCTGGGGCGATGATATCGGCCGCTCAAACATCAGCCGCTACACCCACGGCATGATGGGCTACCAGACCCCCAACATCGACCGCATCGCCCAGGAGGGCATGACCTTCACCGATTATTACGGTGAGCAGTCGTGCACCGCCGGCCGTTCCTCCTTCATCATGGGCCAGTCGGTCTTCCGCACCGGCCTCTCCAAGGTGGGGTTACCGGGGGCCAAGGAAGGGATGAACGTAAAAGATCCCACCATTGCCGGGCTCCTTAAGGGCCAGGGCTACGCCACCGGTCAGTTCGGCAAGAACCACCTGGGCGACCGGGACGAGATGCTGCCCTCCAACCACGGTTTTGACGAGTTCTACGGCAACCTCTACCACCTGAATGCCGAAGAGGAGCCGGAGCTGCCCGACTATCCCAAGGACCCCGAGTTCCGCAAGAAGTTCGGCCCCCGCGGGGTAATCAAATCCTCGGCCGACGGCAAGATCGAGGACACCGGGCCCCTGACCAAGAAGAGGATGGAGACGGTGGATGACGAGACGGTGAACGCCGCCATCGACTTCATCGAGCGCCAGACCAAGGCGGGCAAGCCGTTCTTCTGCTGGTGGAACGGCACCCGGATGCACTTTCGGACCCACGTAAAAGACGAGCTACGCGGCATCTCCGGCCAGGACGAGTACTCCGACGGTATGGTGGAGCATGACCGCCATGTGGGCAAGATCCTCAAGACCCTGGACGATCTGAAGATCGCCGACAACACCATCGTCTTCTACTCCACCGACAACGGTCCCCACATGAACACCTGGCCCGACGCGGCCATGACTCCCTTCCGGGGTGAGAAGAACACCAACTGGGAGGGCGGCTGGCGGGTACCGGCCATGGTCCGCTGGCCCGGGAAGATCAAGCCAGACACCTGGTCCAACGAGATCATGCACCACATGGACTGGCTGCCCACCTTTCTGGCCGCTGCCGGCGAGCCCAACATCAAAGCGAATCTGAAGAAGGGCAAGGTCAAGGCCATCGGCCGTAAATACAAGGTTCACCTGGACGGCTACAACTTCCTGCCCTATCTCACCGGCCAGGCCAAGGAGAGCCCCCGCAAAGAGATCTTCTACTTCTCCGACGACGGCGACCTCACCGCCCTACGCTATCAAGACTGGAAGGCTATCTTCATGGAGCAGCGGGTGGAGGCCACCTTCAGGGCCTGGACCAACCCCTTCACCCCTCTGCGGGTGCCCATGATCTTCAACCTGCGCCGCGACCCGTATGAGCGGGCCCAGGTAACCTCCAACACCTATAACGACTGGTGGCTGGATCATGTCTTCCTCCTGGTTCCGGCCCAGCAATATGTGGGCCAGTTCCTGGGAACCTTCAAGGAGTTTCCGCCGCGGCAAAAGGCGGCATCCTTCTCCCTGGACAGGGTGCTGGAAAAGCTGCAGCAGCCCAATGCCCATTAAGGCCTGAACAGAGAGGGCTTGCCTTCTCTTAGCTCAAGACAAACACCATGTCAGGCCGTCATAAGACCGGGCATGGTGTTTGTCTTTTAGGCCGGAGTAAACTCTCCACGCGTAAAACGCGTGGAGAGTTTCTATGAGCAGTTATCCGCTGGCCTAGCCAGCAGTTTCAACTCACAGGTAAAACCTTCTGCGAATAATAAATCATGAGTAGCCTGGCGACAATCAATGAACTCAAGACGCGCATGGGCCAGGACATCATCGGCCAGGAGAAGGTGGTGGAACGGCTCCTCGTGGGTCTCTTGGCCAACGGCAACCTGTTGCTGGAAGGCCTGCCCGGCCTGGCCAAGACCAGGGCGGTGAAGAGCCTGGCCACCCACCTGGACGCGGGGCTCTCCCGAATCCAGTTCACCCCTGACCTTTTACCATCCGACATCACCGGCACCGAGGTCTTTCATACCAGCGGCGGCAAGGATCTCCTCCAGTTTCAACCCGGCCCCATCTTCAGCAACCTGGTCCTGGCCGACGAGATAAACCGAGCCCCGGCCAAGGTCCAGGCTGCCCTCCTTGAGGCCATGGAGGAGCGCCAGGTAACAGTGGCCGGCAAGACCCACAAGATGGAGCCGCTCTTCATGGTCCTGGCCACCCAGAACCCCATTGAGCAGGAGGGGACCTACCCCCTGCCCGAGGCGCAGATGGACCGCTTCCTCATGCATGTCAAGGTGGACTACCCGAGCAGCGACGAGGAGCTTGAGGTCCTGCGGCTGGTCCGCTCCGAATTAGAAAGTAATGGTAAGGAGGATAAGGGAGAGGGTATTGCCCAGGAGATTATCTTTGCCGCCCGCCAGGAGATCAGCAAAATCCACTCCTCGGAAAATATTGAACGCTACATTGTGGGCCTGGTGGCTGCCAGCCGTAAGCCGGCAAAGTATGACGATAAGCTGGCCGCCTGGCTCGAGGTGGGGGCCAGCCCCCGGGGCAGTCTGGCCCTGGACCGCTGCTCCCGGGTCCACGCCTGGCTAAGAGGGCGCGATCATGTGGGACCGGACGATGTGCGGGCAGTGGTCCACGACTGTCTGCGCCACCGGCTAATCTTGAGCTACGAGGCCAGCGGCGAGCGGATCAGCGTGGATCAGGTCATTGACGAAATTGTCAGGCTGGTGGCGGTGGCCTAGTTTTATTTTTGGCCCACTCTAGACCATTTATTATGGCAAAGGCAAAGAGCAGAGCGGATAAGAAAGATTCCGGGGTCTATGTAAGCCTGGCCGAGCTGATCAAACTGCAGCATCAGGCGGCCGGTTTTTCTTTCCTGCCCGGCCAGCCGATCCAGAGCTTGCTAGCCGGCCGCCACAACTCCCGGCTGCGCGGCCGGGGGTTGGACTTTGCCGAACTGCGGCGCTACCGACCGGGCGATGATATCCGCACCATGGACTGGAAGGCGACCAGGCGGACCGGCAAGCCCCATGTCCGCCTCTATACCGAGGAAAAGGAACGGCCGGTCCTCCTCCTGGTGGACCAACGCCTCTCCATGTTTTTCGGCTCCCAGCTGCAGATGAAATCGGTCACCGCGGCCCAAGCCGCGGCCCTGGCCGCCTGGCGGGTGGTGGCCAGCGGCGACCGGGTGGGCGCCATCTGTTTCAACGACAAAGAGATCAGGGAGATCAGGCCCCAGCGCTCCGCCAAATCGGTGCTCCACATCCTCCGCACCCTGGTGGCGCAGAACAATGAACTGCGGGTAGATGGGGCAGGCAGTTCCCGGGCGGAGATGCTGAACAGGGCCATGAAACGGGCCAACAACCTGGCCGGCCACGACTACCTGATCTGCCTCATCAGTGACTTCTTCGGCCTGGACCATGAAACCATCCACCAGGCCAAGCTCCTCTCAAGACATAACGACCTGCTCCTGCTCCCGGTCTATGACCCCCTGGCCGGCCAGCTGCCGGAGCAGGGCCAGCTCACGGTGAGCGACGGCAGCAGACAGCTGCGCCTGGACAGCAGGGAGCCATCATTTCGCCGCCGCTTCCCCGAGCTGCTCCGCGGCCGTCTGGACCGTCTCACCAGAGAGCTGGCAAAGTTCGGGGTTCCCATCCTGCCCCTCCATACGGCGGAGCCGGTGGCTGGCCAGGTAAGAGAAATCCTGGGCCAGAGGCCGGGCCTGGATCCCCGGGCCATGGTGGTCCTCCAGGGCGTGCGGTGAACCATGGTTTCGACCAGCTTAAAAGATCTCCACGACATTATCCCCCTGGACCCTGTCCCCTGGCTGCCGCCGGCGCCCGGCTGGTACGCCCTGGCCCTTTCCCTGCTGTTGGCCCTGGCCTGGTCCGCCCTGCTGGCCATCAGCCGCTGGCGCCGCAACCGTTACCGCCGCGCCGCCCTTACGGAACTAAAAGAGCTGGAGCAGGAGCTGAGCCGGCCGGACAGCCTTGAGACGGCCTTGGTCCAGCTGCCTCCCCTGCTGAAACGGGTGGCCCTGGCCGCCTACGGGCGGCAAGCCACCGCCTCCCTCATAGGCAATCAGTGGCTCGCCTTTCTCAACCAGTCCGTAAGGGGCCGCAATAATTTTTCGCCAAGGGTGGCCAGGACCCTTATGGCCTGCTCCTATGGGCCGGGCAAAACCCTGCAGCAGTTAAGCCCGGCCGAGATCCAGGATCTCTGTGTTGCTGTCCGCCACTGGATACGTCGGCACCGACCAGAAGAAAATGGTCGCCAGTAAAAAAAATGCTCACCTTCAGCCACATATGGGTTCTGCTCCTCCTGCCCCTGCCGTTGCTGGTCCGCCTGTTGCCGCCCCTCCAACAACAAGGTCAGGCGGTGCGAACCCCCTTTTTCAATGAGCTGATTGAGCTAAGTGGCGGGGAGGCGAGCCACGGCGCGGTTACCCCCAGGCAGACGCTTTCGCGACAGGTCATGGTAACACTCTGCTGGCTCCTGCTCCTGAGCGCCCTGGCCCGGCCCCAATGGCTGGAAGAGCCAGTTGTCAAAGAGAGTCCCGCCCGGGACCTGCTGCTGGCCGTGGACCTCTCCGCCTCCATGGAGACCAGGGATTTTGCCGGCCAAGATGGAGAAAAAATTAACCGGCTGGCAGCGGTGAAGGAGGTGCTGGATGAATTTCTCAGCCGCCGCCAAGGCGACCGGGTGGCTTTAATCTTCTTTGGCTCCGCCCCCTTTATCCAGGCCCCCTTCACCGAGGATCTCGCCACCTGCCGCGCCCTGCTGGCCGAGGCCCAGGTGGGGATGGCCGGCCCCAAGACCATGCTGGGCGACACCATCGGCCTGGCCGTCAACATGTTCAAGGAATCTGAGGTGGAGGCCAAGACAATGATCCTCCTCACCGACGGCAACGACTCCGGCTCCAAGGTGGAGCCGGAGGAGGCGGCCAGCATCGCCCACGACAGGGGGATCACCATCTATCCGGTGGGGGTGGGCGACCCGGAAGCGGCCGGTGAGGAGAAGCTGGATGAAGAGAGCATGGAAAGAATCGCCGCCACCACCAGCGGCCGCTACTACTGGGCCGGGGACCGGCAAGATCTGGCCGAGATTTACCAGCGGATAGATGATCTCCACCCCCACAAGGTTGACTCCATCAGCTTTCGCCCCCGCCGGGACCTCTTTCACTGGCCCCTGGCTCTAGCCCTTCTTTTAAGCATGGCCCTGCCCCTCTCCAGGCTGCTGGGCCAGGGAAGGCGGAAAGCATAGACCATGGATATTTTAAGCAACTTTCATTTCTTGCGCCCCTGGTGGCTCCTCCTCAGCCTCCCGGCCGGGCTACTTTTCTTCTTTCTCCACAGGAAAGAAAAGAGCCGCCACGAGATGGAGAATATCATCGCCCCCCACCTCCTGAACCATCTCTTAATGGGCCGGGGCAAACAGGGCTTATTTGGGCCCCTCTACCTCCTGGCCGCCCTCTGGCTGCTGGCAATTATCGCCGGGGCCGGGCCCAGCTGGCAAAGGGCCCCTTCCCCCTTTAGCCAGGAGGGGGAAGGGCTTGTCATTGTCCTCAAGGTGACGCCCTCCATGCTGGCCCGAGATGTCCAGCCCTCCCGCCTGGCCCGCTCTGTCCAGAAGATTCAAGATCTCATGGCGCTGCGGGCGGGGGGTAAGACAGCCCTCATCGCCTACCGGGGCAGCGCCCACCTGGTTATGCCCTTGACCCATGACCCGGCGATCATCACCATGTTCGCCCAGGCCCTGAGCCCGGAGATCATGCCGCAAGAAGGCGGGGGACTACCAGAGGCCCTGGCCCTGGCCGGCTCGCAACTAAGCGGTTCAGGGCTGAGTGGCTCCATCCTCCTGCTCGTGGATGAGATCAGAGAAGATGAGCTCACCGGCCTGGCGGAATTTAGCCAGAAAAATGATGTCTCAATCCATATCCTGGCCGTGGCTGGCGACCGGGATTCCCATGTCCCGGCGGACAGCCCCCCTGCCCCGCCCCTGGACCTGACAGGGCTGAACAAGGGGGCGGCTGCCCTCGACGCGAGTCTTATCGTGGTCAGCCCCGATGACCGAGACGTCAGAAAACTCGCCGGCCAGATCAAAAGCAGTTTGCGCCAGGCCGAGATGAGCGAGGGAGAGCAGTGGCAGGATGGCGGCTACCTGCTCCTGCCCCTGCTCTTACCGTTGGCACTCTTCTTCTTTCGCCGAGGAGTGACAGTCACCCATGGCTAGGCCAACCAACATAAAGAAATTGGCCGGACCAGTCTTCCTGGCCCTCATCAGCAGTGCAGCCTTCCTCCTGGCCCTGGCCGCCACGAACTGGTCATGGCAGGACCTCTTCCTCACTCCGGATCAACAGGGCAGCCTGCTACTGAAAAATGAGGAGTATGACGCCGCCGCCCAACGCTTTAGTGATCCCCGCCGCCGGGGCACCGCCCTCTACCGGGCCGGCGACTTCAAGGAGGCGGCCGCCGCCTTTGGCCGGGACAACTCGCCTGAGGGGTTATTCAACCGGGGCAACGCCCTGCTCATGGCCGGTAAATATGGTGCTGCCATCAAGTCATATGAACAGGCCCTGGCCCAAGAGCCACAGTGGCGTGGGGCCAGGGACAACCTGGAAATTGCCCGAGCCCGCAAAGAAAAGATGAAGGGGCCGGATGATGATGCGGGGGGAACCGGCGGCAAGCTGGCCGCCGATGAGGTTGTCTATGACAAACGAGCCCAGCAAAACTCCAGCCAGAATAAGGAGAGCGTGACCGGTGGGGCGGAGATCAGCGATGAAGAGATGCGGGCCCTCTGGCTCCGGCGGGTGCAGACCAGGCCAGCCGATTTTCTCCGGGCGAAATTCGCCCAGCAGGCTGCCAGGAAGGGGCAGGAGTCGCAGAGATGAAACGGTTGCCGCGCCTTATTGCTTACTTTCTGCTGCTCCTCTGTTGGGTGCCCTGGGCAAACGCGGCAAGCGGGGCCGCCATTGTCCGGGGCGAGCTGCGCCACCAAGAAAAAATATGGCAGGGCCAGCGTCTCATCTTTGAGGTTACCCTGTTCACCGCCTCCTCCTTTACCGGCCCCACCCGTTTTGAGCTGCCAGAGGTTCCAGGTCTCCTGTTCATGACCAACGAAGACCGGCCTTTGCTGGGCTCCAAGGTGGTGGAGGGCGAGCCCCTGATCTCCAAGCAATATGAGATATTTCTATTTCCCCTACACTCTGGACCCATAACTGTACCCCCCATATCCGTCTCCTTCGGTTATCGCGACGCCAAGGGTAAAGAGGTCCGGACACGGGGTGCTACCCAGGAATTCTCCCTCACCGTCGGCGCCATACCAAACCTGAGTCCTGGAGCGGTGGCAATAACCAGTAGCGATTTAGAGGTCACAGACCAGTGGCAGCCTGAAACAAAGGAGGTGCGGGTGGGAGACGCCGTGGAGCGCACCATAAAAATCCAGGCCAGGGACCTGCCCGGCATGGCCCTGCCGCCCCTTTCCCTACCGGAAATTACTGGTCTGGGGATCTATCCCGGCCAGGCCGAGGTGAACACGGTGATGGAACGGGGCGAGTTCCTGGGGCAACGCCAGCAGATCATCACCTATCAATGCGAGGAGGAGGGCGAGGTGGTAATCCCGGCCCAGATCATCCACTGGTGGCGGCCGGATGAAGAGAAACTTCTCAAAATAGAGCTGCCAGCGCATCCCTTAAGGGTGGCGGCAAGTCCCCTGTCCGCCCAGGAGTCAGGCGAAAATGGTGGACAACAGAACCAGGGTGCCATGTCTCCCTGGCTAGCCACCACCCTCATCGCCTCTCTCATTCTGGCCGGGGTTCTGATGGGACTATACATCAGCCACAGGAAACGGCTGGCTAAGTCAACAACTGGAAGGGCCAGCGAGAAAAAACTCTTCGCAGATTTCCAAAGGTATGCCGCGGCCGGCGACCAGGCCGCGACCCTGGCAACCTTGATGAGATGGCTTGACCATACAGGTGCGGCCGGCAAACCGGCAAGCCTTGAGAAGTTTGCCACTCTGGCCGCCAAGCCGCAGCTCGCAGCGCAACTGGAGTCCCTGGAAAAAGAGCTTTTCGCTCAGAGGAGTGAGGACGGAGCATGGTCAGGAAGGCAGCTGGCCCGGACCGTTGCCGCTCTCCGCAAGGGGCAAAGGGCAGGATCACGAGGTAAATCAGCCCAAAGTCATGACCTGCCCACCATAAACCCCGTCTAGGCACCCTGCCCTGGTGCAGGGTCCAGCCTCTCCCTCAAAATAAAAAAAGCCCCGATCCTCTTAAGAGGATCGGGGCTTTCGCAAATAATAACAGGAGGTGGAGGGCTAGTTATCCGCCTCTTCTTCCTGACCACCCATCTTTTCACTGTAATTTACCAGTTCCAGGATGGCCATGGAGGCGTTATCACCCTCACGGTTACCGGTGCGGATTATCCGGGTATAACCACCGTTACGCTCTTCATATTCAGGTCCCAACTCATTGAAAAGCTTGGCGACAACGTCCTTATCCTGAATAAAGGAAAGGGCCTGACGGCGGGCGTGGAGATCACCACGTTTACCAAGGGTGATCATCTTGTCCACGGCCTTACGAACCTCTTTGGCCTTTTGAACGGTGGTAACAATGCGCTCATGATCCAGAACGGATGTTACCATATTTCTTTCCATGGCACGACGATGGGGAGTTGTCCGGCCCAAACGTCTGCCTGCTCTTCTATGCCTCATAGCTACTTCCTCTATATGGATGAAACGGATAATTCAACGTTGTTATTCTTGCTCTTCTTCCGGCGCTGCCGCGGGTGGCTGCCAGTTATCCAGCACCAGCCCCAGGTTCAACTCCATCTCAGACAAGAGCTGCTTGATCTCGTTAAGAGATTTACGGCCGAAGTTCTTCGTCTTCAGCATCTCAGCCTCGGTCTTCTGCACCAGCTCACCGATAAAGGTGATATTGGCATTACGGAGGCAGTTAGAAGAACGGACAGATAGCTCAAGATCTTCCACTGGCCGGTTCAGATTCTCATTGTAATCTTCATCAACGGCCTCATCGGCAACCTCGTCCTCGGCCGGCTCGACATTTTCTTCATCAAAGTTGATGAAGATTGTCATCTGCTCCTTAATGATCTTCGCGGCGTAGGCCAGGGAGTCCTCAGGGGTCACAGAGCCGTCGGTGGCAATCTCTAAGGTAAGCTTATCGTAATCAGTCTGCTGACCCACCCGGGCCTGATTCACGTTGAACTTAACGTTTGTGATGGGAGTAAAGGTGGAATCAATGGCGATAAAATCAACCGGCAGATCTTCGGACTTGTTATTCTCGGCCGGGCTGTAGCCCTTGCCAAGGGTAACAACGAACTCGCCAACAAGCTTACCTTCACCGGTTAGGGTGCAGATATACTTATCAGGGTTCATAACCTCAACGGTATGATCACAGATCAGATCTGCTGCCGTTACCTCACCAGAGTCGGTCTTCTCTATCCGGATAACCTTCTCACCACCGGCATGGAGCTTGAACCTGATCTCTTTAAGGTTGAGGATGATCTCAGTTACATCCTCAACAATGCCCGGCAAGGTGGAATACTCGTGCAACGCATCTTCTATCCTGACGGCGGTGATGGCCGCACCCTGAACAGATGAGAGCAACACCCGGCGTAGGGAGTTACCGATGGTGGTGGCAAATCCGCGCTCAAGGGGCTGGCAGGTAAACTTACCATAGCTCTTGCTATGGGTCTCCTGGGCAACCTCGATATTTGATTTAATCAGATCACGCCAATTGCGATAAAAGGGCGCAGTTTCTTCCACAACGCTTTCTTCGTTTTCTGTCATAATATTCCTGTCTGAAAATCTGACGTTAAGAAAAGCATATTTGCTAGGTCCGGACGAGTGGGGCCAATAAACCAGGCCAGCCTCATCCCTTTACTTGGAGTAAAGTTCGACGATAAGTTGTTCCTGGATGGGCAGGGTCAACTCTTCACGTACCGGTAATGTCTTGACGGTTCCCTTGAAATTAGGATGATCAACACTCAACCAGGAAGGAATGCCGCGACGGGCCACTGACTCCACTGCCTCGGAGATCGCGCCATTATTCTTGCTCTTGTCCACCACAGTGATCACATCATCCACCTTGACCAGGAAGGAGGGAATGTTCACCTTGCCGCCATTTACCCTGATGTGGTTATGGCGGACAAGTTGCCGGGCCTGATTGCGGGAATTGGCAAAGCCGAGACGATAAATGGTGTTATCCAGACGCCGCTCGAGAAGCTGAAGAAGATTCTCGCCCGTTACTCCCTTGGCCTGATCGGCCATGGAAAAGTAACGGCGGAACTGATCTTCAAGAATGCCGTAGATCCGCCGAACCTTCTGTTTCTCCCTGAGCTGCAGGGCATAATCGGAAACCTTACGCATCCTGGCCTGACCATGCTGACCAGGGCCGTAGGAACGACGTTCAAAGGCACATTTGTCTGAAAAGCAACGCTCGCCCTTCAGAAATAACTTAAGTTTTTCGCGCCGACAGAGACGACATGATGCTCCACGATATCTAGCCACGATATTTCTCCAATTTTCAAAACTCAGCGATGAAACAGGTATCGTTCCATCTGCTGTTTACATTATATGTTGTGAAGTTTACGGGTAATTGAAAACCCTTCATCCTTCGCTTCTTTCATGACCCAGGTTGCAAGGTTCAAGAAGTAGCATCCGCCACCTCTAACAGCATGCACCAGGGGCCTAAACTAAACCCTTCTCCGCTTGGGAGGCTTACAGCCATTGTGAGGCAGAGGGGTAACGTCGATAATGCGACTAACCTCAAAACCGACATTCTGCAGGGCGCGGATGGCGGACTCACGTCCAGGACCAGGCCCTTTGACGCGAACCTCAACCTTTTTCATCCCATGCTCTTTAGCAACCTTAGCCGCGGTCTCCACATTATTCTGAGCCGCGAAAGGAGTGGATTTGCGAGACCCTTTAAAGCCGAGAACGCCGGAACTGCACCAGGCTATAACATTACCCTGGGTATCTGACAGTGTTACCTGGGTATTGTTAAAGGTTGATTTAATATGCGCTATGCCTTCCGGCACATTCTTTTTAACGCGCTTTTTCCCAGTACGTCGTTTAGGACTCGCCATCTTTCAACTCCATATATTAAGGAAAAAACAGCCAGTAATTAGCTGTTTCCCCTTTTCATAATTATCTGCTTAGTTATTTCTTTTTAACTGCCGGACCACGCCGTGGGCCTTTACGGGTCCGGGCGTTTGTCTTGGTCCGCTGGCCGCGAACAGGGAGGCCACGACGATGGCGGATACCACGGTAGCAGCCAAGGTCAATGAGACGCTTGATATCCATGGCCACCTCACGACGACGATCACCCTCAACTACATAATCATCCTCGATAACCTTGCGGATATTGGCCACCTCGGCATCACTGAGGTCGTCACTGTTAAAGGTATGGTCCAGCCCAACCTTATCGAGTATCTCCTTGGAACTGGTACGGCCAATGCCATGAATATAGGTCAGGGCAATAACCATGTGCTTATTTTTGGGCAAATCAACGCCTGCTATACGAGCCAACGGAATATCCTCCGGAAATTTATTATCTTTCTGTCAAGCTGCCTGTGGCAGAAGTTAACAGGTATATACGACAAATGGCCAGGATACCTATCCCTGGCGTTGCTTATGCTTCTTAACCTTGCAATCCACCCGGATAACGCCATTTCTTTTAAAGACGCGGCAGTCTGCACATATCTTTTTAACCGATGAACGGACCTTCATGACTTAACCTCTATTGATATGGAAGGGGACGATGTCACCCCTCTCTAGCTTATTTCTTTTTGCCGCCCTTGGAACGGAAGGTTACACGTCCCCTGGTGAGATCATAAGGAGACAGTTCAACGGTCACCCGATCCCCGGGAAGTATCTTAATAAAATGCATGCGCATTTTACCAGAAATATGAGCAAGAACCTTATGGCCGTTGTCCAGCTCAACGCGAAACATGGCGTTGGGCAGGGGCTCGACAATAGTTCCTTCTACCTGAATTGCCTCTTCTTTTGGCATAACCTTTCCTTAACAGCAAAATAGCAGAACACGAAAAAGGAGAGAATATACTCCATTTAACTATTTTTGCCCGTATTATTTTTTTGTTTGCCCTGAAAATTAATGTTCGTAGGGCTCAACGCAAACACTGTCTTTGTAACTATCTGTTTACACAAAACAAACACTTCAACTCACAGCCAGACTCTGTCCTAGAACCCCAAAGGAAAAAAGTTGGCCGGCAACCTAGGTCAGAAAGGCGGGAAGGGCCTCATCTTCACGGCGGCTGAGAATAAGGGCCTTGCCTTGGGTGACCGCAACGGAGTGCTCGAAATGGGCCGAGTATTTTCTATCCCTGGTTATTACTGTCCAGCCATCCTTTAGGACCTGAACCTCGCCGGTGCCTAGGTTAATCATCGGCTCGATGGCCAGGGTCATACCTGGCAGCAACTTGGGAGTTACTCCATCACGGTGATAATTAGGGATCTCCGGCGGTTCATGCAGTTCCTTACCTATTCCGTGGCCGACAAACTGACGGACAATGCCATAGCCAAATTGCTCAACGTGACTCTCAACCGCGGAGGAGACATCGTCAACCCGGTTGCCGCTCACCGCCTGGGAAATGGCCCGGTAGAGAGATTGCTGGGTCTCGGCAAGGAGCTGCTCTATCTCTGGCTCAACCTTCCCCACCGGCAGAGTTATGGCGGAATCGCCATAAAAACCACCGATTCGCACCCCAAAATCTATGGAGATGACATCGCCCTCGCGAACTTTAACCTTCTTAGAAGGTATACCATGGACAACCTGCTCATTGATGGAGACACAGAGGCTGCCGGGAAAGCCCCGGTAACCCTTGAACGCGGGTACGGCCCCATGGCGACGACAATACTTTTCCGCCCAGCGGTCCATCTGCCAGGTTGACAGACCAGGTTCCATTCTCTCCTGGAGCATGGAAAGGGTAGCGGCGACAATCTGGTTGGCCGCAAACATCTTTTCGATCTCTGAGTCAGACTTAATGACTATCGTCTTAGCCATTGAAGGATCTGTTCCTCCGCATGCGCTGACTCTTGACAAAGCCATCGTAGTTCTGCTGGACCGTGTACGACTCGATCTTTGACATGGTATCTATGGAAACACCGACAACAATAAGCAGGGCCGTACCGCCAAAGTAAAAGGGCATATTCGCCTGCTTAATCAAAAGTTCCGGCAGGATACAGACAATGCTGACATAGGCCGCGCCGATGACGGTGAGGCGGACAGTGAGCTTGTCAATAAACTCAGCCGTACGCTTGCCCGGCCTGATGCCCGGTACAAACCCGCCATTTTTCTTCAGGTTATCAGCTATATCATTGGGGTTAAAGGTAACCGCCGTATAGAAAAAGCAGAAGAAAACGATCATCGCCACATAGAGAACGGTATAGAGCGGCGTTCCCCAGGCAAAAAGGGCCGAAACGCGCTGCACGGCATCTATCTGAACAAACTGGCCAATGGTGCCGGGGAACATCATAATCGAGGAGGCAAAGATGGGGGGGATAACGCCCGCCATATTTATCTTCAGGGGAAGATGAGTCTGTTGGCCACCCATGAGCTGCCGGCCCACCATCCGCTTGGCATATTGAATGGGAATCCGCCGTTGGGCCGTTTCGAAGTAAATTATCACACCGACAACCAGGACCATCATGGCCAGGAGGAGGGGCAGAAAAACTGCCATCATCTGACCGGAGCTGACCATCTTGATAGTATTGACTATGGCGGCCGGGGTCCGGGCCACAATACCGGCAAAGATGATCAGGGAGATACCGTTGCCGATACCCCGTTCGGTCATCTGCTCACCCAGCCACATTATAAAGGCGGTACCCGAGGTCAGGGTAAGCACGGTCATAATCCTGAAAGACCAGCCGGGATTGATGACAATCATCTCGGCTGAACCACCGCCGGCACTCATACCTTCCAGGCCAATGCTGATAAACAGCGACTGGACAATACTAAGGCCCACCGTGGCATAACGGGTGTACTGGGTAATCTTCCGGCGGCCAGACTCGCCCTCCTTGGAGAGGGCCTCAAGCTGGGGCACAACAACAGTGAGGAGCTGAAAGATAATGGATGCGGAGATGTAGGGCATGATTCCCAGGGCGAAGATGGAAAACTTCTCCAGGGCGCCACCGGAAAACATATTGACCATGCCGAAAATGGTCTGAGAATTCTTGGCAAAAAATGACGCGAGGGCCTCAGCGTTGATACCGGGGGTGGGTATCTGGACGCCAATACGGTAAACCGCCAGCATCAAAAGGGTAAAAATTATCTTTTTCCGCAGCTCATCGAGCTTGCCGCTATTCGCTTGCACCGGCAATGCCATTGTTATACCACCCTAATTTTTTAAAGTTAGGCAAGTTGCTGCATTTCAAACCACAAAGGCGCAAGTGCCGCCAAGTTATTATCACTACTAATAACTAAGGGAACGTTGCGCCTTTACTCCTCAGGAGGTCAGCTTAAAGGGCAATCAACCATTTACTGAACCGCCAGCGGCTTCAATCTTTGCCACGGCTCCTTTGGAGACCTTATCAACATTAACTGTAACCGACTTACTCAGCTCGCCATCACCGAGGATCTTCACTAAAGTGTCACCCTTCTTGATGAGACCGGCGGCAGCCAGACTATCCCGGTCGATGGTGTCACCGGCAGCAAAGGCCTCCAGGGCGCCAACATTAACAATGGCATATTCCTTGCGGAAGATATTGTTAAAACCCCGTTTGGGCAGGCGGCGCTGGATGGGCATCTGACCACCCTCAAAGCCGGGCTTGATACCGGAACCGGAACGGGCCTTATAACCCTTGTGACCACGGCCAGAGGTCTTTCCATGGCCGGAACCATGACCACGACCAAGGCGTTTCTTCTGTTTGCGGGAGCCAGGCTGGGGAGAGAGGTTGCTTAAATTAATCATTATACTTCCTCCACTGCGACAAGATGCTCAACTTTATTGATCATCCCGCGAATCTCGGGGGTGTCCTTGCGCAGAATGGACTTATTGGTCTTGGTCAGGCCAAGGCCGACCACAGTAGCACGAATCTTCTTGGTGCTGCCTATAACGCTCTTTTTCAGGGTTATCTTAAGATCACCAGCCATGATGATAGCCTCGTTTGGTTTATCTCTATAAAAGCAACAGCAAAAAGGGAATATTAAGCTGCTGATTTGATCTTTAACTTACAAAAACACTCCCGCACCAAAAAAAAGGTGAGGGAGTTCTTACTGGTTGATCAGCGCTGCCAAGTGATGTTGACAGCAGGTCGATCAGGCGCGGATATTTGCCGGATCCAGACCACGAATAGCCGCAATCTGTTTCTCGCTGCGCAGACGCCGCAGGCCGTCAATGGTTGCCTTTACCAGATTATGGGGGTTGTGGGAGCCGATACATTTGGTGAGAATGTTATGTACACCTGCGGCCTCCAGTACGGCACGAACCGCTCCACCAGCAATAACGCCGGTACCCTCGGCAGCAGGCTTAAGCATTACACAGCCGGCGCCATACTTGCCATGAATCTCATGGGGGATGGTGGTGTCCTGCAGGGAGACACGGCTCATATCCTTGCGCGCCCGCTCAACACCCTTACGGATCGCCTCAGGAACCTGGTTTGCCTTGCCCAGGCCATAGCCCACGTTGCCTCTGCCATCGCCGACTACAACAATGGCACTGAAGCTAAAACGGCGGCCGCCCTTTACTACTTTGGCAACACGATTAATATAGACAATCTTTTCAATTAAATCGTCGTTCTTATCATTTCTTAAATCAGCCAAGGTCTTGCTCCCTGATTTGATAATCTAGATATATTAGAAATCCAGCCCGCCAGAGCGAGCCCCTTCAGACAGGGCCCGAACCCGGCCATGATAAATATTGCCGCCACGGTCAAAGACAACCTGGCTTATACCAAGGGCCTTAGCCTTTTCAGCAAGTATTTCACCAACCTTCTGGGCCTTTTCAACCTTGGAACCAGTCTCACCTTTCAGGGACTTTTCCAGCGTTGAAGTGGCAACCATGGTAACACCATTGGTGTCATCAATGATCTGCGCGTATATGTGATTGAGACTGCGAAAGACACGCATCCGCGGTTTTTCCGGGGTGCCGAAGATCTTCTTCCTGACCCTGCGGATACGCTTCTGCTTGGCTACATATTTTTTATTTGTTCTGGCCATCGTACTGTACCAATACCCTGGAGGGGTTAATTATTGTTTACTACTTAGCAGCTGACTTACCCGCCTTGCGGACGATTCTCTCGTCAGCATAGCGAATTCCCTTGCCCTTATACGGCTCAGGTTTGCGTATCTCACGGATACTGGCGGCGGTCTGACCAAGCAGTTCTTTGTCAATGGAATCTAAGGTAATCTCAGTACGATCAACCTTGGCGTTAACGCCCTCGGGCAGCTCAAAGAGAACCGGATGGGAGTAACCAACGGAGAGATTGATCACCTTGCCCTTGAGATCGGCCCGATAACCAACACCCTCAATCACCAGCTTCTTGGAGAAGCCGCCGGTCAAACCGAGAATCATATTGTTCAGAAGGGTGCGGGAAAGACCGCTGAAGGCCCTGGTGCGCTTGCTGTTATCCCGGCAGATTACGTTGATGGTATCACCTTCCTGCTCAAAGCCGATCTCCGGCCGGAAATCACGCTGCAGGCTGCCGTTCTTACCCTTGACAGTTATATTATTACCCGAGATTGCCACCTCGATACCGGCAGGGACATCAATGGGTTTATTTCCTATCCTGGACATTCTATACTCCACTCATGTTGACAGGTATGTTACCAGATCTCACAGAGGAGCTCTCCGCCAACTTTCTGCTGACGCGCCTCCTTATCAGTAAGTACACCCTTGGATGTTGAAAGAATCGCCACACCCAGACCGCTCATAACCTTGGGGATGTTATTGGTCTGAACATAGACACGGCAACCTGGCTTGCTGACCCTCTTCAATCCAGTAATAACTCCGTTATTGTTCGGGTCATACTTGAGAGTAATTTCAAGGGTGCCCTGCTTATCATCCTTGCGGACTGCAAAGTCGGTTATATAACCTTCCTTCTTGAAATTTTCGGCAATGTGACTCTTAACATTGGAATATGGTATCTGGACTGTGGGATGCTTGGCCATATTCGCGTTACGAATACGGGTGAGCATATCAGCCAAGGGATCACTCATTGACATCAGTTTATCCTCTTCATCTATTGTAGTAGCTTCTACCAGCTTGATTTCGTTACGCCGGTAATCTCTCCACGAGATGCCAGATCACGAAAACAGAGCCTGCACATGCCAAATTTACGCAGAAAGGCACGCGGTCGTCCACACAAGGGACAGCGATTGTATGCACGAACTTTAAACTTTGGTGTACGCTGACTTTTAGCGATTATTGATTTCTTAGCCAAGTCTCGGTCCTCCCACTGCCCTATTTAGCAAATGGCATACCTAGCGCCTTAAGGAGGAAGTGGCCTTCCTCGTTGGTGCCGGCACTGGTGGTTATTGTTATATTTAAGCCTTTGATCTTATCGATCTTGTCGTAATCGATCTCAGGAAAGATAATATGCTCTTTGATGCCGAAGGAGTAGTTACCCCGGCCATCAAAACCCTTTGATTTAATGCCACGAAAGTCGCGAACCCGGGGCAGGGCAATGTTTATTAACTTACTGAGAAACAGATACATCCGCTCGCCGCGCAGGGTTACCATGGCCCCGATGGGCATGCCTTCCCGCAGTTTAAAGCCGGCAATGGACTTACGCGCCTTTGTCACCTGACATTTCTGCCCCGCTATCTGGGTCAGCTCATTGGCAGCGCCCTCAACAATCTTCGGGTTGCGAACCGCCTCACCTAGCCCCATATTGAGGGTTACCTTCTCGAGGGTGGGCACCTGCATGACGTTGTCGTAACTGAATTCCTTCATCAGTTCGGCAACGATTTTATCTTTATAATATTCTTTAAGTTCTGACATGATTGCCTCCTGGGCACGATTGGCTAGTCGCCGATGGACTCGCCGCATTTTTTACAAGCGCGTACCTTCGTGCCATCCTCAAGCGTACTCTTCTTTATCCGAACAGGACCTGCGCATTTCTCGCAGATAAGCATCAGGTTAGAGACGTGTATTGGCGCCTCCAAATCGATGATGCCACCCTCCTGATTGGTCATGCTGGGTTTGGTATGACGTTTGGCGATATTGATCTTTTCCACCACCGCCTTTTGTACCTTGGGCAGAAGCTTAGTAATCTTGCCCACCCGACCTTTATCTTTGCCGGCAATGACCTCAACTTGGTCATTTACGCGCAGGTAATTTTTTTTCATCTGCATCTGCTAGCCTCACCTATGAGGAAATCAAGGACTAACACCCTGATATCAGTATCTAATTTACAGAACCTCAGGGGCGAGGGATATGATCTTCATATACCCTTCTGCCCGTAGTTCCCTAGCCACCGGACCAAAGATCCTGGTCCCAACAGGTTCACCTGAACTACTCAACAGAACCGCGGCATTTTCATCAAAACGGACAGAGGTGTCATCCATACGCTTCAACTCCTTAGAGGTCCGAACAATCACGGCGCGCATGACGTCGCCCTTCTTGACCTTGGCGTTTGGGATCGCTTCCTTGACTGTCACTACTATAACATCACCGACCTTGGCGTAACGTTTCCGCGTACCACCAAGTACTCGGATACACAGCACTTTTTTGGCGCCGGAATTGTCAGCTACATTAAGTCTGCTTTCAGTTTGAATCATGATTTCACCAACTCTTTATCTCATCAGGGGGAGGATATGGACCTGAAGATCGAGGAGAGAAAAGACAGTTTAGACTGCCTTCTCAACAACTTTGACAACCCGCCAGCGTTTATGCTTGCTGAGCGGCCGACATTCCTGAATCAGGATGCGATCGCCAATAGCGGCACTTTCAGAAGGGTCGTGGGCCATATACTGACTGTTACGCCGCATATACTTACCATAAAGCTTATGCTTGAATTGCCGCTCGGTACGAACCACAACCGTCTTGTCCATTTTATCGCTGACAACAGTGCCGATGAGGGTCTTCTTATTAGATTTAGTCTCAGACATAATATTCCTTACCCTGTTACCTATGAGGGAGGTCTCCGCAAATATCAGCTAGCTTGCTGTTTTTCAGTAATTATAGTTTGTAATCTTGCCACATTCTTACGCAACTGCTTCAGACGGGCCGGATTCTCCAGGGGACGAATGGAATGCTGAATCTTCAGCTTGCACAGTTCCTCAGAGATCTCCAGAGACTTGGCGCGCAGGTCGTCAATGCTCAGATCACGGATTTCAGAGGTTTTCATATCAATGTTTCCCTTTTGGAAATTACCTTAGTGGCAAAGGGCAGTTTGTTGCCGGCCAGACGCAGGGCCTTACGGGCCAGTTCTTCATCAACACCATGAACTTCATAGAGGATGCGACCTGGTTTAACCTGGGCCACCCAATATTCAGGACTACCTTTACCCTTACCCATCCGAGTTTCAGCCGGTTTTTTGGTAATCGGCTTGTCGGGGAATACCCTGATCCACATCTGACCCGTTCTCTTCATGGTCCGATTAATGGTAATACGGGCAGCCTCGATCTGACGGGCGGTCATCTTACCCCGGGCCTGGGCCTTGAGGGCAAAATCGCCAAAGCTGATTTTAGAGCCACGTTGCGCTTCACCACGCAGACGGCCCTTCATCACTTTTCTATGTTTTACTTTCTTGGGACTCAGCATTTAATCACCTGCACGTCACAAAGATCTGTGTCCTTGTTATCTGTACCAATCCGGCAATGGAGTGATCGCTTTATTAAAAAGAGCAGTCTCTACTCTTCGACATAATCAGTTTCTTTCAAGACCTCACCATTGAAAATCCAGACCTTGACGCCAATGATTCCGTAGGTGGTGGCTGCCTCGGCAAAACCATAATCAATATCGGCGCGCAGGGTATGGAGGGGTACACGTCCCTCACGAACCCACTCACGGCGAGCCATTTCAGCGCCACCCAGGCGACCAGAGCAGGCTATTTTAATACCTTTGGCCCCGAACTTCAAGCCGATATTTACAGCCTTTTTCATTGCCCGGCGAAAAGCCACCCTCCGCTCAAGCTGGAGGGCGATATTCTCCGCCACCAGCTGGGCATCGGCCTCAGGACGCCTGACCTCCTGGATGTCGACCAGGCACGGCTTTTTGACCAACCGCTCAAGGTCACGCTTCAGGGCCTCGATCTCCACACCCTTCTTGCCGATAACAATACCGGGACGGGCAGTATGCAGGGTTATGCGTACCTTGTCACCGGTACGGGCTATGTGCATCTTGGAAATACCAGCATGATAGAGCCGCTTTTTAAGAAACTTGCGGAGCTTCTGATCTTCGATCAGATTGCTGGCATAATCCTTGTCTGCATACCAATTTGATTCCCAGGACCGGGTGATATTCAGTCGTAGACCTATGGGATTAACTTTTTGGCCCAAAACATTCCTCCATACCGCAGCATGCGCTGCAGACCATGATTTCTATTGCTCATCAAGCACAATGGTAATGTGACTTGTTCTCTTCAAAATTTTAGTTGCCCGGCCCATGGCCCGAGGACGTATCCTCTTTAACATGGGACCGCCATCAACAAAAATAGTCTTAACAAACAGGTTATCCACATCAATGGCATCATTCTGACTGGCATTGGCGATGGCGGACTCCAGGACCTTACGCAGGACCCGGGCCCCCTTCTTAGGAGTGAACCTGAGGGTGGTAACCGCCTCCTCCACCTGCTTGCCACGGATCATGTCGGCAACTAGACGGGCCTTCTGGGGCGAAATCCGGATAAATCTGGCTCTGGCCTTTGCTTCCATATCAATATCTCCAGCAATATTCCCTGGCTATTCCAAGGCAAATCACTTGTTTTATCAAACCAACCACTACTTAATCATCAACCAACCCGTTAAACAGCAAATTGGGCCAAGGGGGGGGACTATAAACGACTACCCTTTCTATCGGATGTGTGACCGTAATAGGTGCGGGTGGGAGAAAACTCTCCCAGTTTCTGGCCCACCATATTCTCAGATATAAAAACCGGAATAAACTTGCGGCCGTTATGAACCGCGATGGTCAGGCCAACCATCTCTGGAAAGATAGCTGAACGACGTGACCAAGTTTTGATTACCTTCCGGGATTCAGTTTCAATAGCACTCTGAACCTTCTTCATTAAATGGCCATCGATAAAAGGCCCCTTTTTGATTGAACGAGACATTAGCTAATCACCATTTATGAACGTTTCTTAACGATATATTTGTCAGAAGACTTGTTGGTTCTGGTCTTGTAGCCCTTGGTGGGAACACCCCAAGGAGTACAGGGATGACGGCCACCGGAACTCTTGCCCTCACCACCGCCCATGGGATGGTCATGGGGATTCATCGCCACACCACGCACCTTGGGACGACGTCCCTTCCAGCGACTGCGGCCCGCCTTGCCAAGCTTCTGGCTGTCGTGGAGGATATTTCCTATCTGGCCGATACAGGCCCGGCATTTCTTATGAAATTTGCGAACCTCGCCAGAGGGCAGCTTGACCAGGACATACTCACCTTCCTTGGCCATCAACTGAGCTGCGGTACCGGCACTGCGCACCAGCTGGGCACCCTTGCCTATCTTCATCTCAACATTATGAATAATAGTACCTAAGGGAATATTGGCCATGGGCAGGCAGTTGCCATGCTTGATATCCACCGAGTCACCGGCCTCAACAGTATCACCAACCTTAATGCCGTGGGGGGAGAGGATGTAGCGCTTCTCACCATCCTTGTAGAACAGCAGGGCAATATTAGCGGTGCGGTTGGGGTCATACTCTATACTGGCAACCCGGGCGGGGATATCAACCTTATCACGCTTAAAATCAATAACGCGATACTTACGCTTGTGACCACCACCCTTATGGCGGGCCGTTACCCGACCATAGTTATTCCGACCTCCGGAGCTCTTCTTGGCGCGAAGCAGACTCTTTTCGGGTCCATTCTTTGAGAGTTCCGGGTCAAGGATGGAGATGTAATTCCTTTTACCTGGGGATGTAGGTTTATAGGTCTTTAAAGTAGCCATTTTTTATCCCAATATTTATTTTGCTTCACGTCTGGCTCTAACTGGCAGGCGAAAAATGCCGGGGGTGTTAGTGCCATTGGGGCTAGAGAAGCATTATCATCTTAATGAACTGTAGAACTGGCGATGGAACGCGGTTTAAAGTTCGTCAAGGAAATCTATGGAGTTACCCTCGGCAAGAGAGACGACAGCCTTTTTCCAGTCAGAACGCTGACCGGCATGCTTGCCCATTCTCTTCTTCTTACCGGTCATATTGGCAGTCCTGACCTTGGTAACTTGCACATTGAACAATTTCTCCACGGCAGTTTTGATTTCCATCTTATTTGCCTGGGAATCTACCTTGAAGGTGATCTGATTGTCCATTTCCTGGAGAGTCATGCCCTTCTCAGTGAGGCATGCCTTTTTAATTACGGTATATACGTTACTCATGACAATAATCTCTCCTCAAGTTTGGCAATACTGGACTGAACTACAATGAGTTTTTTATGAAGGAGAATATCATAAACATTCAAGCCAGCAACCGGCAGAACCTTGACATTAGGAATATTGCGGGATGATTTTTCCAGCACCTCATCATGGTCGGCAATAATGATCAGACCATTATCAACGCTGAGGCTGTCAATAACCTTTTGAAAATCCTTGGTCTTAATCCCGGACAACTCAAAGGCGTCAAGAACAACCAGTTTCTCTTCAGCCAGACGGGTTGACAGGGCCATCTTCAGGCCCTGACGGCGAACCTTCTTGGGCAGCTTATAGCTGTAATCACGGGGTTTCGGTCCAAAAGTGATACCGCCACCACGCCAGATGGGTGAGCGCCTGTTACCGGCCCTGGCCCGTCCTGTGCCCTTCTGACGCCAGGGCTTAGCTCCGGATCCTGCCACCTCGACGCGGGTCTTGGTGCTGGCATTACCGGAACGACGATTGGCCCGTTGCATGCGGACAATATCATGCAGGATATGGGTCTTAACATCAACAGCGAAGAGATCATCATTTAACGTGATGTCCCCCACTACCTTATTTTCTGTATTATATACTTGAGCTTCGGCCATTTTCGCGGCTCCCTTACAGTTTACCTGACTCTGATTTCCAGCCAGCCGAATTATTTAGTGTAAACCTGAACAACACCGGAATCGGCGCCAGGTAGTGAACCTTTGAGAACAATGACATTTGCGTCTTCGCGTATATCAATAATAGTCAGGTTCTTCTTGGTTACCACCTTGCCACCCATACGACCCGGCAACTTCTTACCCTTCACAACACGACCAGGCCAAGCGGAGCAGCCGATGGAACCTGGACGACGATGGAACATGGAGCCATGGGTCTTAGGGCCGCCGGCAAAACCATAACGGCGAACAACACCCTGGAAGCCCTTTCCTTTTGTAGTTCCGGTCACATCAACCAGGTCACCGACCTTAAAGAGATCAGAGGCCAGGATCTTTTGACCCAGCTCATACTCCTCCGGATCGGCAACGCGGAACTCCTTTACGTGGTAAAAGGAACCCTGGCCACCACTCTTAAAATGGCCGGCTGCCGGCTTATTCACCCGGCTCTCCTTCTTCTCACTAAAGCCCACCTGGATGGCATTGTAACCCTCCTTGGCGACGCTCTTCTTCTGCAGGACATAACAGGGGCCGGCCTCAACAACGGTAACACCCATGGCGCTGCCGTTTTCAGAGTACATCCTGGTCATGCCGACCTTTTTTCCTAATATTCCAATTGTCTGTGGCATAGTAATCACTTCATCCTAAGCTCTTAAATGGTCTCCTGAAAACAGGACCGTTCTAGAGCTTGATTTCAACATCAACACCAGCAGAGAGTTCCAGTTTCATCAAGGAATCAATGGTCTGCTGGGTGGGCTCGAGAATATCCAACAACCTGCGATGTGTTCTCATCTCGAACTGCTCCCGTGACTTCTTGTCTACGTGGGGCGAGCGCAAAACACATACCTTATTTATAGAGGTAGGCAGGGGGATGGGGCCGGCAATGGCAGCGCCGGTACGCTTGGCGGTATCGACGATCTCCAAGGTGGACTGATCAAGTAATTTATGATCGTACGCCTTCAACCTGATACGAATTTTCTGTGTCTGAATCATGGGGATTCCTATTATTTAGAATGGAGAGGAAGTTGCAGAATGTAAAGAAGCCATGCGACCAACTTCTCTACCTTCGTCTACCTTCCTCTACCTTCTTTACTTCTAAGCTACTCGATAATTTCGTTTATAACGCCGGCGCCTACGGTGCGGCCACCCTCGCGGATAGCGAAGCGCAGACCATCTTCCATGGCGATGGGGGTAATCAACTCACCAACGATGGTTACGTTGTCACCGGGCATTACCATCTCAACACCCTCAGGCAGATCAATTATGCCGGTCACGTCGGTGGTCCGGAAGTAGAACTGGGGACGGTAGCCGTTAAAGAAAGGGGTATGACGGCCACCCTCTTCCTTGGAGAGGATGTAGCACTCGGCCTTGAACTTCTTATGCGGGGTAATGCTACCCGGCTTAGCAAGGACCTGACCGCGCTCAATATCCTCACGCTTGGTGCCGCGCAGGAGGATACCCACGTTATCACCCGCCTGACCTTCGTCCAGCAGCTTGCGGAACATCTCAACGCCGGTAACGGTGGTGACCTCGGTGTCGCGGATGCCGACGATCTCGATATCTTCACCAACATGAATGACGCCACGCTCGATACGGCCGGTGGCAACGGTACCACGACCGGAGATGGAGAAGACGTCCTCGATGGGCATCAGGAAGGACTTATCGGTATCGCGCACAGGCTCGGGCACAAATGAGTCACACGCGTCCATCAGCTCCCAGATACATTTGGCGGCCTCTTCATCGGTGGGGTTCTCAAGCGCCTTGAGGGCGGAACCCTGGATGATGGGGGTGTCGTCGCCGGGATAGTCATACTTGTCCAGCAGCTCACGCAGCTCCATGTCAACCAGCTCGATCAGCTCCTCGTCGTCAACCATGTCGCACTTATTAAGGAAGACAACGATGGCCGGCACACCTACCTGGCGACCCAGGAGGATATGCTCACGGGTCTGGGGCATGGGGCCGTCATCGGCGCCAACCACCAGGATGGCGCCGTCCATCTGGGCCGCGCCGGTGATCATGTTCTTGATGTAATCAGCATGGCCAGGGCAATCCACATGGGCGTAGTGACGGTTCTCAGTCTCATACTCAACATGGGCGGTGGCGATGGTGATGCCACGCTCTTTTTCCTCGGGTGCCTTATCAATCTCGCTGAAGTCGGTACCCTCTGCCATACCCTTCTGGGACAGAACTGTGGTGATGGCAGCGGTCAGAGTGGTCTTACCATGATCGATGTGACCGATGGTGCCGATGTTTACATGGGGTTTTGTCCGTTCGAACTTTTCTCTAGCCATATCCTTGCCTCTTTTTAAGATCGTTAGAGCCCTGGTTGCGGGGCAATCACTTTAATATGTCACAACCCCCAGGAACAGATGGGGCACACCTATTTAAATTAAGCCTTTTACCTTTTGAATGATCTTAGTGGCGATCTTCTCAGGCACCCGGGCATAACGGGCAAACTGCATGGTAAAGTTGGCCCGCCCCTGACTGGCTGATCGCAAATCAGTGGAATAACCAAACATCTCGGCAAGCGGTGCCTCGGCATCAATGGCCTGGATACTGTTATCACGACTATCCATGCCGTTGATCCTGGCCCGGCGGGCGTTGAGATCAGAGATCACCTCGCCCACATGGTTCTCCGGAACTAAGACCTCCAGGGCCATTAAAGGTTCCAAGAGAACTGGTTCAGCGCCCAGCATCGCCTCGCGCAGGGCCATGGCCGTGGCCACGCCAAATGCCTGTTCAGTTGAATCCTCTTCGTCATAGGATCCACCCACCAGGTTAACCTGGACATCGGTCACCGGAAAGCCCAGCAACACCCCGGAATCAAGGGCGGAGTGAACGCCTCTCTCAACCGCTTCAATGAATTGGGGCGGGATAGTATCCTCCGCCACATCATTAATAAACTCTCGACCACTCCCCGCTGCTCCCGGGGCAACCTGCAGGGTCACATGGGCGAATTGACTCTGTCCCGTCTGCTGGACAAATTCATTCTCGCCTCGCCCCTCAGCGGTAATGGTCTCTTGGTAGGCGACCTGGGGCTTACCAACATTCGCCCCCACCTTGAACTCCCGCAGGAGACGGTCAACAATGACCTCCAGGTGCAGTTCGCCCATCCCTGAGATCAACATCTGACCTGTCTCCGGGTCGTTACTCACCCGGAAGGATGGATCTTCCAGGGCAAGTTTATCAAGGCTGGCAAAAAGCTTTTCCTCGTCCGCCTTACCCTTGGGCTCAATGGCGATGGAGATAACCGGTTCCGGAAAATCCATCTGATCGAGAACAATATAGTCCCCGGTGGCGCACAAGGTCTCTCCGGTGGTGGTATAGCGGAGACCAACCACTGCACCGATATCACCGGGACCCAGCTCCTTAACCTCTTCACGCTTATTGGCGTGCAGCTTAAGGATACGGCCAATCTTCTCCTGCTTGCCCTGCAGCGGGTTGAAGACCTTGTCGCCAGTCTTAAGCTTGCCTGTGTAGACCCTTAAGAAAGCCAGAATACCCACAAAGGGGTCAGCTACAAGCTTAAAGGCCAGGCCACAGAACTTCTCGCTGGCACCCGTGGGCCGGGTAATGGTCTCACCCTTTTTGTCATGGCCCTCCACATCATGGACATCCTTGGGGGATGGCAGATAGGCGACCACGGCATCAAGCAGGGGTTGGACCCCCTTATTTTTAAAGGCTGAGCCACATAAAACCGGGATTATCTCCTGGTTTATTGTCGCAGACCGGACGGCCGAGATAATCTCTGCCTCACCGATCGGTTCCTCTTCGAGGTATTTTTCCATGACATCCTCATCGAAGTCGGCCAACTTCTCCAGGAGTGTCATACGTGCAGCCGTGAACTCTTCTAGGAATTCATCCGGGATCTCTTGGGAGAGAACTTCCGATCCCTGAGTGGCCTCATCAAAGGTCAGCATCTTGGCGCTGACCAGGTCGATGACGCCGCGGAAATTTTCTTCAGCACCCACCGGTATCTGGATGGGCACGGGGTTAGCCCCCAGTCTTTCCGCCATCATGGTCACGCAGCGGCCAAAATCGGCGCCGACGCGATCCATCTTGTTCACAAAGGCTATGCGGGGAATGGCGTAATGATCAGCCTGGCGCCACACCGTCTCTGACTGGGGCTCAACACCACCCACCGCACAAAAGACAGCGACAACCCCATCCAACACCCGCAGACATCTTTCAACCTCCAGGGTAAAATCCACATGCCCGGGGGTATCGATAATATTTATCTGATGTCCTTGCCACTGGCAGGTAGTGGCAGCAGAGGTAATGGTTATCCCCCGCTCCTGCTCCTGCTCCATCCAGTCCATGATGGCGGCACCATCATGAACCTCGCCGATCTTATGGGAACGACCGGTGTAATACAGTATGCGCTCGGTGGTTGTGGTCTTTCCCGCGTCTATATGGGCCATTATTCCCATATTGCGTATGCGGGCCAGGGAGATGTTGCCTGCCATAAATATCAGTCCTCAACACCCCTGAACCAGCAACAGGTCAACAGATCACCGGTACAAGAAAAGATGAGTTTATAACGAAAATGGGGGCCCTTGTCAACGAATTCCCAAAAAAATATCGGCCTTGCCGAGGCAAAGCCGATATCAACTCCATCCACCCGCTGTCTGAGGCCGGTAAGGGCCTACCAGCGATAGTGGGCAAAGGCCTTATTGGCCTCAGCCATACGGTGGGTGTCCTCACGTTTCTTTACAGCGGCGCCACGGCCGTTGTACGCATCAGAAAACTCAGCGGCCAGCTTTTCCGCCATGGAACGACCGTGACGGGCCCGGGCCATGCTAACCAGCCAGCGCATGGCCAAGGCGTTACGACGCTCAGGACGCACCTCGTTGGGCACCTGATAGGTGGCACCACCAACCCGACGGGACTTAACCTCAACCCGGGGCCGGACGTTTTCCATGGCCTTCTCGAAAACGGTAAAAGGCTCATCTTCTGTGACACGATTATCAACGATCTCCATGGCATCATAGAAAATCTTACGGGCCGCACTCTTCTTACCCTGGCTCATCAGGCAATTGATGAACTTGGAGACCAGAACGGAATTATAGCGAGCATCGGGCTCAATCTGACGCTTAGCGACTAATCTACGTCTCGGCATGTTAAATTATCCTCTTATTTAGGCCGTTTGGCCCCATATTTAGAACGACCCTGACGACGGTCGGATACACCTAAGGTGTCCAAGGTACCCCTGATAATATGGTAGCGGACACCGGGAAGATCCTTTACACGACCGCCACGGATAAGAACAACGGAGTGTTCCTGCAGGTTGTGGCCGATACCAGGAATATAGGAGGTAACCTCAATTCCATTGGTCAGGCGAACCCTGGCTACCTTACGCAAGGCCGAGTTGGGCTTCTTGGGGGTAGTTGTATAGACCCTGGTGCACACCCCACGTCGTTGGGGACATGCCTGGAGGGCGGGCGTATTTGTCCGCTTTACCGATTTTTTACGGCCTTGCCGGACCAATTGATTGATGGTGGGCATTGCTAAAGCTCCTTATAAAATTTACGACCTACTTGGTTTCGAGAAACAGATTATATAGCCGAACACCGGGGCGATGTCAAGGATGAAAAAAACTCATCAACCCATCTGATAACGCTTCAGCCCGGTACCGGCCGGCACCAGCCGACCCATGATGACATTCTCCTTGAGGCCACTGAGATCATCAACACGACCGGCCATGGCCGCATTGGTGAGCACCTTGGTGGTCTCCTGGAAAGAGGCGGCCGAGATGAACGAGTCGGTGGAGAGCGACGCCTTGGTGACACCAAGGAGCAGCGGCTCCGCCTGAGCGGGCCTGCCTCCCTCACGCAGGACCTTCTCATTCTCCTCATGGAACTGCCACCACTCCACCTGCTCACCCAGCATGAAGGTGGTATCACCCACCCCGGTTATCTGGACCCGGCGCAGCATCTGGCGGACAATGGTCTCAATATGCTTATCGTTGATCTTAACACCCTGGAGACGGTACACCTCCTGGATCTCGTTGACCATAAACTTGGCCAACTCCTTAACCCCCATGACGCGCAGGATATCGTTGGGATCAGGAGACCCGTCCATCATCGCCTCACCCGCCTTCACATAGTCACCCTCATGGACAGCGATATGCTTGCCCTTAGGAATAAGATACTCCCGAGGCTGTCCAAGTTCCGGGGTAACCACCAGGCGGCGCTTGCCCTTGAGCTCCTTACCAAAGCTCACCCGGCCGTCGATCTCGGAGATGACCGCCAGTTCCTTCGGTTTTCTAACCTCGAAGAGCTCGGCCACCCGGGGCAGACCACCGGTGATGTCCTTGGTCTTGGTGGTCTCCCGCGGAATCTTGCCCAGGACCGTACCCGCCTGCACCTCCACCCCGTCTTCAACCACGATTACCGCGCCCACCGGCAGTGAGTAGCGGGCCGGGGTGCCGGTCTGGGGCAGTTTAACCGGCTTGCCCTTTTCGGTCTTCAGGGCGATCATCGGGTTAAGCTGGCCAATCTTGGAGGCGATAACCACGAAACTGGACTTGCCGGTCACCGGGTCAACCTTCTCCTGCATGGAGGCACCCTCTTTAATGTCCTCCCAGCGGGCCACACCCTCAATCTCGGTAACGATGGGAATGGTGTAGGGGTCCCAATCAGCGATAAGATCGCCCTTGCCCATCTCATCCCCATCGTTGAAGTAGAGGACCGAACCGTAGGGCACCGGATAACGCTCCCGCTCGCGGCCCTTGGGCCCCACCACGGAGATATCGGAGTTACGGTTCATTACCACCTGATGGCCTTCGGCGTTGGTAACGGTGTGGATATCACTGGACTTGAGGAAACCACCGTTCTGGGTCCGAACCTCGGCCTGTTCAACACTCCGCGACGCCGTACCACCGATATGGAAGGTCCGCATGGTCAGCTGGGTGCCCGGCTCACCAATGGACTGGGCGGCGATGATACCCACAGACTCACCGATATTAACCATATGGCCCCGACCCAGGTCACGGCCATAACATTTAACGCAGACACCGCGCTTGGCCCGGCAGGTGAGAACGGAACGCATCATCACCCGGTCGATACCCGCCTCTTCAATGATGGCCACCTTCTCCTCGGTGAACTCCTCATTGGCCCCCACCAGCACCTCGCCGGAGTAGGGGTCCACCACATCATCCAGAGCCACCCGGCCTAAGATACGCTCACCCATCTTCTGGATGATCTCACCGCCCTCAACCAGCGGCTCGGCCAGGATGCCGTCCAGGGTATTACAATCGATCTCGACGATGGTGGAGTCCTGGGCCACATCCACCAGACGGCGGGTGAGGTAACCGGAGTTAGCGGTCTTGAGCGCCGTATCGGCCAGACCCTTGCGAGCACCATGGGTGGAGATGAAGTACTCAAGAACCGATAAGCCCTCACGGAAGTTGGCCTTAATGGGTGACTCGATGATGGCGCCAGACGGCTTGGCCATGAGACCACGCATGCCGGCCAGCTGACGAATCTGATCCTTGGAGCCACGGGCCCCGGAATCGGCCATCATGAAGATGGAGTTGAAGGAAGGCGACTCCACCATCTTACCCGTCTCCGGGTCGCGGAGGAAATCCACCTTGAGCTCATCCATCATATCCTGAGCCACCGTGTCCGTGGTCTTGGACCAGATATCCACCACCTTGTTATACTTCTCACCGGCGGTAATCAGACCATTGGCATACTGGTCCTCAACGTCCAGGACCTCGGTCTCTGACTTACCAATGACCTCCTCCTTGGTTAAAGGAATGGCCATATCATTGATGCAGATCGATACCGAGGCCCGGGTGGCGAACTCATAACCCATATCCTTGAGGCGATCGGCCAGGATGACCGTGTCTTTGGTGCCAGCATGACGATAGGTAAAGTCAATGAGCTTGGCCAGCGCCTTCTTGGTCAGGACCTTATTCACCTCAGCAAAGGGGATGGAGGCCGGCAGGAGCTGACCCACCAGGATACGGCCCATGGTGGTATCCACCAGCTTGCTCTTGGCCTCACCATCCTCCTCCACCGTCATCCGCACCTTGATCTTGGCCTGGAGGTCGATGGTCTCATAATCATAGGCCATCCGCGCCTCGTCCGCCGAGGCAAACACCTTGCCGTGGCCCTTCACAAAGGGGCGCTCACGGGTCATGTAGTAGAGACCGATGACAATATCCTGACTGGGCACGATGATCGGCTCGCCGTTGGCCGGCGAGAGGATGTTGTTGGTGGACATCATCAACACCCGCGCCTCCATCTGCGCCTCCACGGTCAGCGGCACATGGACCGCCATCTGGTCGCCGTCAAAGTCGGCGTTAAAGGCGGCACAGACTAAGGGGTGGAGCTGGATCGCCTTACCCTCGATGAGTACCGGCTCAAAGGCCTGCATACCCAGGCGATGGAGGGTGGGGGCGCGGTTGAGGATAATGGGGTACTCCCGGACGATATCGTCCAGGACGTCCCACACCTCCTTGGAGCCCTTCTCCACCATCTTACGGGCGCTCTTGATGGTGGTCACATGCCCATGCATCTCCAGCTTGTTATAGATAAACGGCTTGAAGAGCTCCAGGGCCATCTTCTTGGGCAGACCACACTGATGGAGACGCAGGTGCGGCCCCACCACGATAACGGTACGGCCGGAGTAATCCACCCGTTTACCGAGCAGGTTCTGGCGGAAACGGCCCTGCTTACCCTTGAGCATGTCAGAGAGCGATTTCAAGGGCCGCTTATTGGGGCCGGTGATGGTCTTACCCCGCCGGCCGTTGTCAAAGAGGACATCCACCGCCTCCTGGAGCATCCGCTTCTCGTTGCGGATGATGATCTCCGGGGCGTCCAGGTCCAGCAGACGCTTCAAGCGATTATTACGGTTGATCACCCGCCGGTAGAGATCGTTGAGATCAGAGGTGGCGAAACGCCCACCCTCAAGGGGTACCAAAGGCCGCAGGTCCGGGGGCAGGACCGGGATGATGTCGAGGATCATCCACTCCGGCCGGTTGCCCGAGTCGCGGAACGCCTCGGTGACCTGGAGGCGCTTGGCCAGCTTCTTGCGCTTGGCCTCGGAACCGGTCTCCCGCATCTCTTGGCGCAGCTCCTTGGAGAGGGAGTCAAGCTCTGTGTTGCGGAGAATATCCTTGATGGCGGCAGCACCGATACCCACCTTAAACTGGCCCGGGAAATCCTCGCGGTTCTGGCGGTACTGCTCCTCGTTCATCAAGGTGCCCACCTTAAGCCCCGCCTCGCTGGACTCGGTGACCACATAGGAGTCAAAGTAGAGAACCTTCTCCAGCTCCTTTAAGGTCATGTCGCAGAGATTGCCGATCTTGGAGGGCAGGCTCTTCAAAAACCAGATATGGGCCACGGGCGCGGCCAGTTCGATATGGCCCAACCGCTCACGGCGCACCTTGGACTGGATAACCTCCACCCCGCACTTCTCGCAGACAACGCCGCGGTGCTTCATGCGCTTATACTTGCCGCAGTTACACTCGTAATCCTTCACAGGGCCGAAGATCTTGGCACAGAAGAGGCCGTCACGCTCCGGCTTAAAGGTCCGGTAGTTGATGGTCTCCGGTTTCTTGACCTCACCGAAGGACCACTCCATGATCTTGTCTGGAGAGGCCAGGGAGATCTTTACCTGCTTGTAATCTACTTTTTTCTTAGCCTTGGTAAAAAAGGTGAAAAGTTCGTCCACGCGTTGCACCTCGTATTATGTAGAAGTAAGAACCGACACAGCTACTTCTTCAAAAAAACCTATATATCTTGTTCAAATGGGGGGGGGTAAACGTTGTGCAGGCAGTGCAGATGTGGGTGGCCTGACTTGGCGACTATAGTAAACTATGTCGGCTCTTCAGGCCACCCGCAGATGTGCTGCCTGGGCAACGTTTTCTACTCCAAAAGCTCCATATGGAGACAGAGTCCCTGCAGCTCTTTAACCAGAACATGGAAGGATTCCGGCAGACCCGCCTCCAGGAAGTTGTTGCCCTTGACGATGCGTTCGTACATCTTGGTCCGGCCACCCACGTCATCCGACTTCACGGTGAGGAACTCCTGGAGGGTATAGGCGGCGCCGTACGCCTCCATGGCCCACACCTCCATCTCACCCAGGCGCTGGCCGCCGAACTGGGCCTTACCACCCAGGGGCTGCTGGGTCACTAAAGAGTAGGGACCAGTGGAGCGGGCATGGATCTTGTCATCCACCAGATGATGGAGCTTGAGGAAGTACATGGTTCCCACGGTCACCGGATTAGCAAAGGCATTGCCGGTGAGACCATCGTAGAGGGTGGACTGGCCCACCTCTTCCACCCCCGCCTCCACCAGGAGTTCGCGAATCTCGCTCTCCAGGGCGCCGTCAAAGACCGGCGTCTCCATGTGCAGTCCCCGGCCCATCTCATCACCCAAGGCGATGAGATCCTCGTCGCCCCGGCCCGCCATGAGCCGCTCATACTCATCCTTGGAGTAGATCTTCTTCAGCTTGGCCTTCATATCGGCGGCCTTGCCCTGATTGGCCATCTCCTGAAGCTGTTCGCCCAGTTTCTTGGCGGCCCGGCCCAGGTGAACCTCCAGAACCTGGCCCACATTCATCCGGGAGGGCACGCCCAGGGGGTTCAAGACGATGTCCACCGAGGTGCCGTCCTCGAAGAACGGCATATCCTCCTCAGGCAGGATCCGGGAGACAACACCTTTATTGCCATGACGGCCGGCCATCTTATCGCCCACGGACAGCTTACGCTTGGTGGCGATGTACACCTTGACCATCTTGATAACCCCGGGGGGCAGATCATCGCCCTTACGCAGCCGGTTAATCCGGGCCTCGTAGCGCTTCTTGACCTCCTTGACCTGCTTATCGTAACGCTGGAAGATGAGCTCCACCTCGCCCTCGATGCGCTCCCGATTGGTATAATCGATCCGCTTGATGGCCGACAGACTCATCTTCTCCAGGATCTCGCCGCTGATCCGGCCGCCCTCTTCCACCAGTGTCTCTCCAGCCTGGGAGATAACCGGGGAGGCAGCCTTCTCCTTGGCCAGCAGATCGGCAATGGCGTTACGCACCGAATTCTTCAGGCAGCGCACCTCATCATCCATGTCGCGGTTGAGGCGCTGGATCTCCACCTCCTCAATGAACAGCGATCGCTCATCCTTTTCCACCCCCTTGCGGGAGAAGACCTTGGCGTCGACAATCACGCCCTCAACTCCAGGGGGCACGCGCAGGGAGGTATCCTTCACATCACCGGCCTTCTCGCCAAAGATGGCCCGGAGCAGTTTCTCCTCAGGCGAAAGCTGGGTCTCGCCCTTGGGGGTTACCTTGCCCACCATGGTGTCGCCCGGCTTAATTGAGGCGCCGATGCGCACCACGCCGGAATCATCCAGGTTGCGCAGGGAGTCTTCCGAAACGTTGGGGATATCGCGGGTGATCTCTTCCTTACCCAGCTTGGTGTCGCGGGCCACGGTCTCAAACACCTCGATGTGGAGGGAGGTGTAGGTGTCCTCCTTTAAGAGGCGCTCATTGACCAGGATGGAATCCTCGAAGTTGTAACCGCGCCAGGGCATGAAGGCGATGGTGACGTTCTTGCCCAGGGCCAGCTCACCGCACTCGATGCCAGGACCGTCGGCCAGGATCTCGTTCTCCTCTACCCGTTGACCGGGCAGAACCACCGGGGTCTGGGTGAAGCAGGTGGACTGGTTGGATTTCTTGTACTTGTCAAGGCGGTAGATGCCCACGCCGGTGACGAAACCACCGGTGCCCGGCTCATCGTAACGAACCACCACCCGGTTGGCGTCAACCTCCTCCACCACACCGGGGCCATCGGCCAAGAGGCAGACCCCGGAGTCGCCGGCCACGGTGGCCTCCATACCGGTGCCCACCAGGGGCGAGGCGGTACGCAGAAGCGGCACGCCCTGGCGCTGCATGTTGGAGCCCATGAGGGCCCGGTTGGCGTCATCGTTTTCCAGGAAGGGGATCAATGATGCGGCCACCGAGACCAACTGGTTGGGAGAGACATCCATATTGGTGATGGAGTCGCGATCGGTCATCACAACCTCGCCGTCCTGACGGCCGATGATATTCTCCTCGCTGATCACGCCATCCTCAACCTTGACCTGGGCCGGGACCACCATCTTGCCCTTCTCCTGCAGGGCGGTCATGTAGGTCACCTTATCGGAAAGCTTACCCTTTTCCACATCGCGGAAAGGGGTCTCGATAAAGCCGAAACGGTTGACCTTGGCGTAGGAGGCTAAAGAGACGATGAGGCCGATATTGGGACCCTCCGGCGTCTCAATGGGGCAGATCCGGCCATAATGGGTGGGATGAACATCACGCACCTCAAAGCCGGCCCGTTCCCGGGAGAGACCGCCCGGTCCTAAAGCGGAGAGGCGGCGCTTATGGGTCACCTCGGACAGGGCGTTGGTCTGATCCATGAACTGGGAGAGCTGGCTGGTACCAAAGAACTCCTTGATTGCCGCGGTGATGGGCTTGGGGTTGATCAAATCATGGGGCATCAGGGTCTCGGTCTCCTGGAGACTCATGCGCTCCCGGATGGCCCGCTCCATGCGGATCAGTCCCATGCGGTACTGGTTCTCCACCAGCTCACCCACCGTGCGCACCCTCCGGTTACCCAGGTGATCGATATCATCGATGGGGCCCTGGCTGTCCTTGAGACGGACCAGATACTTAACCGCCTCCATGATGTCGCTCTTGGTAAGGGTCCGGTTCTCAATATCAATATCAAGCCCCAGCTTGGCATTAACCTTAAAACGGCCCACTATGGACAGATCGTAGGTGTCGGAGTTGAAGAAGAGATTCTCAAAGAAGGCCGTGGCCACCTCTATGGTGGGGGGGCTCGACGGCCGCAGACGGCGGTATATCTCCAAGAGCGCCTCTTCGGTGGAGAGCGTCTTGTCCAGGCGCAGGGTCTTGGAAAAGCAGTCGGAGAACTTGATGCCATCGATGTGGAGGACTTCAAACTCCTTGATGGAACTGGCGGCAAACGCCTCAAGCATCGGTTCGGTTATCTCGCCGTTGGCCGGGAGAATGACCTCGCCGGTATCAGGGTCAACGATATCGCTGGCCACCACCATCCCCAGCAAGGTCTCATGGTTCATGCCGACAAAATCGATACCCGCCTTGACAATGCGCTTGGCCTTGGCCTTGCCGATCTTGCCGCCGGCCTTGACCAGAACATCGCCACCCTTGGTAGGCTCCTTGATCTCCACCTCTGCCCGGGTGCCAGCCATAAGCTCCGCATCAAAGGAACGATAGGGCTTATTACGCTTAAACTTAATAGTCTCCACGGGATAGAAGTAGCGCAGCAGATCAGTGGCCTCATAGCCCAGGGCCTTGAGTAAGGTGGTTACCGGAAATTTCCGCCGCCGGTCGATGCGGACATGGAGAATATCCTTGGCGTCAAACTCCAGGTCAACCCAGGAACCGCGCACCGGGATAATCCGGGCCGAGTAAAGCAGCTTGCCAGAGGCGTGGTTCTTGCCGTTATCATGGGCATAGAAAAGACCCGGCGAACGCTGGAGCTGGCTGACAATAACGCGCTCGGTGCCATTGACCACAAAGACGCCGCTCTTGGTCATCAGAGGAATGGAGCCTAAGAAAACCGACTGCTCCTTAATGTCACGGATGGTCTTGGCCTCTGTCTCCGGGTTGACATCAAAGGTGATGAGGCGGACGGTGATCTTGATGGGCACGTCATGGGTCATACCCCGCTCAATACACTCACCCACCGTGTACTTGGGCTCACCAAAGGAGTAATTGACAAACTCAAGGAGACAGGTGCCATTGAAATCCTCAATGGGGAACACGGACTTAAAGACGGACTCCATGCCGGAATCTTCACGCTCATCCGGTGCAACAGAGCGCTGCAGAAAGTTCTCGTAGGAACGTCTCTGCATGTCAATAAGGTGCGGCTTGGCGATAACCTCGCCAATCTTGGCGAAGCTTTTTCTTACGCGTCTCATGTTCTTCATTGAAAATTACCCTCGATATTTCCCAAAGAAAATTATGTTAATGGTACGGGGGAAAAGGTAAACCCAGGGAGAGAGAGGGCATCTGGCTGCAAACTCTCCCTCTGGGGATAACTCATCAATTTACTACAGAAGTTAAACTGCCTTAGGTCAGGTGGTATCTCCATCTGACCTGGAACATCCCCATGCTGGAACAATAAACAACCAAACAGCCCGGCCCAACATTTCATTTAACAACAAAGTGATTAAGGATATCAAGCAGTTAACCTGAAATTTATGATATTTTACCGCCCCTTGAAAGTAGAAGCGGATTAAACGCACGAAACGCTGCAGGGCCTTGGCATCCCGGCAGCGTTCGTAAGACACCATTTTTGATGTCTTCTATTGAGGACCATATCCCAAGTTAACCTTGGGATATGGCACAGCGGGCAGGGTCTTACTTGACCTCGCAGGAACCGCCGGCACCCTCAATCTTGGAGACAATTTCAGCAGCCTCATCCTTGCTGACGCCCTCTTTAATGGGAGCAGGAGCACTCTCAACCAAGGCCTTGGCCTCTTTCAGGCCGAGACCGGTAATGGCGCGAACCTCTTTGATTACGGCGATCTTCTTGTCGCCGGCGCTGGTCAGAACAGCATCAAATTCGGTCTTAGCCTCGCCACCAGCAGCGGCATCACCACCAGCAGGGGCGCCGGCCGCGGCAACGGCCACCGGAGCAGCGGCGGAAACGCCAAACTTCTCCTCAATGGCACTTACGAGCTCGGAGAGCTCAAGGACGGTCATTCCAGCAATTTTTTCAATGATTTCGTCGTTCACAGACATGGTAAATCCTCCAATATGGAAAGTAAGCTTATTGTTCTTTTTGGTCTTTTACTGCCTGCAGGGCGTAAACCAGTTTCTGCGGTAAGGCGTTAAGTACCCGGACAAAATTAGTGGGTACCGCGTTAAGGGCAGAGGCCAGTTGACCCAGCAAGATCTCTTTGCTCGGCAGTTTGGATAGGGCCGCAATTGCAGCTGCGTCCAGGCTTTTTCCTTCTAAGGCGGCGATCTTGATGGCAAGTTCCGGATGATCCTTGGCAAACTTGGTCAAGACCTTGGCCGGGGCAACCGGATCATCGTAAGATACGGTGAGGGCGGTTGTCCCTTTCAGGGAGTCCTGGATCAGCTCAAATGAGGTATCCTGTACTGCGCGACGCAACAGGGTGTTTTTGGCGACCTGAATTTCCGCATTTGATTTCCTGAGCTCAGCACGGAGCTCTTCAAATGAGGCTACGGTCAGTCCCCGATAATCTGTAACAATGGCGATCTTCGCCTTACTCAGCTTATCACTGAGGCTACTGACAACCGAGGCCTTCTCCTCACGATTCAATGTCAAATCCTCCTAATATTGCATAGATTTGCGTTGAAGCAGTTGGCCGATGAATGAAGACAAATGGCCATAAGACCATGGAGGTATTGATACGATTCCATACCTGTGAATTTGTCTCGGCAGGCTGTTTAGTTTAAGCCCGGCCGGTTGCAACCAGCCAGAGGCGCCCACTGTCTTCGACGATACAACTACTTGATAGCAGTTTTGGTTTAAGGATTGTTTATTTGCGATGACCAGCACCGCAAATAAACATCCGCTAAACGGCAACTGTTAACTAAATGAAATGGGGATACAAAGCAGCGCCACCCCACTTCGACCTCTAAACTTGGTCGCCCAGGTTTAGAAATTATGCTGCCTTTTTTGCCAAGGTACGCAACTCAACCGGATCAAGCTTATAGCCAGGACCCATGGTGGTTGAGATTGTGATACCCTTCAGATAAATACCCTTGGCAGCGGAAGGCTTTAACTGAATAATTTTTTCAACAAAGGCCATGACATTGGCCGCCAGGTTCTCGGCGCCAAAAGAGACCTTGCCCACCATGGCATGGATAATACCGGCCTTATCCACCCGGAAATCAACCTTGCCGGACTTGATTTCGCCAACCACCCGGGCCACATCAAAGGTCACGGTGCCCAGTTTTGCGTTGGGCATGAGGTTTCTGGGTCCCAAAACACGGCCGATCTTACCAACCACGGCCATCATGTCGGGAGTGGCTACACATTTATCAAATTCCAGCCAGCCATCCTGAATCTTTTCCAGGTACTCGTCACCACCGGCGAAATCGGCCCCGGCGTCTAAGGCCTCTTGAACCTTATCGCCCTTGGCAAATACCAGAACACGTTCACTCTTGCCCGTACCATGGGGCAGGATTACTGAACTGCGCACCATCTGATCGGCATGGCGGGGATCGACACCTAGACGCATGGAGATATCCAGTGACTCGTCGAATTTCGCAAATTTACCGGCCACGGCCTTTTCAACCGCCTCTTGCAGACCATAAAGCTGCAGACGATCGCGGCTCTCTTCACTCTTTTTATAATTCTTCCCACGTGCCATGGTTATATCCTCAAATTCTTCTGGCCACTGGTGCCAGAATAAGTATGTAAAAGCGTGTCCTAATTTTTGGGGCGCCAGAAATTAATCTGTAACGGTGATTCCGGCGCTCTTGGCGGAACCGGCAATAATCTTAATGGCAGCATCCATATCGTAGGCGTTGAGATCAGGCATCTTAATCTCTGCGATTTCCTGCAACTGCGCACGGGTGACGGTGCCAACCCGCTCCTTACGCGGGTTACCCGACCCCTTGCTCAGGCCAAGCTTCTTAAAGAGCAGAACCGAGGCCGGAGGAGTCTTGGTGATAAAGGAAAAGGACTTGTCGGCGTAAACCGTTATGACCACCGGAATGATCATATCACCCTGTTCCTGGGTCTTGGCATTGAACGCCTTACAAAATTCCATAATGTTAACGCCATGCTGACCAAGGGCTGGGCCAACGGGCGGCGAGGGGTTAGCCTTACCAGCCTGAATCTGCAGCTTAATATATCCGGTAATTTTCTTTGCCATGATGGAACTCCGTATAAAAAAGAATATCGTCTTGCAAACAGAAACGATCGAATATTGAATTTGCTGCCCCTGAACAGGACTCGCTCTTCACATCTTCGATATTGTCAGTGTTCGTTATTTTGCGGTTTATAATTAACTACTTAACCCTTGGATATCTGGATAAACTCCAGTTCAACCGGGGTCTCGCGACCAAAGATTGAGACCATGACCTTAACCCGGCCCTTATCCGGATAGACCTCATCAACAACACCCTGAAAATTCGCAAAGGGGCCATCAATAACGCGAATCTCATCGCCATCTTCATACATCACCTTGGGCTTCGGCTTCTTGGCGCCATCCTTGATCCGGCCGATGATCTTCATCGCCTCTTCATCGGATACCGGCTCAGGGTGATGATCATTGCCCACAAAGCCCGTCACCTTAGGGGTGCCGCGCACTGTGTGCCAGGTCTCGTCGGTGAGATCAACGTTAAGAAGGATATAACCGGGAAAAAACTTCCGGGTTGATGTCTTCTTCGCCCCCTTGATCATCTCCACAACCTGCTCGGTGGGGACAAGAATCTCACCAAACATCTCTTCCTGGCCCGCAGTCCTTATCCGTTCGAGCATGGTGGTCTTCACCTTCTCTTCAAAACCAGAATATGTATGAAGAATGTACCAAGCGCGTGCCATAGGATTTCCGTTAGTAAAGGACTGTTAAATTACTTAAGAGCCAAGAATATATGAGATTAATTTGCCAAGAACAAAATCAACCGCACCAAGGTATAAAGAAACAAGCAGGACAAGGACAATAACCACACCAGTGGTGCGCAAGGTGACGTTCTTATCCGGCCATTGGATCTTGCCAAATTCTCGTTTGACATCGTCAATAAAGGGTCGAACCTTGGCAAAAGAGAATGATTTCTTCTCCTCCTGGGCCACAGGTACGGGCGCTTTGCCCTCACTGCCCTTCTGCTTCTTCTTTTTCTTGGCCATGATCAGCTAATGTCAAAGGGAAAATACAAGCGACTTGAACCCCAAAGGGGGTAAGCAAGTCGCTTAAAGGGTGGCAGGCCAGGAGGGATTCGAACCCCCAGCCCTCGGATTTGGAGTCCGATGCTCTACCAATTAGAGCTACTGGCCTACAATTAACTATTTTGTCTCTTTATGAACGGTATGACTCTTACAAAACCGGCAATATTTCTTTAATTCCAGTTTATTGGGAGTATTCCGCTTGTTCTTGGTGGTGCTGTAGTTGCGCCTCTTGCACTCAGTACAACCAAGTTGGATAATTTCACGCATTGTCTTAAAACTCCTGGGGAATATAAAGAAGGTAGAGAAGGTAAGGGGAGATAGAGATGCCCTCTACATTCCTTTACCTCCTTTAACTTCCTTTACATTCTGTTTTTAGCTACTCGATAATTTCGTTTATAACGCCGGCGCCTACGGTGCGGCCACCCTCGCGGATAGCGAAGCGCAGACCATCTTCCATGGCGATGGGGGTAATCAACTCACCAACGATGGTTACGTTGTCACCGGGCATTACCATCTCAACACCCTCAGGCAGATCAATTATGCCGGTCACGTCGGTGGTCCGGAAGTAGAACTGGGGACGGTAGCCGTTAAAGAAAGGGGTATGACGGCCACCCTCTTCCTTGGAGAGGATGTAGCACTCGGCCTTGAACTTCTTATGCGGGGTAATGCTACCCGGCTTAGCAAGGACCTGACCGCGCTCAATATCCTCACGCTTGGTGCCGCGCAGGAGGATACCCACGTTATCACCCGCCTGACCTTCGTCCAGCAGCTTGCGGAACATCTCAACGCCGGTAACGGTGGTGACCTCGGTGTCGCGGATGCCGACGATCTCGATATCTTCACCAACATGAATGACGCCACGCTCGATACGGCCGGTGGCAACGGTACCACGACCGGAGATGGAGAAGACGTCCTCGATGGGCATCAGGAAGGACTTATCGGTATCGCGCACAGGCTCGGGCACAAATGAGTCACACGCGTCCATCAGCTCCCAGATACATTTGGCGGCCTCTTCATCGGTGGGGTTCTCAAGCGCCTTGAGGGCGGAACCCTGGATGATGGGGGTGTCGTCGCCGGGATAGTCATACTTGTCCAGCAGCTCACGCAGCTCCATGTCAACCAGCTCGATCAGCTCCTCGTCGTCAACCATGTCGCACTTATTAAGGAAGACAACGATGGCCGGCACACCTACCTGGCGACCCAGGAGGATATGCTCACGGGTCTGGGGCATGGGGCCGTCATCGGCGCCAACCACCAGGATGGCGCCGTCCATCTGGGCCGCGCCGGTGATCATGTTCTTGATGTAATCAGCATGGCCAGGGCAATCCACATGGGCGTAGTGACGGTTCTCAGTCTCATACTCAACATGGGCGGTGGCGATGGTGATGCCACGCTCTTTTTCCTCGGGTGCCTTATCAATCTCGCTGAAGTCGGTACCCTCTGCCATACCCTTCTGGGACAGAACTGTGGTGATGGCAGCGGTCAGAGTGGTCTTACCATGATCGATGTGACCGATGGTGCCGATGTTTACATGGGGTTTTGTCCGTTCGAACTTTTCTCTAGCCATTACCCTTCTCCAAGGTTTGTTTTATAGCGGTTTTTATTTAAGGGCGGGGAGACAAGGTGCCACCACGCCAAACAATATAAAAGATGGAGCTCACGACCGGATTTGAACCGGTGACCTCATCCTTACCAAGGATGCGCTCTACCGACTGAGCTACGTGAGCTTAAACTGCTTAGAATATAAAGAAGGTAAAGAATCGCGGAAAATATCTTAATTAAAGATAAACACCACTTCTTTACCTTCTACTATTTACATTCTCTAACTTCTGTCCTGTGGAGCGGGAAACGGGAATCGAACCCGCGACCCTCAGCTTGGAAGGCTGATGCTCTACCAATTGAGCTATTCCCGCTGGAATTCATTTCCGTCCCGCCCTTGTAACCAACAAGCAAAGATAGAACAAGGAATGGCGAATAAGTTTCATGAGAAAACCCATTCAACATTCCTTGATCTATCTTCAGCCGTCTGTAAACCTTATAAATGGTGGAGGGGGGAGGATTCGAACCTCCGAAGGCGTCGCCGACAGATTTACAGTCTGTTCCCTTTGGCCACTCGGGAACCCCTCCACATCTATGTCAATGGAAAAAGGCTTTATAGCACAATCCCCGACCAACAGACAAGCAAAAAATGCGTGGAGCTGGCGATGGGACTCGAACCCGCAACCTGCTGATTACAAGTCAGCTGCTCTACCAATTGAGCTACGCCAGCGAAAAAACCGGTGCAAAATAAACCCTACCCCGGCAAAAAGCAACTAATTTCTGCACGAACAACGAAAAAGATTATCGTGAACAGAACCACAAAGGGCAAGGATTTTTTACTCTGGTAAACGATAACCCGGCAATGGCTGTTCTGCCCCAAAATAGAAGCGGGGCGGCAGGCCACAAAATGGCCATCCCGCCCCGGTTCATCAGCCAGCAGCAAGCTGCTAACTTCTTACTTCTTCACAAAGCCAGACTCAGAGTAACGCTCAAAGGCCATGGCCACCGTACGGTAGACCAGGTGGGCGAACTTGGTGTAGGGCATATAGAGGAAGAGCATCAGTACGGCAACCAGATGCAGGTAGTACATGAAGTAGGCCAGGGCCGGGATGCCGATGAGACGGCAGAGCTCTGAACCGATACCGGTTACGGCCACGGCCATGATCTCGTAGATCAGGAACCAGTCGTAATAGGTGGGCTTGGCACCACTTGCCTCTTCGGCCGCGCCGCGGTTACCCCAGAGGATACCGATACCGATCACCATGGCGATGGCGGAGACGTTGGCCAGGATCTTAAAGGGATCGTACAGGGCCAGGGGGCCATGCATGGAGGGGATGAAGATACCGAGAACGTCCTGCTTGAAAGCAGAATAAGCGGTAACGATGGCCAGACCGATGAAGGCCCACATCAGGGGCTTATGGCCCCGCTCGCGGTCCTTATTCTCGGTACACTCACGGAAACGCTTATGCTCCAGGGTCTCCTTGATGGCCGGCCAGAAGAACTCCACGGCCATTTGCTTGGCCGACGGCCGAAAATCAGGCGAGACATTACGATTCTTCTCCATGTCGGTCCACAACGCCTTGGCGCCACGATAACTGGAGTAAACCGCCAGACCAACAGCCGGCAGCATGATCATATCAATGAAGGCCACATTCTTGGACAGCCAGGGCCAATCCCAGTGACCAAAGAAGGAACCGAAGCCGTGCTCGGCCATGTACTCACCGGTGGGCAGATGCATACCGCCGGAGATGAACCACATAACCGCAATGATGATGGCCGGCAGACCGATGGTCATGGCGATCTTGGAGGGATCGGCAACCATCTTGGCCAGGCCGTTCGGGAAGCCGTGATTGGTGTAGAGGTAGGCGCGGATGGCACCCAGCACATCACCCGGTTTGGCACCCCGGGGGCAGTAAGCGGTACAGTCGCCGCACTGATGGCAAAGCAGGACGTTGGCGTCGGTGACCAACTTGTCTTTCAGGCCCCACTGGGCCCAGACCATCTCCCGGCGGGGGAATGGGTTGTCATCGGAGGACAGGGGACACACGACGGAACAGGTGGCACACTGATAGCACTTCTTCAGGGTGTCGCCGCCTGCGGTCTTCATGTACTTGATGAAATCTAAATCAGGATTAACCCTCATTTTCTCTCTCTCCTTCGCAGACGACCGACCCCTCTAGGGGGTCCATCAAGCTGCGAGTAAAGCAAAATAATAAAAACGTATTGCCGGGTCTCTCCTGGAGGAGAGGCCCGGCAATACGAAGGACACTACATTACCAGCCCTTGAAGGGGCTGGGGCCCATCTCGATAATCTCCTCAACAAACTCGCCGATCATCTCACCCACCTTGTCATAGTCGGTGATGGCGATCTGCCGGGTGGTGCAGCGCTCAGGCTCGACACCCAGGGAACTTAAGGTCTCACCCACGTTGGCCATCCTGGTGTTGGCGATCTCGGAACCCTTGACAAAGTGGCACTGATAATCGTCACCATACTTACAACCCAGGAGCATTGCACCGTCCATACCGGCACTCATGGCGTCGCGGATCCAGGCCATATTCACGGAACCGAGGCAGCGCACCGGTATCACGCGGATCAGAGCGGACTGGGAATGCTTACGCATGGCCGCCATATCGAGAGCCGGGTAGGCATCGTTCTCGCAGGCGAAGACGATGATCCGCAGCTTGTCGTCGTCATCATCGGGAACCTCAATGGACTTGATCATGGAACCAACGGAATCGATGTTGTAGTCCTTGAAGCCGATGATCCGCTCGGGGCAGGCACCCATACAGGTACCACAGCGCCGGCAGCGGGTGGGATTAGGCTTAGGTGTACCCTTCTCGTCGTCGTCCAGGGCGCCGAAGGGGCACTCCTCAGTACAACGTTTACACTGGGTACAACGCTGGAAGAAGAACTCAGGGTAGGCGGCGTCACCGGAACGGGGGTGAACTGCCACGCCACGGTCAGCGCTCTCCATGGCCTGGATGGCCTTGAGGGCGGCGCCGGTGGCGTCGTCGATGGTCTCCTCCATATTCACCGCCTTCCTTACGCCACCACAGGTATAGATACCTGTACGGCGGGTCTCGTAGGGGAAGCAGATGAAGTGGGAGTCGGCATAGCCGTCAAAGAGATCCAGATCCAGGAAGGCGTTACCCTGACGGTAGGCCATGTTGATGGTGGGGGCGTCCTTGGTGGTGGGGACCATACCGGCGGCTAAGACCACCAGGTCCACGTCCAGCTCCAGATCCTCACCCAGCAGGGTGTCCTTGGCCTTCACAATGCCACCCTCAACAGCGGTAACCGCCGCCTTGGTGAAGAAGATGCCGTCATCCTGCTGCACGCCTTTATAGAACAGCTCCATGTGACCGGGGGTCCGCATGTGCTGATAGAGGACGTACGCCTTGGAATCAGGATTGGCCTCGCGCAGGTACTTGGCCTGCTTTAAGGCCACCATGGAGGTCACCGAGTTGGCGTAAGGGAAGTCGTAGTCATTCTCGTCGCCGCCGGGGCTCATAACAAAGGCCACGGAGTTGACGCCGGAGAGCTTACCCTCTTTGGCCAGGGCCTCGAACTGGGCGTTGGTAACAACCTTGTCGTTGCTGCCATGGCCCAGGTGCTCATACTCGGAGACATCGGCGGGTACCCAGCCAGTGGCCAGAACCACGGCACCGAAGTCCTCGGCGGCGTCGTTCTCCGCCATGTAGGGCTGGAGGCCATCATTGGGGTCTTCCATCTCACCCTTTTCAATGCGGTCCTGCTCGTCCACGCCAACCTTAACCGGGGCGTCCCACTCGCTGGTGGAGCCCGCATCCTTGCAGGTCACCTTGAACTCACCCGGGGCGCCGCCGATCCGGGCCACCTCAGTGGCGGTACGGACGGTAATGGCCGCGTCACCCTCAACGTCGGCGATCATGGCGCCGATGGTGGGCTCTTCCAGATCGCTGAAAGGCGCCTTGGTGGGGAACTGCTTGGTCCAACCTAAGGCCTTGCCGCCCAGCTGGGCCGCCTTCTCGACGATGGTTACTTCATAACCCGCCTTGGCGGCCTCTTTGGCCGCGGTGAGACCGGCGATACCGCCACCCATCACCAGGATCTTCTTATTGATCGCCTCCAGCTGAAAGGGCTCGGGGAGATCAGTCTTCTGGGCCTGGACACAGGCCATGGAGACGTAATCCACTGCCGCCTCGGTGATAAACTCCTTAACGGTGTCGGCATCCCGATCCTCAGTGGGCTCCTCGGCGCTCCAGACCACACCCTCGCGCAGGTTGGCCCGCACGGTGATCTTGTCGTCGCCGAAGTCAAACTCCTCTTTCATCACCCGGGGGGAACAGGCGCAGACAACAACGGTGTTCACGCCACCGTCCACGTCGGCCTGGATCATCTCCCGGCCTGCCTGCTGACAGAGGGCCTCGTGGGTCTTGGCCTCCATCCCCTGCTCGCTGGCCGCCTCGGTCAAGGCGTCCATATCCAGGGCATCACCGATGCCACAACCAGTACAAATATATGTTCCAAAAACTTTAGACATTGATTCTCCTCCTAGCGTCCGGCCTGAATGGCTTTCATTGCGGCCGCAGTTGCACTCTGGGCGCTGGTTACAACGTCAGCTGCTTTCTTAGCGCAGCCACAAGAGATCTGTCCGGCACCAGGGTTGCTAACGATGAAGCCGTCGTCGTCCACATCCAGACCAAGCTCAGCGGCCTGACCCTTGGCGGAAGGCTCCATACCGGTGGCCAGAATGGCCAGGTCAACCTGCTGACTTACCTTCTCGCCGGTCACGGCGTTCTCGGCTATCAGGGTAACACCATCATCAGCGGTCTCGATGTCAGCCACCTTGCCTTTGATGAAATGGACATTCTCATCCGCCATAATCTTCTCACGGAACTTCTCGTATTTACCCGGGGTACGCAGATCGATGTAGAAGACATAGATCGGCACCTCAGGGTAACGCTCACGGATATAGGTGATCTGCTTCATGGTGGCCATGCAGCAGATGTAGGAGCAGTAGGCGAGATGGTTCTCGTCGCGGGAGCCGGCGCACTGGACAAAGCCAAAGCTCTCAGGCTCCTTGGAGTCGCCGGGGCGCAGGATCTGGCCGCCGGTGGGGCCGTTGGGGGCCGCCAGACGCTCCATCTCCATATTGGTAATGATAGCGGGAGAGGAGTTAATCTTGAGGTTATCGATCTTCTCAGCGTCGTAGGGTACCCAACCGGTGGCCCAGACAATGGAGTCAACCTGAACGGTGAACTCCTCGGCCGCCATCTCGGTATCCACGGCGTTGTACTTACAGGAGGCCTTGATCGCGTCCAGGGTAGCCGCGGAACAGGCATCCTTATTCAGGGCGTAGCGGGCCGGGAAGGCCATCTCGTGGGGACGGGAAATCGCCTTGGCCTTGTTAAGGCCAAAGTTGAAATCGCTGTCCACCTCATCGCCGCAGGCATCCAGACAGTCGCCACAGCAGGTACAGTTGCTGTTCACATAACGGGGCTCGGTAACACAGGTCACCTCGAAGTTACCAGCGGAACCGGCAACCGATTTAACGGTCGTCATGTTGTACATACGAATCTTACGATTCTTCTTCAACCTCTGAAAGTTGATCTCCAGCCCGCAGGACGGGGGGCAGAGCTTAGGAAAGTACTGATTCAACTGGGCTACACGGCCGCCCATATAGGCGTTCTTCTCCACCAGAAAGACATCCTTTCCTACCTCTGCGGCTTCCAGGGCGGCAGTGAGACCGCTGATGCCGCCACCAACGACCAGTACTGCGCCAGAACTCTGATCTGTCATGCCACTCCTCCACATAGAAAAAATATTAATAAAATCCTACATTTCCCCTAGAAAGACGGTGGCTGCCATAAACAAAGGGGCCACTGCCTAACTGTTCGAAATTCAGGGAATTTTCTAATTAGCTAATGCCATTTACCAGAAACTGAATGGTTAATCAACTATTGCGTTTTTTTTTTGCCCCCCTGAAATTCCCATACCAGCCCAGGGCCATTGCCCCCCCTGCCCCGCCCGCCATGGAGTCATCTGTGGCGCTTAACCAGGCAACAACTCAGATCGTTCTGATACTGGCCACGGCTCCCCCTGTGGTGGGTAGAATGCGCCCTCAACCAGCAGGGCGCCATATTGGTGTGCCCCCTCCCCTTCAGACCATGATCTGCCTTAGCATCTGAAACCCTATCTATAGATAAGTGCCATAAGCCCGACAGCGGCAAAAACAGCGCTTTGCCTATCTTTCGTTTGAATTTCAAGGGAAAACTGGAATAAGCTATTTTTTATAGACAGAGCTATCCAACTGCGGCCACACTTTAACTATTCAATTTTACTGATGAAAAAACAAACCTCTCCCCTTGCCGCCCCCCCCGCAATTATCATAGCGACCCTCCTCCTGGGCCTGCTGCTGGCCGCGTGCACAACAAGTTCCATGCAGGAAGAGCTTATAGAGCTTCCTGTCACCCAGGCGCGCCCCCCGGCAAGCAAGGGAATTCTGGCTGATATCGCCAATGACGTCATTAAACAGCATGGCGGCGACCACTCAGGCTTCAAGCTGCTGGACCGCAGCCACGATGGCCTACTGTGGCGCTTGGCCCTTATTGACTCAGCCGTCTCCTCCCTCGATATTCAGACCTACCTCTGGTACCCGGACAACTCAGGCCGCCTGATCCTAGAGCGCGCCGTCCTTGCCGCCAAGCGCGGTGTCCATGTCCGGATGATCATCGATGATCTGCTCACCGCCGGCAATGATCAGGTCATTACCGAGCTGCAAAACCATCCCAATATTGAATTTGTCCTGTTCAACCCCTGGCGGGAGCGGGGCAATTTAGGCTCCCGGGCGGCTGAGGCCATTGCCGAGATGGAGCGGCTCAACACCCGGATGCACAACAAGATGGTCATCGCCGACGGCAATGGTGTGGTGATCGGCGGCCGCAATATCGGCGACCACTACTTCGGCCTGAGCCATGACTATAACTTTCATGACCTGGATCTCCTCGGCTTCGGCCATATCGCCAGACAGACCAATGAGGTGTTTGACAGTTTCTGGAACAGTGAATGGGTGGTCTCGGCTAAGAATTTAACCAAAAGTCCAGACCCAGAATTTGCCAGAAAAAAATGGCGGGAGATAAAGGAGAAGAACCGCGGGGCCCAAGAGCTGCGCTCCTTTCCCAGCGAGGTGAAAAATTGGGGGGCGGAACTGGCTGGAGTGCGGGAAACCTTGCGCTTTGGCACAAGTTATCTGGGCGCTGATACGGCCTCGGCGGAAAAGATAGAACACACCATGCGGGCCACCATGTTCTCTTTTCTGAACAAGGCCGAAAAGGAAGTCCTGATCACCAATGCCTACCTGGTCCCGGGTCAACCGGCCATTGATTTTTTCAAGGAGTTGAGCGATCGCGGGGTCAAAATAAAAATCCTCACCAACTCCCTGGCCTCCCACGACGTCCCCGCAGTTAACAGCCATTACTCCAAGTGGCGGGATGAACTGCTAAACGCCGGGGTAGAGCTCTATGAACTGCGGGCCGATGCCCAGATCAGCTCCCTGGTAAATGTCCCGCCGGTCCAGGGCGAGTTTACCGGTCTCCACACCAAGTCAGCCGTGATTGACCGGCAGCATGTCTTTGTCGGCTCCATGAACTTTGATCCCCGCTCGTCCAACATCAACACCGAGATGGGCGCCTTTGTCCATAGTCCGGCCCTGGCTGAGGACCTGGCCCAGATAATGCTCAGGGATATGGGGGGGGAAAATGCCTGGCAGGTAACCTTTGCCAGTGACGGTAAGATCTCCTGGAGCAACAGTGATGAAACGGTCAGCGAACAGCCGGCCAGAAACAGCATGCAGAGGGTAATGGATATTATCTTCAAGGTCGTCCCCAAGGAGCAGTATTAAGGGCCCCTCACCAGCAGGCAATAACCCCAACAGCGGCCGAGCATGACGAACAATCAGCCCAAAACCTTCTTAAAACAATTTCTCATTCCACTGTTGACCGTGGTCATGCTTAGCGGTTGCACACCGGGCTGGAACCCGCCGGTGGCGCTGGAGCAGGTTGACTTTCTGACCCACGCCCAGACCTTGAGCAATGGTGGCATCAGGGTAACGGCGGCCATCCCTGGCAAAAAGGAGACCGAACTATTATTTGGCACCTCACTTTACAATAACAAGATCCAACCTGTCTGGCTGGAGATCGACAACAAGAGTGAGGGCAACTATATCCTGATCAAGGCCGGCATCGACCGGATGCGCTTCTCCCCCCTGGAGGCCTCTTACCAGAGACACTCCGGCGACACTGCCGAGCGCCAGGCCATGGACAGGTTTTTCCACTCCACCGACTTCCCCAATCCCGTAATGGCGGGAACCGTAACCTCCGGCTTCATCTTCACCAACCTTGACGAGGGCCACAAGGCGGTAAATGTGGACCTGGTTGGCGACAACGACGTTAAAAACTTTTCCTTTCTCATTAAAATCCCCGGCATCGTCACCGACGTCAGCCAGGTGGACCTCGACTCCCTCTATAATGACTTTGTCGAGATTACAGAGGAGGAGGAGCTGCTCACCGTCCTGGAGTCATTTCCATGCTGCACCACCAATGAGGATGGCGACGAGCAGGGGGACCCGCTGAACATCATTTTCATCGGCGAGCCCAACAATATCTTTTCCGCCCTGATCCGTTCCGGCTGGCACCAGACGGAGATAACCTACGGCCGGTCCATCCTGAAGACCATCAAGTCCTTTTTTCTGGGCAGCAGTTACCGCTACTCCCCCATCAGCCCCCTCTACGCCCTGGGCCGCCAGCAGGATATTGGCCTGCAGAAGGCGCGGCGGTCAGTCTCCCTGCGCAACCACATGCGCCTCTGGCGCACCAAGTACAACTTTCAGGGCAAGAATGTGTACCTGGGGCAGATAAGCCGCGACATCGGCGTAAAGTTCAAGTGGCGGACCATCACCACCCACGTGATTGACCCGAACCTGGATGACACGCGCAACGATCTCATCGGCGAGCTCGCCTACAGCCAAAACTTAGTGAAGATCGGCTTTGCCAAAGGTTCCCAGCTATCCACCATGGCTGATCCCCACTACAACCTGACACCGGACCCTTACTACTCCGACGGCCTGCGGGCCGTGCTTTTCTTCGATGAGCGCCCCACCGCCCTCAACCAGATCGAAATCCTCAACTGGCAACGGTCAGTTATCCACCTTATCAAGGAGTAAGGTACCACTCCCCCACCTTGCCCCCCCTCTACCACCGCCAGCAGCACCGGCCATCGCCAGGTGGCGGCGACCGGTACCGCTCTCACCAGTTAACTCCCTAAAAAAAACAAGGGGCCGCTCACCAGTGTTTACGGTGAACGGCCCCTTAGGGCAAAGCAAGGGCAAATCCCTTCTCTGGCAAATGGCCTTTACTAGGCCGCGGCCGGATGGTCGGCCAAATGGGCGATCTTGCGGCTGGGCTGGGGGGGAACAGCGATCCGCCTGGGCACCAGGCCGTTGGCCATGAACGCCGTGCACTGCTTGCGCTTGTCAAAGGGACAGTCGGCGATATTCCAGCAGGGGGTGTACTGCAGCAGCTTCTTAATGGCCGCGATGGAAAATCCCTGCTGATGAATCATGTTACGCAGACATTCCAGCCAGTTGATGTCATCCATGGTGTAGTAGCGCCTGTTCGCCTTGCGCCGAGGGAGGATCAACCCCTCATCCTCGTAGCTGCGCAGGGTGCGGGGGTGAACCTCAAGCATCTTGGCGGCAACCCCTATGGTGAAAACGGCTTTATCATCGGCTAACATGGTTCCATCTCCTAAATCTTTTCTTGTCTCGCCTGATTCAGGCCAAGGTAACCCCGGCCTGAATCATAGGGATAAGTGCGCTACAGCTCTTAGTGGGCCCCGTGGTCGTCAAAGGCGCGGCCGAAGAAGCGCTCACCCAAGAGGAAGGCGGCGCCGATCACCCCGAAGCCTGCCATGGTGACCAGGATCTCGAAGAGAGAGGGGGTGTAGGCAAAAAGGGTGGGCAGATTATCCCAGCCGCCGTAGACCGGCGGCAGTTGCCCTGCCACCACCATGTCATAGCGGGAGACAAACATCCCCACCAGGACCATGAAGGAAGAGAGGGCCATGGCCGGCACGCTCTTGAACTTGGTCAGCACCAAAAGGGCTAAGGGAAAGAGCATGCCGATGGCAATCTCAATTACCCAGAAGTTAAAGGAGAGGGGACCATTTAAGATGGCCAGGGCGCCGAGGCGGGCCTGTTCCACACCGCCACTCATCAGGTTGATGTAACGCCAGGCAGTGGAGATGCCGATGAGCAGCAGGGCCAGGGCCATGATCTTGCCGCCTGTCTGGAAGGCGGCCATGGTATCGGTGTCAACCTCTCGGCCGCGCATCTTGTAGGCCAGGTGGGTGAAGAGGATGGTGGCGGCAGCGCCGGAGAGGAAGGCGCAGCCTAAAAAGTAGATGGGGATCTGAGCGCCGAACCAGAAGGGATGACTGGCCAGGGAGGCGAAGACAGAGCCCAGGTTGGTGTTGGCCGCCATCTCGGCCAGGGCGCCGGCAACGCCTAAGATAACCGCCACCTTATAGCGCTTGGTGAGGATGAGAAAGAACTCGACAAACATCATCCCCACCGCCAGGCCGTACAGGGTGCCCATCCACCAGATATTAGAGGTGAGGTTGGGGCTTATTACGTTGTATATCGCCATGCGCCAGGGATTCTCCAGCTCAAGGCCGATGAGCAAGAAACCGCCGATGATGGTGATCAGCGACAGCCACACCATCCGGTTGGCCAGAGGCGCCAGCTTGGTGCCGCCATAGATATGACTGATGGCGGCCAGGACGCAGAGACCGGTGGAAGTGATGGCGAAGAAGGCGTAGGAGGAGATGAGGATACCCCAGGGCATCTCCCTTGTGTTGTTGTAAATATGGTGATGACCGGCAACAAAGCCGTAAAGACCTGCCACCACCCCTATTACGGCCAACAGGCCGAAGACCGCTGTGTAGCCATTGATCTTCGCTGTTGCCACCTTTGGTTCCGCAACCGCGGCTAGGGAAAACTGATCAGCCATTTTCGTTCCTCCTCGTCTGATGATTGACAACTTTAATAATTCACTTAATTGATAAACTTCGCTCGGCAAAAGCGGCGAGGGGTTGTTAACCTTCCCCTTGGCCTGCTGCCGGTTCCGCCAGCGCCCCGCCCTGACCGGCAAGGTTAAACAGGGCAACCACGACGATGACCGCGGAAAAGGGCCCCAAAACGATAAAGAGGAGCAGGGAGCTGAGGAGCCAGAAGGTCTCACTGCAGCGGGAGATCCGGGCCGCAAGCCGGCCAATGAGGGAATCGCTCCCCTGGTTCTTGCTGAGCATGTAGATTAGGCTACTCATTTTCTGCCTCCTTTTTTACCGTGCCGCCTTCCTGCGCAAAGAAGCGCTCTTTGCGCGGTTGCTCTTTAAGACAATTCAGTTACTCGTTGACCTGTTTCAATTGCAACGGATGTGCCAGCCAAGGTCCTGGGCCGGCCGGAAAGTTGACCAAAAAGTCTAAATCACCATAAAAACGTCATAAAAAATATTACACAGAGCCATTTACAACCTTTCTTGCCTGTGAGACCAGGCGAAAACTTCACAGAACAGGGCACGTTATGCGCCCATTCCCCATTGACCCTAGGCCGAATCTTCGCCCTATTTCTTACTTTTTTCACCGCCACCCCCAGTTCTACTCCAGCAAAAAGCGCCAGGTTCCCCTGATTTTTTTCAACAATTCTTAAGAGTTATACCCAGGGGACCGTACCCGTGGCGCATAATTCGTCCGATAAACAGCAAAGAGGGTCCCAGGGCCAGCCGGAGGAGGAAACCGGACCACAAAGTTACAAGCAGCACCTTATAACTGTTCATCTACCCCTTCGCCCAAAGCAGAGCCAGAAGTGACCAGAGCCAACAGGAAGAACGGCGCTGCTGCCGGCAGGAAAATGATACCGACAATATTTGCGAGGGGGGCAGGGTCAATCAGGAAGGAGGAAGGAGAACTTAGGCCGGTGGCCCAAAAGCTATACTCAGATTCATGGGGCCCATCGAGCAAAGGCCCTGGGTATAACCCCCAGAGAGAAGGGATACCTTAGGACAATCCCCTGCTATACAGACGGAGAGGCCAGCAAAGGTGATGGAGGGGGGAGGGGCAAAGGGATAAAAAAAATCCCCGCACACCTTTAACAGGCGGGCGGGGATTTATCAGCTTAACAGTCTCAGGCCAGCCGAAGCCGGCCCGTGACTATTTATGCTACTACAGCGTGAGATTCCTGCTTACATCCAGGGGTCGGTCTCAACAACGTTGATACACTCAACCTTCTCACACTTCCACTCTTCGGTCGCAGGATCGAAGGTGGAGTTAACGAAGCACTTCCAGTTCTCGTCATCACAGGTGGGGAAGTCAGAGCGGTAGTAGAAGCCGGGGTAGCGAGACTCCTCACGGAACTGAATGTGGCGGATGTGAGACTCAACACACCAGATACGGTGGTAATTCTCCCAGGCGCGCATCAGCTCATGGAGGTCGCCGGCAGCCATCTTAGCCGCATCTTCGCGGAGCAGACGGAGCAGATCCATGCAGATTCCCAGCAGCTTGCCAGAGGTCATGTAGTAAGTCGCAACACCACCACCATACTCATCGGTGGCTTTCATGAGACGCATCATGATACCTGCAGGCTTGCAGTAGTTGGGGTTAACGTTCTCAGCAGTAGAGGCGCCAACATGCTCGTGGTACAGCTTAACCGGAGCATAGATCTCGTCGGCCAGCTCTTGGGCGGTCTGCTTGAGCTCAGGTTTGAAGTCTGCGTTATCGCGGCAGAACTTAACCATCTGCTTAGCACACATACGACCCTCGGCATGGGCACCGGAGGAGAACTTATGACCGGAAGCGCCAACGCCATCACCTGCGGTGAAGAGTCCGTCAACGGTGGTCATACGGTTGTAGCCCCATTTGTACTTATGGGAGCGGGAGTCATTGGCTACATCAGGTACCCAATCCTCTTCCGGACCAGAGGTCCAGATACCACAACAACCGGAGTGAGAACCCAGCATGTAGGGTTCGGTGGGCATAATCTCGGAACCGACTTTCTCAGGCTCTACGTTAGCACCAGCCCAGAGACCGGCCTGACCAACGGACATATCGAGGAAATCCTCCCAGGCCTCAGACTCAAGATGCTTCCAGAACTTCTTCAGCTTCTTCTCGTCCATACCAGCCTCTTTACGCTCGTCAAGGAAGGCGTTCAGGGCAACGTCGGTAGCCATATAGATGGGACCACGACCTTCCTTCAGCTCGTTGATCATCAGGTGGTTACGCAGACAGGTAGGAGTAACGGGAGAAGCGCCATAAGGCATGAACTTCTCAAGCTCTTCTTTTACTGAATCGCTGTTGGCATAGAACTCACCAAGACCGTTCTGTACTTTAGCCTTGAACAGGAGGAACCATGCACCAACCGGACCGTAACCATCCTTGAAACGGGCGGGGGTGAAACGATTCTCCATCATGGTCAGGGTAGCACCAATCTGGGCACACATGGTGTAGGTGGAACCAGCATTCCATACGGGGTACCAGGCGCGGCCTTTACCCTCACCGGTGGACCGGGGACGGAAGATGTTTACTGCACCACCGCAGGCAACCATAGCGGTCTTACATTTGAAGACATGAACCTTGTTCTCACGGGTGGAGAAACCAACGGCGCCAGCAACCTGGTTGGCCTTGTTGGCGTCCAGGAGCATCTTAACGATGAAGATACGCTCGAGACAGTTCTCTTCGCCGAGAGCGGTCTTGGCAGGCTCAGCAACGATGCACTTGTAGGACTCACCGTTGATCATGATCTGCCACTTACCGGTACGTACCGGGGTGCCGCCTTCGCGCAGAGAAGGAGCAGGCTTGGCGCCGTCCAGGTTCTCGCCGTCAGCGTCTTTCTTCCAAATGGGCAGGCCCCACTCTTCGAAAAGCTTTACAGACTCATCTACGTGACGACCCAGATCATAGATCAGATCCTCGCGGACAACACCCATGAGGTCGTTACGAACCATTTTTACATAGTTCTCGATAACGTTCTCACCGATGTAGGTGTTAATAGCAGAGAGACCCTGGGCAACAGCGCCGGAACGCTCCATGGAGGCCTTGTCAACCAGAGTTACTTTCAGGTCGTCGGTCCATTTGCCGATCTCAAAAGCGGTACCGCAAGCGGACATACCGCCACCAACGATCAGCACATCACACTCGTGCTCGACGATCTCAGGATCTACAACGGCGTTAAGCTCACCAAGTGGCTTATTAGGTAATGCCATATTAAAATCTCCTTAAAAAATTTCTTTAAAGTTTAATTTGCTTCTAATGCTAACGTGGTTGCCTAATTGCTTAGGGTACCATGGTAGGAGTAGGAAGGTCGGCCTCGAGGAGCAGACACTCGTCGTCCAGGTTGGCACCTTTCTCGCCAGGATAGGCATTGGCAGCACCCTCAGCGGTGGTCCGCACGGGGAACTTGAAGCGCTTCATGTTGCCGTTACGGAACTTAACAGTCCACATAATGGAATCAGCGGAACGCATGGGGTGAACCTGGCCGCCCATGGGTACGAAGTCATCGTAGCCACGAACAAAGATGGCACCCTGGGGACAGATCTTAACACAGGAGTAACACTCCCAGCAGGCATCAGGCTCCTGGTTGTAGGCTTTCATCTCCTCTTTGTTAAGAACCATCAGGTCGTTGGGGCAGATGTACATACAGGCAGTCTTGTCGCCACCTTTACACCCGTCGCACTTGGAAGGATCTACATAACTTGGCATTAAAAATACCTCCTCAATAGGATTAAATTTTGATTCCACTAACGCGAAATCTGTCTCTAAACTCTCGTCCATTTTAGAAAAAGTTCGACGTGAACTGTTTCTAACAACGAACGTTAAAACCTCTAAAACACAACAAAACGGCCACCACAAATTTGCCTATCACTTTGATCCAAGGCCTTTCTTTATGAAAAAACCGAACCAGGAAAGTAACACAACGGACAAAAAATGAGTAACGCTTCATTTTCCAGACCTAAGAGATATAAAATTTCGCCACCCAATTGTCAAGAAAAAATCACCCCCGGTCAAGGGGCTAAAACATAGGGGTTAAACGGCGAATATCATATTTATTTTTTGAAACGCCGTCCAAGATTTTTTTCTTTTTTTACAAGTTTTTAGCCAGCTGAGTTCAATGATTTTTTCGCTGCCCGCCCTAACATACCTTATGAGAAGTTTCAGCAGCCGCCCTGCCCCTCTGTTGCCGCCAACCCTTGCCTCCCTACCCCCCCCGTACCGTGCCGGAAATCCATTTGACAATGGTAAAGGGCGTGATTAACTTACAAAGTCTTTGATTTTGGGAAATGAATTACCACTCAAACCTCACCTCAACCGGCAAATGTGACCTGGCAACTCCCATCTCCCTAAAAACTGGGGAGCGAATCAGGGCCACTACGCCCTAAATAAATCTTTGCGCCCCGGCGCCTTTGCGGTTAAAAACCATCTTCACGCTTCATTTTGTTACCGCTAACCTTAAAATAGTGATACTCGAGTTATGACTGACAACGACACCACCATGTTCGGCAAGGAAAAGAACCCCTCCAATATCCTGCCGGTGAAATATACCCTTGATTCAAAGATCAAGTTCCGCTGCCACCCCGGCGTCTCCTGCTTCACCGCCTGCTGCGGCAATATCGGTATAGTCCTTACTCCCTTTGACATCCTCCGCCTGCGCAAGCACATCGGTATCTCCTCCGACGAGTTCCTCCTGCGTTTTACCCGGCCCGACTGGATGGAGAAGACCGATCTACCCGGGGTAAAGATCAACCTGGACGAGAACGGCCGCTGCCCCTTTGTCACCGACAAGGGTTGCACCATCTACGAACACCGGCCCTCCGCCTGCCGCTACTACCCCATCGGCATGGCCAACTTCCATTCCGGCGGCAAGGAAGATGTGGAAAGCGAGCGCTTCTTCTTTGTGGTTAAGGAGAAGCATTGCAAGGGCCACGAGGAGGATAAGGAGTGGACCATCCGCGAGTGGCGGGCCGACCAGGGCGTTGACCTGTGTGATGAGATGAACCGGGAGTGGATGGAGCTTGTCATGCGACGCAAGTCCTTCGGCCATCAGGCCACCCTGGCCCCCGAGGCCCAGCAGGTGTTCTTCATGGCCTCCACCAACCTGGAGAAGTTCAAGGACTTCATCTTCAACTCCAACTTCCTGAATACCTACGAGATCGACGATGAGACCTTAAAGGAGATCCAGGAGGATGACATCAAGCTGATGTTCTTCGGTTTCAAATATCTGCGCTCCTCCATCTTCGGCACCAAGGACCTGACCATTAAGCAGGAGAAGATCGACGCCAAGGTCGAGGAGATTAAGCAGAAGCAGAAGGAGAAGGAAACGAGTATCGTTGAGACCTACGAGGAACTAAAGGATGACCGCGACAAGCTGGCCGCCATGCTCGACGAGGTTAAGCAGTCCAAGGCGTACGGCGGCAAAGGACTGAAGAAGAAGTAAACAACGAACCGCAGAATATCGAACAAGGAATTTCGAATTTTGAAAGAAGGTACTTCGTCTTTATGAGCAGTAATCTTCCGCCCACTTCATCATTCGCCATTTCTTGTTCGCCATTCGTTATTCGCGGTTTTCAACCCGCCGGCAGTCGGATGATAAACGTCGTCCCCTCCCCCTCTTCACTGGCCACCTCGATGGCGCCGCCGTGGCTGTCGATGATCTTCTTGACAATGGCCAGCCCCAGGCCGGTACCCTTAGTCTTTGAGGTATAAAAGGGGCTGAAGAGCTGCTCTTTCTCCTCCTCGCCCATCCCCTTGCCGGTATCGGAAATCTCCACAACCAGCCCCTGCCCCGCCCCCCTGGTGACCACCTTAATCTCCCCGCCTTCGGCCATGGCCTGGTAGCCGTTCACCAGGACATTCAACAAGGCCTGGTAGAGCTGGTCAAAATCGCCCTTGATCCAGGGCAGCCCTTGGGCCAGATCCAGCCTCACCTCCACCTGGTTCTTGCTGAAATCCTGCTTGACAAAACCGGTGACCCGCCGGACCACATCGTTGATCGCCACCTCCTGCAGTTTTAGTTGCGGCGGCCGGGCAAAGTCCAGAAACTCCCGGACCACGCCGTCAAGGCGGATGGTCTCATCGATGATAATCTGGGCCAGATGCTCCTTACCCGGCGCCACCTTATGGATCCGCTTTCTGAGAAGCTCAGCGGTGGAGCGCACTATCCCCAGGGGATTCTTGATCTCGTGGGAGACCGAGGCCACCATCTCCCCTAAGGAGGCCAGCCGTTCGCTCTGGTGGAGCTTATCCTCCAAGCGCCGCCGCTCCTCGGCCCGGGCGGCGATGATCAGCTCGGCCCGGGCCACGATGATAGAGAGCACGGCAAAAAGGGCGCTCATGATGAGAATAAGGGTGGCGATGATGGAGCCCTGGAGCTTGAGCAGACCCTGCCACTCGGCGGAGAGATCCTGCTCGATCTCAATCACCCCCATTACCGCTTCATCAACGGAAAATGGCCTCTCTTTGCGCAGGGGGATATAGGTGCGCAGCAGACAGAAGGCCGAATCCATCCCCGGCAGCAGGTTGAGGAGGGTGCCGTCTATCTCATAGCTCGACACACTCTCGCCGGCCAGGGCCGCCTCATAATCATTACCCCCCAGATCACGCAGACCGATACGCTCCGGCCTGGTGGAGTAGGAGACCATGTTCTCCTTCATGGCAAAGATGGTGACACTGGTCAACTCCACCCCGTGGGTGGCATTTTTGACGATTTCATCCAATTTCTGAAACTGGCGGGGATCCTGGATGGCGATCCGCCGGTTCTGCAGGGCCAGGGGCAGGACAAACTGCTGGAATATCTGGTGGCTGAGGTTCTTGGCGAAAACCTTGCTGTACTCCTGGCTCCGGGAAAGCAAGACTTCCTTGGTATGATTGGAGATAATCCAGGAGAGGAAGATGGTGGTGACCATGACAAAGCCCAGGGAGGTGTAGGAGAAAAACTTTACCAACCGGAAGGGCTTCAGGCGGGCCAGTTCATCGGGCGGGGTTATGTCACGTTGGGGACGCACTGTCAGTCAGGGGCCTTGGTTTATCGGGTAGGGGCTGGCAAGAAACGAATTACGAATATCGAACAAGAAATATCGAACGGAGTCTCGTCTTCGACTCGCTTACCTGCGGTTCGCTTAATCTTACTATTTCGCGCCGCCAGCGGCGTAATACTTCAGCGCCTCGGGCATCAATTTCTCAAGCTCATTCATCCGCGTCTCATCGGCCGGATGGGTGGAGAGCAGCTCCGGCGGCGCCCCCTCCTTGCCAGCCGCCATCCGCTGCCAGAATGACGGGGCCTGGCGCGGATCATAGCCGGCCATGGCCATGAATACCAGGCCTAAGTGATCCGCCTCCGACTCGTGGAGCCGGCTGTAGGGCAGCAGCACCCCGACCTGACTGCCCACCCCGAAGGCGAGCAGGGCCAGGGCCTTGGTCTCCCGGGGCTGTTCGTGCATGGCAACGGCCAGGCTCATGCCGCCCAGTTTGGTGAGCATTCCCTGGCTCATCCGCTCAGAGCCATGGTTGGCCACGGCATGGGCCACCTCATGACCCATCACCACCGCCAGGCCGGTCTCATCTGCGGTCAAGGGCAGGATACCGGTGTAGATCACCACCTTACCGCCCGGCATACAGAAGGCGTTCTTCTCCGGGGAATCAACCAGGTTGAACTGCCAGTCATAAGCGGCCAGCTCATCGGCCATGCCCTGCTGGCCCAGATAATTCTCCACCGCCTGCTGGATGCCTCTCCCCACCCGCTGGACCATGGCGGCCTGCGCCCCCTCTTTTATCACCTTATGCTCCTGGAGAAAATCATCATACTGCTGATGGGAGAGGGAGAGAACCTTTGCCTCCGGCACCAGGTTCAGTTGACTGCGACCGGTGATGGGCACCTTGGCGCAGGAGAGGAGAAGAAGGGCGATGACGGCCAGGGTTAACTTATCTTTCATGGCGAATTTGCACATAGAATTTTTTTAATCTGTCAGCAGCAAGGGGGAGAGCTTAAGCAATAAAAACCTTTTAGCACACTCCACACCGTTTACATATGGCCGGCTCACAGGCCATTGTCTTTTTTTCGGCCAAACCCCGCTGGTACTCCTGCCAGAGATAGCCGGGCTTGATGTGGTGGGCGATGACCTGCCACGGCAGCTGTTCATCTTCCCCCCGGGGACCGGCAAAGGTGAGGGGATCAAGATCAAAATCAGCCATTACCTGGCGCCAGTTGCGCTTGCCCTCCGCCATGGCCAGAAGGGCCGGGGCCAGGCGGCGGTCCCCCCGGGCCAGCACCGCCTGAAAAAAGGCGGTATCGGGCCTGTCCACCTTCAACCGGACATTGGCCAGTTCTTTTATCCCCTGGCGGATCAGCTTCAGCCGTTTTTTCAGCACCCTCACCCCGGCAAAGGGGACGTATTGAAAGGGGGTCCACGCCTTGGGCACGAAGGAGTTGAGGCTCACCGTAATGGCGGTGAGGCGGCCCCGCTTGCGGCCGATCACATCTATCTCCTCCTTGATCATCGCCACCAGCTCCAGCAGCTCGGTGAGATCATCCTCTGTCTCGGTGGGCAGGCCGATCATGAAGTAGAGTTTCAGGTTCACCACCCCGGCCGCCACCAGGCTCCGGGCCGCAGTGATAAGATCGGCTGATGTAAGACCCTTGTTGATCACCCGGCGCAACCGCTCACTGGCCCCGTCCGGGGCAATGGCCGCCGTCTTCAACTTACTCGCCGCCAGCAGCTCCAGGAGCTCAGGCGACAGGGCGTCGGCCCGCAGGGAGGAGAAGGAGAGGGCGCAGCCATGGTCGGTGAGGTGGCTGGCCACCGCGGCCAGATCTTCAGGGTGGGCCATCTCCATGCCCAGGAGCCCCACCCGCTGACAATGCTGATCCTTCTCAGCCAGGGCCTGGATAATGGCCTCCGGCTCCCAGAGCCTAGGGGGACGGTAGACAAAACCAGCGGCGCAGAAGCGGCAGCCGCGGCTGCAACCGCGGCCCAGCTCGGCAAGGTACAGGTCACTGAACTCGGTATTGGGGGTGAGGAGGGTGGAGTGGGCCACCGGGCTGCCCGGGGGGGCGATAACCTTGGTCACCGGCAGGGGCAGATCGGCCATTCCCCCCTTGATTTCCGCCAGGGTGCCATCCGCGCCATAACAGAAGTCGTAGAGACTGGGAACGTAACGCCCCGGCCCAGCTAAGGCCGCGGCAGCAAGAAACTCGCTGCGCTCCGGCATCCCTCGGGTCCAGGCCTTGGCCAGGGGCGCCAGCAGCTCCATGAATCCCGCCTCCGCCTCCCCCACCCAGAAGAGATCTATAAATGGGGCCAGGGGTTCCGGGTTGATGAAGGTGGCCACCCCCCCGCCGATCACTAAGGGCTCACCAGGGCCGAGCAGCGGCGCTCGCTGGTCGCTCAAAGGGGCAATGTTGCCCCAGCGCAGGAGGCGGAGGAGGTTGAGGTAGTCGTGTTCGAAGCTTAAGGCGCAGAGAATGACGGGGAAATCGGCCAGGGGCCGGCCTGATTCAACCGAGAGGGGCACGGCGGGTCCGGGCGGCAGGAAGACCCGTTCGCACACCATGTCGTCGGCGCCATTGACCATGGCGTAGACCTGTTGCAGGCCCAGGTTGGACATGGCCAGTTCATAGACGTTGGGAAAGAGCAGGGCCACCGGCAGCCGACCCGTCCACTTTTTCTTAATGGCACCTCGTTCCTGCTTAAGATCAATGGGGGAAGGAGGCATAAAAGATAGAGTTTCCGGTTTACAGTTAACGGTTTACAGTGAAGGAAGTCTTCAGCAATTAAGATGTTTCCGCAACCGGCAACTGTTAACCGTCAACCGTAAACTGCCTTTATCAGTTGGCGTTCTTCCTTATCCAGGCCGGCACATCCAGGGTCTCTTCATCCAGGGGATTGACGTCGAGGCCGAAGAGGCTCAGGGGCCTGGCCTTAGTGGTATTTCGGGGGGCCACCTCACTGGCGAGACTGGAGACGAGGGTGCCACCGCTGTCGCCGTTAACGGCTAAAGGGGTGACCTCGGCGATGGGATGGGTCTCCGACTCATCTTTGATCCCGGTGGCCACCACGGTCACCCGCATCTCTTCACCGGCCGTCTCGTCATAGATAACGCCAACGATGATATTGGCATCATCATGCACCTCATTCTGGATGCGGCTGGTGACCTCCGTCATCTCATGCATGGCCAGGGTGTCCTGGCTGGTGGTGATATTTACCAGCACGGCCCGAGCCCCGGCAATGGAGACATCCTTCAACAGGGGACTCTCGATGGCCTGCTTCACCGCGTCCTTGGCCCGGTTGTCGCCGACGCTGGAGCCAGAACCCATGAGCGCCGTACCCATCTCGTTCATCACGGCGCACACATCGGCAAAGTCAAGGTTGATGAAACCAGGCAGGTTGATCAGATCGGTAATGCCGCGCACCGCCTTGACCAGAACCTCGTCCACCATCTGCATGCACTCGACAAACTTGGTGGCCTTCTGCGACTGAGCCAGGACCCGGTCATTGGGGATGGTGATGATGGCGTCCACATGGTCGCGCAACTCCTCCCAGCCGGCATCCGCCTTCTTCAACCGCGCCTTGCCTTCAAAGGAAAACGGTTTGGTGACCACGGCCACGGTAAGCGCCCCCAGATCCTTGGCGATCTTGGCCACCACCGGCGCGGCCCCGGTACCGGTACCGCCGCCTAAGCCCGCGGTAACAAAGACCATCTCACTGCCGCAGAGGCTCTCGCGAATCTGCTCGGCGCTCTCCTCGGCGCAGAGCCTGCCAATCTCCGGGTCGGCCCCGGCACCTAAACCCCGGCTGATGTCCGGCCCCATCTGCAGCTGCACATCGGCCTTGGACCTCTCCAGATCCTGAACATCGGTATTGCCTGAGATAAAATCAACCCCGACAATGCCACTGGCCACCATGGTGTTAACCGCGTTACCGCCGCCACCACCCACACCGATGACCCTGATCTTCAGGCGCCCTTCTGTCTCCGCCAACTTAAATTCCGCCATAACTCGTCTTCCCCTTGAAACTAAAGAAGTTAATAAATGCATAGAATGTAAAGAAGATAAAAAAGGCCAAGTTTCTTTCCACTCTCTAACTTCTTTACCTCCTTTACATTCTGATTTCTCTTACATTACCCTGCCAAAAAAACTACGTATCTTCTTACTTAACTTACCGAGCAGCCGGCCGTCATCCACCCGGAACCTCTCCGGCTTGTGCGTACAGCCATAGAGGAGCAGCCCCACGCCGGTGGCGCATTGGGGGGTCTTAATTATTTCAGTAATCCCGCCCACATGCCGCGGATAACCGATGCGCACCGAGACATCAAATATCTGCTCCGCCAGCTCGGCCATATTGGCCAGCAGCGAGGAACCGCCGCTTAACACTATACCGGCATGGATCTTCTGTTTCACCTGCAGCTCGATCATCTGCTGATTGATCAGGGTCAACATCTCTTCCACCCGCGGCTCCAGGATCTCCCCCATGATCCGCCGGGAGAGGCGGCGCGGCTTCTTGCCCCCCACGGACGGCACCTCTATGGCCTGATCACGGTCGATCATGGAGGCGATGGCACAGCCATACTTCTCCTTGAGATTCTGTGCCTCCTGCATGGGGGTGCGTAAGCCATGGGACAGGTCACTGGTGAGGTTGTCGCCGCCAATGCCCAAGACAAAGGTCTGCTGGATGCAGTTTTCAGCAAAGACGGCCAGATCACTGGTGCCGCCGCCTATGTCCAACAGACCCACGCCCAGCTCCTGCTCCTCCGGGGTGAGAACCGCCTGGGCCGAGGCCACCGGCTCCAGGACCACGTCATCCACATCGAGGCCCGCCTTGTTGCAACACTTAACGATATTATGCACCGCGGTGGTGGAGGCCGTGACGATATGGACCCTGGCCTCCAGCCGGACACCGGCCATACCTAAGGGGTCCTGGATGCCACCCTGGCCGTCCACCGTAAATTCCTGGGGCAGGACATGGATCACCTCCTGCTCATGGGTCAGGGGGATCGCCTTGGCGTTCTCCACCACCTTGGCTATGTCCTGGGGGCCAATCTCCGTGCCCTTGACGGCGATGACGCCGTCGCTGTTGGTGCCGGTGACATGACTGCCGGCAATGCCCACATAGACCGAGTCAATATGACAGCCGGCCATCTCCTCGGCCTGGGCCACCGACTTCTTGATGGAGTTGACGGTGGATTCAATATTGACCACCACCCCTTTGCGCATCCCCACTGAGGGGTTGACCCCCATGCCCAGGACATCCACCCGGTCAGCGAACACCTCACCGACAATGGTGCATATCTTGGTGGTGCCGATATCAAGCCCCACAACGACCCGGCCCCGCGCCTCCTTCACCTGCCGTTCTTCCTTCTTGCGGCTGCGCGAATCTTTCTTCACCCGGCTTAGCGGTTCTTTCTTCTTCCGGCTTAGGGGTTCTTTCTTCTCAACTACTTGTTCAGACAATATGGTTTCCTCTACCCTGTAAACCGTACCAACACACGGCCTTCCTGATACTCCATGTCTATCTCCTGCACGGCGGCAAACCTCTTCTTCTTATATAACCAGGTCAGGACCCGGGTGAGCTGCTTATACTTCTTCCACATCCGCCCCTGACCCAGATGGATGGGGCAGGGATTATCGGCCAGATAAATTGTCAGATCACCATCTTCGGCCAAGACCATCTGGGATATATTCTGGCGCGGCAAGCCCACGTTGCCGCCGCCGGCATAACGCAGAAGATCCAGGACGTCCTTCAGGGCCTGGCGATCACCCAGTAGGTCGTGACTGACCAGGGTGATCACCGGGAAGTCCAGCTCATCATCCCGGCCCACCGTGGCAAAGGATACCCCCCGCCGGTCCAGGTAAGAGAGTGGAGAGCCGGCCACCTTGACCATGGCCAGGGGCTGGCGCTCCTTGACGGTGATGATTATCTGGTCCGGCCAGTTCTTGTTGATGTCCACCTGGGCAATCCAGCCGCTGGCCCTGAGGCGGTCTCTCATATCACCCTTGCGCGCCGCCACCAGGTTGGAGCGGATATCCAGGCCGGCCATGGCGACAACCTCCGCCTCGGTGAACTGCTTGCTGCCCCGCACCTGAACGGACTCAACCTGAAAAAAAACGCTATTACCGGCCCATAACATGAAGAGCCAGACCAGCAGTCCCAGCCCCGCCCCGCCCAGGACCAGGAGAGTGAGCAGCCGCAACAGCAGCTGGACATTCTGGCCGCGGCCGGTCATGGTCCGTTTCAGACCATTGCTGTAGGAAGATTTGCGCATATTTTTTACTTTTTCAAGGGAACCTTAAGAAAAGGCCCTGGTATCCATGCCTGAAATATAGTTCGCCTTCTTTAACACTCTCCGTTCCTGGCCCTTACCTCTTCGCCTTTGCGGAGAACAACCTGTAACACAAACCCTTAACACCTCCCCCTATAAAACAAAGCGCCACCCTTAAGGCGCGTCCCCTTGAGCAAAGCCCAGCAGCTGCACCTCAGGCTCCAGGAACAGCCCATGTTTCTCCTTGACCTCACTCTGGACCAGTTGCATGAGCTTGATCATCTCCCGGGCCGTGGCCTGGCCCCGGTTGATCAAAAAATTGCCATGCTTTTCCGAGACCTGGGCGTCACCCACCCGCACCCCTTTGAGTCCGGCCTGATCAATCAGGGCGCCGGCACTGACCACCCCGGGGGGATTCTTAAAAAAGGAGCCGCAACTGGCCACCCCCTGGGGCTGGCTGAGCTTGCGCCGCGCCTTGGCCTCCCGGCACCTTTCGGCCACCTGATCCCTAGGCCGCCTCTTAAGCTGCAAAACTGCCTCCATGGCCAGCCGGCCGGGCCCTTCTCCCCAACTGCGATAGGAAAAGTTCAAATCATCCTGACCCTTGATACAGTAACAGCCCTCACCGCCCATCACCGTTACCGAGGTGATCAGCTGACAGATCTCAGCCCCCCAGGCCCCGGCATTCATCCGCAGGGCTCCGCCCACCGTGCCGGGGATGCCGGTGGCAAACTCCAGACCGCTCAGTCCCTGGTCCAAGGCCCAGGAGACCAGTTTTCCCAGGGAGCAGCCGGCCTGGACCCGGACATAGACCTTATCATTAACCTCACGCACCACCTTGATCTTGCCGAAACTCTTGCGGAAGACCAGTGTCATCCCGGCCAGACCCTCATCCGCCACCAGGATGTTTGAGCCGCCGCCAATGACCCGCCACGGCAGATCCAGTTTGCGCAGCCCCTGGATCAGATAGGCAATCTCATTGATCCCGCCGGGAAAGACCATGCCCTCGGCCGGCCCACCAATGTTATAGGTGGTGTAAGGGGCCAGGGGCTGGTTCCAACGCACCTCGCCGCTCCAGAAGTCACCCATCTCATCGTTAAATATCTCGGCCCAGAGCGGCAATGCCCGGCCACTGGTTAAGGCCATCTCACTTTCTCCCGCAGACAACAGCGCCTCCATAGCTCACTTCCTCCCAATGGTGGTCGTGATTTCCCATTCAACATTCAGGAATTAAAGCAAGGTTAACAACTCCTCTCCGGCCTGGAACACGTTGCCGGCCCCCAGGGTCAACACCACATCACCCTCCTCCAGCCGGGGGAGAATATCACCGGCCAGGCTGGCCACATCAGCGGCCAGTAATACCTGGCGCTGGCCCCTCTCCTTGATGGCGGCGAGCAAGCTTTCGCTGTCCACCCCGGGGATCGGCTCTTCGCTGGCCGGATAGATCTCGGTCATCATCAACAGGTCCGCCCCATGAAAGGCGGTGCAGAACTCCTTGAACAACGCCTTGGTCCGGCTGTAGCGGTGGGGCTGGAAGAGGACCAGCAGACGCCGCTCTGGCCAGGCCGCCTTCACCGCGGCAATGGTGGCCCTGATCTCGGTGGGGTGGTGGCCGTAATCGTCGATCACCGTTATGCCCCTCTCCTCACCCTTGATCTGCAGCCGGCGCTGAACGCCCTCAAAGTTGTTCAGGGCATGGGCGATGGTGGCGAAATCTATCTCCAGCTCCAACCCCACCCCGATGGCCGCCAGCGCGTTATAGACGTTATGGAGACCGGGGAAGCGCAGGGAGATCTCGCCTTGCAGTTCGCCACCCACCATCACCTCAAAGGTGGAGCCAAAACCCTTCTGCTCCACCCGGCAGGCCTGAATCTCGGCCTGGGCCGATAAACCGTAGGTGATCACCCGTTTCTGAATCCGGGGGAGGATATCCACCACATTTTCATCGTCAAGGCAGAGAACTATGGCCCCGTAAAAGGGGATCTTATTAACAAACTCGCAGAAGACATCCTTTATCTCATCGAGATCGCTATAATAATCGAGATGCTCCAGATCGATATTGGTAACCACCTCCACCACCGGGGAGAGGTGGAGGAAGGAGCCGTCGCTCTCATCCGCCTCGGCCACCAGGAACTCGCCCTCACCCATCTTGGCGTTGGTCCCCAGGGAGTTGACCTTGCCGCCAATAACCACGGTGGGGTCTAAATCCGCCTCGGCCAGGATAGCCCCCACCAGGGAGGTGGTGGAGGTCTTGCCGTGGGAGCCGGCAATGGCGATGCCGAACTTCTTGAGGCGCATGAGCTCGGCCAGCATCTCCGCCCGCCTGATCACCGGCACCCCGAGATCATGGGCCGCCAGCACCTCAGGGTTATCCGCGGCCACGGCGGTGGAGGTCACCACCACATCCACCTCCCGGACATGGGAGCGGGCATGGCCCTTGAACACCTCGCCCCCCAACCTCTCCAGGCGGCGGGTGATATCGCTTGCCCGCAGGTCGGAGCCACTCACCCCGTAACCTAAGTTCAGCAGCAGTTCGGCAATACCGCTCATGCCGATGCCGCCGATACCAACAAAATGGATTTTCTTATTCTTCTTATACATGGCCCGCCTCTACCCTAAGACGCCAGTTTCAAACATTCTTCGACGATCCGCCGGGCCGCCAGAGGCCGCCCCAGCTTGCGGGCGCTCCGCGCCATTGCTCCCCGCGCCCCCTCATCGCCAAGCAACCTCTCCACCTCGGCCAGCAGCCTCTCTGCAGTGAGACCCTTCTCCTCCAGCAGACTCGCCCCGCCCGCCTCCACCAGCCAGCTACCATTTAGGAGCTGATGGTCATCGGCCGCGTGGGGATAGGGGATGAGGATCATGGCCCGGCCCATGGCGGAGAGTTCCGCTATGGTGGTGGCCCCGGCCCGGGCGACCACCAGATCCGCCTTGGCGATCTGGCGCGGCATATCATCAAAAAATGCGGCCACCTCAGCCGTCAGCCCCGCCTCGGCGTAAGCCTTCTTAACCATCTCCACATCCGCCTGACCGGTCTGATGGATAATACGCAACCCCTTGGGGGCCACCTGTTGCAGCTGCCCGGCCCCGGCGGCCATCATTTCGTTGATGGCGTGGGCCCCCAGGCTGCCCCCCATGACCAGCAGGGTAAGATGCTTTTCCTCTTTTTCCGCGCCGGCCAGGGCACACACCTCCCGGCGCACCGGGTTGCCGGTGAGGAGGATGTCCCTACCCTCAAAGTAATCGGCGCTGGCGGGAATGGAGATAAACACCTTCTGGACCAGGGGCGCCAGCAACCGGTTGGCCAGACCGGGCACCGAGTTCTGCTCATGGATTGCCACCGGCACCCCCCGCAGCCGGGCGGCCAGAAGCATGGGGCCGGTGACATAGCCACCAACGCCCAAGATCACATCGGGCTTGAAACGCCGGATGATGCCAAAGGCGGCCACCACGCTGGCCGGCAGACAGAGCATGGACCTCATCTTGGCAATGGGCCCCATACCCTTCAGCCCCTGACAGGCCAGGGGCTCACTGGCGAAATCCTCGCCTGCCATCACCCGCTCATCCGTGGGCCGGCCGGTGTGGACATAGAGAAGCTCACCATTAGTCTCGCAACGCTGGAACTCCTCGGCCACGGCAACCCCGGGAAAGAGGTGGCCGCCGGTACCGCCGCCACAGATTATAAGCCTCATCAGACCACCTCCTCCCCGCCGCGCCTGGCCAACTCCCTCACCGCCTGCTGAAAGAGCTCACCACGCTGGGCGTAACCAGTGAACATATCAAAGCTGGCGCAGGCCGGGGCCAGCAGGACCGTATCGCCCTGCCGGGCCTGATCCGCCGCCGCCCGCACCGCCTGGGCCAACTCCGCAACCTCTTCCACCGCCACCACCGGGGCCAGGGCCGTCCTGATCTTTTCGGCGGCCTCACCCAGGACAATAATCCTTGCTACCACCCGCTCCACCTCGGGGATGAGGAGGCGGTAGTCGCCGCCCTTGTCGCGCCCCCCGGCGATGAGGATCACCCGGCCTTTCTGACCGGCCAGGGCGGAGATGGTGGCGCCAATATTGGTGGCCTTGGAGTCATCCACATAGCGCACCCCCTCTACCTCCGCCACCCTCTGCAGCCGGTGGGGCAGGGTGGCAAAAGCGGGGAAGGGAGATGGGGCCACCGGGTAGCCCAGGGCCCGCACCGCCTGGATAGCGGCCAGGGCGTTCTGGCGATTGGGCTCGCGGCCCAGTTCCTCCGGCAGCTCATAGAGTTCAGGCTCCGGGCCCAGATCCACGCTGAGACGGCTGCTCACCTCGTCCGAGGCGGCAAAGGTCAGGATGCGGGAGTTGATCTCCCCCCGCCTCTTAGCGATCTCGCCGTCAGCCTCATTGATAATGGCCACATCGTCCGCCCCCTGATTCATGAAGATCCGCATCTTACTATCCGCGTAAGCCGCGAAGGAGGGGTAGCGGTCCAGATGGTCGGGACTGATGTTTAAGAGCAGCGCCACCTTGGCATGGAAAGAGTCCAGGGCGTCGAGCTGGAAACTGGACACCTCCAGGACCAGCAGATCCGCCTCCTGGCCCGAGGTGACAAACTCTGAAAGCGGGGTGCCGATATTGCCGCCCATAAACACCCGCTGCCCTGCCTCGCGGAGAAGCTCTGCGATGAGGCTGGTTACCGTTGACTTGCCGTTGGTGCCGGTGATGGCGATTATGGGCCGGCTGGTAAAGAGGCTGGCAAACTCCATCTCGGCGATAATGGCCGTACCCCGAGCCCTCGCCTCATTCAAGGGCGGCAGGTCAAGGGGCACGCCGGGGCTGACGACAATCACCTCGGCCCAGTTAAAGAGTTCAGCGCTGTGGCCGGAAAATTCAGAGCGCACCTTCTGCTCGGCCAGCCAGGAGCGCTCCTCCGCCTTTAAATTTTCCTGCGGGCCGCCGTCACTTAAGGCCAGCTCACAACCTTTAGAGTGGGCCAGCCCCAGGGCGGCAAGACCAGAGCGGCCCGCGCCCACCACCAACAGCCGCCGCCCTCTCCTGCTGAAATATTTAAGCCCTATTGCCATCAGCGCAGTTTCAAGGTTGCCAGGGCCATGAGGCCAAGAATAATTGAGATAATCCAGAAGCGAACCACCACCTTCGGCTCAACCCACCCCTTCTTCTCAAAATGATGATGAAAGGGGGCCATGAGAAAGATCCTCTTGCCGCCACTCACCTTAAAATAGCCCACCTGGAGGATGACGCTCATCGCCTCCATGACAAATACGCCGCCCACCAGGGCCAGGAGAAACTCCTGCTTAATGACAATGGCCACCGACCCCAGGGCGCCGCCAATGGCCAGGGAGCCCACATCACCCATGAAGATCTGGGCCGGAAAGGTGTTAAACCATAAAAAGCCGAGACTGGCCCCGGCCAGGGCGCCGCAGAAGATGGCCACCTCGCCGGCCCCGGCCACATAGGCCAGCTGCAGGTAGGAGGCCAGGACCGCGTGGCCGGCCAGGTAACAGAAGAGCAGGTAGACCGCCGAGGTTACCACGGTGGGACCCACGGCCAACCCATCCAGGCCGTCGGTGAGATTCACCGCGTTGGAGGCCCCGACAATGACAAAGACCACAAAGGCGAGGTAAAAAACGCCCAGGTCAGGCTGGAACTCCTTGAAGAATGGCAGGCTCAACTTGGTGGAGTAGTCCGAGAACTGGGTGAGGATAAGCCCCAGCGCCAGGGCGCCGACTATCTGGAGAACCAGCTTGCCGCGGCCGGAGAGGCCCCGGCTGTCCTGGTATTTAATCTTACAGTAATCATCATAGGCCCCCACGCCGCCATAAAAGAGGGTAAGGCCCAGGATGAGCCAGACATAGATATTGGCCAGGTCAACCCAGAGCAGGGTGGAGACGGTGAGGGCAAAGAGAATCAACCCCCCGCCCATGGTGGGAACCCCCTTCTTGGAGTAGTGGGACTCAGGACCGTCGGCCCGCACCACCTGACCCACCTGGTGCTTTTGCAGCAGGCGGATAAAGGGCGGCCCCAGATAGAGGACTATCAAAAAGGCCGTCACCGCCGCGCCGATACCACGGAAGGTGATGTAGCGGAAGACGTTAAAGCCGCTGAAGCTGTAATGTAATGGGTAGAGAAGGTGGTATAGCATATATGGTTACCGGTTTACGGTCTACGGTTTACGGTTTACGGAAGGTTTATGGCTCAGGCCTTCATTCAACCGGCAACGGTTAACCGTTAACTGTCAACTTATCCTTGTCCGCTGGTTCCATGTTGCAGTGAAGATCATGCACCTTATAACTTCTTGCGGAGCTGCTCTATTATCGTTTCCATGCACATGCCGCGGGAGCCCTTGACCAGCAGCCAGTCACCGGCGCCTATCTCCTCATTCTCCACCATGCCCAACAGTTCGGCGACAATGGCCTCCTTGTCCGGCAGGCGGCGCACCTGATGGAGGCGCATGGAGGCGTCCATGGCCCCCTGGGCCACGATGCGGGCATACTCGCCAAAGACGAGGAGATAATCAAAGCCCTTGCACGCCACCGATTCCCCCAGGCGGCGGTGGGCCTTCTCACTCACCTCGCCCAGCTCCAGCATGTCGCCCAGGATGGCGATACTCTTGCCCTTGCCCGCCATGGCGGCCACCGCGTCAAAGGCGGCCAGCATGGAGGCGGGATTGGCATTGTAACAGTCGTTGACCACCTTGAGGCCCTGCACCGTAACGACCTCCATCCGCTTCTCAACGGGCCGGCACTTCTCCAGACCCGCCACTATCTGACATATCTCCAGCCCGGCGGCGTGGGAGATGGCGGCCGCGGCCAGGGCGTTGCTGACATTATGTTCGCCCATGGCCCGCAGGTTGAGACGAACCCGCTCAGAACCGATATGGAGGGTGAAGACCATCCCCTCCTCCCCCATATTCTTCACATGGGTGGCCCGCACCTTGGCCTGACGATGGCGGCCAAAGCCGATGATATCCTGGTGCATCTCCCGGGCCAGGCCGCGGACCCTCTTGTCATCAAAGTTCACGCAGAGGATCGACCAGGACTTGCACCCCTCGAAAAGCTCTCCCTTGGCCTTGGCCACCCCATCCACACTGTGCAGGCCAGAGAGGTGGGCCGGCTGGATATTGGTGATACAGGCGATATCCGGGTCGGCGATCTCCGCCATCCGGGCAATCTCACCCGGCCGGTTCATCCCCATCTCCAGGACGGCGACGTCATGGTTGGGGTCAACCGGCAGCAGGGAAAGGGGCATGCCGATGAGATTGTTGAAATTACCCTTGGTCTTCAGGACATTGTACTCCTCACCCAGGATGGCGGAGCACATCTCCTTCACCGAGGTCTTGCCGCTGGAACCGGTGATGGCCACCACCTTCAGATCGGCCATGGCCGCGCGCCGGTAGCTGGCCAGATCACCTAAGGCCCGCTCCGGATCGGCCACCTGGATCACCGGCACCTTAATATCTTCGTCTTCCAAGGGGGCGGCCACGATGAGGCCACCTGCCCCGCGTTGCACCGCCTCCCGGGCAAACTCCGCGCCATCAAAGCGGGGCCCGGTGAGGGCGAGGAACAGGTCGCCCGGCGCCAATGTTCTGGTGTCGGTGGACACGGCCCCAAAGGTGACTTTAGTGGATCCGGAGATAAACCGCCCTCCGGTGGCCAGCAAAACCTGACTCACAGTCCAAAATGGTTCTGCCATGATAGTATCTCCAATATCAGTGACATCCGGGCTCGTGCCGCCCTCAAGCAGACTGTTTTCCTGTTTACAATTTAAACTTTCCATCTCACTCTTCCTCCACATACTCTATTGTCTCACACCTGGTCTGTCCAGCTCCCCCAATCAAGACCAAGCCCCCAACTGCTCCCTTGCCTCTTGCCGATCATCAAAAAATATTTTGCCGTCGGCCAACTGCTGATAATCCTCATGCCCCTTACCGGCCAACAGCACCACATCAACACTTGTCGCGGAGCCGATGGCCTGAGCTATGGCCTTACGCCGCGACTCTATTACCCGGTAACCATTCTGGCGGACCTGACGCAGCCCCGCCTCAATATCCGCCAGGATCTGGGCCGGCTCTTCACCCCGGGGGTTATCCGAGGTGAGAAAGACGTAGTCGGCCTTCTCTCCTGCCACCCGGCCCATGATGGCCCGCTTGCCCTGGTCTCGCTCGCCGCCACAGCCAAAGGCCACAATAAGCTGCCCAGAACAGAGGGGCCGCAGGGTGGCCAGGACATTTTCCAGGGCATCGGGGCTGTGGGCGTAATCAACAAATACCGCTGGCCCCTTCTCCCCCGCCACCCGCTCCAGGCGGCCCGGGGCGCCGGCGGCCCTGCTCAGGGTCGCCACCATCGTGGCCGGCGAGAGCCCTAAGACCTGACCGGCCGCCAACACGGCCAGCAGGTTACGCAGATTAAACTCCCCCACCAGAGGGCTGGTGAAGCTCAACTCCTCCTCCCCCAAGCGGACGGTGAGATCCATACCTTCCAGGGACTGGGCCGTTATCCCCCCCTGGACCGCCCCCCTGCCGCAACCGCCGCAGACCAGAGGTGGCGTGGCCAGCTTCTCGGTCAGCTGCTCCCGCAGCCTGGCCGACCAGCTGCTGCCGTCATCCACCAGCACCGCCTGGCCCTTAAGGTAATCGGTGAAGAGGCGCTCTTTAGCGGCCAGATAACTTGCCATATCACCGTGAAAGTCCAGGTGATCCCGGCTCAGGTTGGTAAAGATCCCGCAGTCAAACATGATCCCCGCCACCCGGTCCTGACTGAGGCTATGCGATGAGACCTCCATGATCACGTGACTCACCCCGCCGGCAGCCATCTCCGCCAGCAAGCCCTGGAGCCGCACCGGCTCAGGGGTTGTATGGCTGGCCGCCTGTTCCTGGCCGTTAAAGCGGTAGTTCACCGTGCCGATCACCGCCGGGTTAAAGCCCGCTTCGGCCAGCACCTCCTCCAAGAGATAGGAGCAGGTGGTCTTGCCGTTGGTGCCGGTGATGGCCACCATGGTCATCTTGGCGGCCGGATGGTCGTAATAATTAGCGGCTATCTGCCCCAGGGCGTGGCGGCTGCTGGTAACTTTAAGCACCGGCACCGCCACATCTGCTGGCAGGGATGAATCGTCCTCAACCACCAGACCAGTGGCCCCGGCCGCCAGGGCCGCTGAGAGATAGTCATGGCCATCGGCCGCCACCCCGCGCAGGGCGACAAAGAGTGTGCCTGGCCGCACCTGCCGGGAATCTATACAGATTTCATTTATCGAGAGTTCTTCTGGGGCCAGGCCCTTGCCGCCGGGCAGGTCGCGCCATAAGTGGGCCAGTGACCGGCCCATCACTTCTCCTCTCCTTCTGGCCTGGGCCGGGCCAAGCGCAGGATAACCCGCTCACCGCTGATCTCCGCCCCAGCCTCGGGTTCCTGGGCCACCACCGCCCCGGCCCCGCTGATATCCACCTCCACCATGAGGGGCTGTAAGATGTTCAAGGCCTTACGGAGGCTGCGACCGCGCAGATCCGGCATAACCACCTGGCCGCTGGCCGCTGCGGCCTGCTGGGGGACCTCGCCGCCTCTACCCTGCTCCCGGAGCCACAGGTCATACACCTGGGCGCTGTCCTGGGGCAGGGACTCCGGCAACTCCGCGCTAACCGTCAGATCCGTCTGGCCAAACTCATAATAAAAACGCCCCGCCCAATGGCGCATGGGCGAGGCATCATTAACATCGAAGCGGCCATTTTCCACGGCCACCAGCAGGGCCACCTCGCCGTCTGGCGCGGGCCCCGTGGCCAAGAGCAGGCCATCATGGCCCACGCCCTCGTCCTCCGCGGCCGGGGGCGGCCCCCCTTCCCCGGAGACGATGATCTCGTTATCAGTGATGGGGGCCAGGTATTCCAGGGCCGTGAATTTGGCATCCTCCCCCGCCACCTCGGCTAAGGTCGCCCGGAACTGCTCGCTCACGGTCGCAAGCTGGCCCCCCTTGGCCTGGTAGATCATGGCCTGGAAACGGCCGTCGTCGTCCAGCTCGCCCTTCTTCACGTGGAGCTGCACTGGCTGCCCACCATTTATGAGGCGGCAGAAACCACCGAGCAGCGAGATGGAGTTTAGGAAACCTTCTCCACACTGCTCAGACTTGCGCAGGGCCACAACCTTCTCCGGCAGGTCAATGCCATCGGCACAGCTGATCCCCAGGGAGCCTTGAAAGGCGAGGAACTCAGAATCACTCACCGAAGGATCGGGCAGCTCACCCAGCTCATCGGAGATAAAGCCGCCCTGGGGCCAGGGCCACCAGTGCCCCCCCCGGGAGACGGATCCCCGCTTGACCCTGCGGGGCTGGATCAGGTGATCGCTTACCTCCCGCCGCAGCAGGGGCTGATCGTGGCCGGCATGGATGGCCGCGCCATAGCGGAATATACTGGAGATTGCCCCGGGATTGAGGAGGGTAGCCACCGCCTTGACCTGCTGGTTGCGGCTGTCTGACTCCCAAAAGATATTGGGATCAAAGGAGGGATACTGGGCATAGGCCAGGACAGCGCCATCGGCGGGGTTAACCGCCATGGCCGAGACGGATGCTGCCTTGGTCTGTGCTGCCAGAAGCGCCATCTGTTTCTCCAACATGGTCTGGACCTGCAGGTCCAGGGTAAGAACAACATGTTTGCCTGCACTGGGAGAGGGGGCGTCAGCCTTGGCGCCCAGATCCTCTTCCCCCAACAACTCCTGGTCATAGTAGAGCTCAGCGCCACTTAGACCATGATTGTCCTGGACATAGCCCATGATCTGGGCCGCCGCGTTGTACTGGGGGTAATAACGGGTGGCGGCGCGCCGCAGGTAAAGGCCGCTGATATCCAGGGCCAACAGCTTATCGGCCTGGGCGGCCGGAATAAAACGGCCCAGCCAGACAAAGGTCCTTTCCGACCGCAAGCGCTGGGCCAGGGCCTTCTCGTCAAGACCCAGGACGGTGCTGAGCTTGACAGCGGTCTGGGCGACATCCCCCAGCTCCAGGGGTTTTATAAAGGCGGCGTAGACCGGGAAACTAACGGCCAGGGCCTGAAAGTTGCGATCAACTATCCGCTTCCGCACCTTTTCAGGAGCCGTTACCACCGCCGGCTCAGCCTCCCTTTTCTCGCCACTCTTCTCGCCCGGCGAACCAAGCAACCAGCCCAAGCCCACCAGGAAAAGGAGAACCAGGGTTAGGCCAAAACGCCCCCCCGGCCCCTTCTTGCGCCGTACCGTTCCCCTGCGGCCCGGCTTACCAAAATTTTTATAATCCAGCGGTGTTCTGCCACCGTGCCTTGCCATAATCTTCCTCTAAACATCGTGGCTACGCCGGGCTTAAGCCTGGGGGGCGACAAGCTAGCAAGAAGCCCCACTAGACACCTCAGGGTAACCCCACCTCTTGCCGCTGTCCCGGGGCATACAGACCCACCTGGACCGCGGCCTTGGCGTGCAAGCGCCCCGCGGCCAGGGCAATGGCCCTTTCTGCCAGCAGGTCCGCATGGATTTGTCTTTCCTGACCTTGAATATCCTGGGCCTGAGCGACACTCCTCAGCCCTTGCTGAATACAGTGGCCAACCCAAAAGCTTGATATAATCGCCACAAATATGGAACAGACCACGATGCTGCCCATGATGCGCCAGGCGATCACCTTGCCGCCTCTCTTATCTGCCCGACTAATATGACGCCACGACACCGCTTCCATGTTCCGCTTTTTCTGCAAACTGTAATGGACCGCAAAATCATTCATGACTTCTCTCCAAAATTTTCGACTTACAACGGTTTTTATTCTGCCCTTCTTTCAGCGGCCCGGAGCCTGGCACTGCGGGCCCGGGGGTTACGACTACACTCTGCCGCGCTGGGGAGCAGGGGTTTTCGGGTAACAACCTGGAGCAACTTCTCATCTCGGAACTTCTTCTTAACCAGCCGGTCCTCCAAGGAGTGGAAGGAGATTATCACCAGCCTCCCCCCCGGTTTCAACAGGGCCGGCCCTTCCCGGAGGATGGTGGCCAGGTTATCCAGCTCCTGATTCACCGCAATGCGCAGGGCCTGGAAGGATCTGGTCGCCACGTGAATCTTTTTGGGGTAATACCTGCGCGGCACCGCTGACTTAATCACCTCCACCAACTCAGCGGTGCTGGTAATGGCGCCCGCCTTCTGGCGCCGGGCAATAATGGCCGCGGCAATGGGTCTGGCCTGGCGCTCCTCCCCATAGTAGTAGAGGATATCGGCCAACTCCTCCTGGGAGGCGCTGTTGACCAGGTCAGCGCCGCTTGTCAGCAAGCGGCTGTCCATCCGCATATCCAGAGGCTGGTCACCCTGAAAGGAAAAACCACGCTCCTCATCGGCCAGTTGCATGGAGGAGAGACCAAGATCCAGGAGGATACCGTCCACCGCCGCCACGCCCTCTTCGGCCAACACCTGGGACAACTCGGCAAAGTTACGCCGGACAAGTCTTACCTTGTCGGACCAGCGGGCCAGACGCTTTTCCGCCTGGGCCAGGGCCAGATCATCCCAGTCAAAACCGATCACCTGGCCGCCTAAGGCCAGAATCTCACTGCTGTGGCCGCCAAAGCCTAAGTTGCCATCCACATAGAGACCGCCATCCCTGACCTGGAGAAGCTCCACCGCCTCGTGGAGCAGCACCGTGACATGGGGGGGCTGCTCGGCCGGGTCAGAGGCAACAGCCATCTCTAAAAGAGGCTCAGCTCATGGATGGTCTCTTCCAACTCGTCAAAGTCATCCTCGTCCACATTGGCAATAACTGCGGCAAAGCCTTCCTGATCCCAGATCTCAAAAAACGGCCCCATACCGGTGAGGACCACATTGCTGGCCAAGCCGGCCAGTTTCCGCATGGCGGCCGGGACGAGGATGCGGCCATTACGATCAAGCTGCAGCTCGGCCGAGCGGCCAATGAGGAGGCGCACCCGCTTGAGGGTGTTGCGGTCCTGCTTGCGGTTGAGCAGGGCCTCTTCAAAACGGGCCCACTCCAGGAGAGGATAGACGCGCAGGCAATCCCGCCAGGGAATTACCACCAACCGCTCATCATACTTCCGCGACAACACGTCCTTGAAACGGGCCGGGATATTCAACCTCCCCTTGCCGTCCAGGCCATGTTCCGTATTTCCCCGGAAGCTGCTGATCTGCGCCAGTACGTCTTCAGTCACTCTCGACCTCTCTCAACCACATTAAACCACTTTACACCACCTTATGGGTTCTTATAGTGAGACAAGCAGGCGACTGTCAAGGAAAATAATGTAAAGGCAGGTAGTTACAAACTGCCCGCCACAAGGCCCACCACAACAGATAGGGCAGGAAGAAAGGCTGGCCCACCACATATTGCCGTAATAATACTCAACAAAAATGTTAAAAATAGTGATGGGGACCAGGGTCACAAAGTGGTTATAGATTCCCACACGGCTCCATAAAGAGGTGAAAACGGTTACAAAAAGGGGGAATTATTGACCAAAGAGGGGGTAAAAGACGGGGGAAGATGGGGGGAGTGAAGGGGGGGTGGGTGAAAGGTGGGGAAGGACGGAAAAACAGCTGTTGCTGACCGCATAACAGGGGAAACAGCCGGGGCCGTAACCGGGCCGCCAGAATGGCACCCAGGTGAGGGATGAGGGTGAGGCGTACCCTTAGCTCATGGCCTCAATGGTCCGTCCCTCGAGGTAATTCTCAATGGCGTCATGGTCACAGTTCTGCTGCTGGAACTGCAGGGAGGCGGTCCACAGGCCGTCACTCTCGGCAACCCTGACAAGGCGGGCCTGGGAGACCAGGACAACCACCGGCCCCAGACGCTCATTGGTCTGATAAAGGGTCATGGTCAAAGGCCCCATATCCTGCCCCGGCCGCAGGTCGGCAAAGTTGCCCTGCAGGCAACAACCCTTGAGGGACACATCCAGGACCTGACCGTGAAAGAGGCGGTGGGAGTCAAAGGAGCTCATGGTGAAGGCAGAGGGGGAAGGGGTAAGGATCCGGGGCTGGTGGCGGCGCTGCACCTTAAACATCGTTGTGGGACAGGAGGCGAGGAAGAAGCGCTGGCCCTCCTGAATGATATAGCCCTGAAAGCCACGGAGCATCTTCTGCCCCTGGCGCCGGTAAAAGGCGAAATAACCCTCAGGCCCCACACGAAAGCCGTCGCCCTTGGCCATAACGAGGATGGTCTCCTTGCCCTGGCGCAGAACCACCTCCTGCAAGGAGCTGGCCTGGGACAACTCGCCCTGCTGACAGAAGGTGAGGGAGGCCTTGTCCTGGCAAAGGGCCAGCATCTCTGCCGCGATATCGTCCGTTTTATGCAACCATGCCTTTTTCATAGTTCCCTCCTCGCAAACTATCTTAACCTGCCATCACCCCATGGGCCAGCAGAGATAACCCTAAATCACCACCATCCGCTTCACATACTTGACAATCTCCAGGGGGTCATCCAACACATGAAAGATGGCCAGGTCATCCTCTTTAATAGTGGCGGCGGCAAGGAGCTGGGCCCGCAGCCAGTCAACCAGACCGCCCCAATACTCACTGCCCACCAGAACGATGGGGAATGACTTTATCCGCCGGGTCTGAATCAGGGTTATCGCCTCAAAAAGCTCATCCAGGGTGCCAAAACCGCCAGGCATGCAGACAAAGGCCATGGCATACTTGACCAGCATCACCTTGCGGACGAAAAAATACTTAAACTCCAGGGGCAGGTTGGCGTACTGGTTGCCCTCCTGCTCATAGGGCAGATTGATATTGAGGCCGATGGAGACCCCGCCGGCCTCGGCCGCCCCCCGGTTCCCGGCCTCCATGATGCCCGGCCCGCCGCCGGTCATGACGGCGTAACCGGTCTCGGCCAGGCCGGCCGAGATCTGGCGGGCCACATCATAGTACTTATGCCCCTCCTGGAAACGGGCCGAGCCAAAGACCGATACCGTGGGCTTCTTCACCACCGCCATGGAGTCAAACCCCTCGACAAACTCCGCCATTATCCGAAAGAGGCGCCACGAATCGCCGGGGTTGAAGTTATCCAGCCAATACTGCTGGTTCTCATCAAAGGGACCACAGGGGACTTTCATCTTGGCTCCGAAGTCAGGGAAGTAAATTTTAGTCAGAGGTTAACTGGGCCAAGGCGTCCTTGGCCTCCTGCTGATCGGCCTCAACCTTGAGCACCTTGGCATAAGCGGCCCGGGCCGCGGGCCGGTCATCCGCGGCAACCAGGAGCCTGGCCTGGAGCAGGAGGTTATCCACCGCCTTGGGGTGCAGGGCCAGGCTCCTGGCCAACGCCTCCCCTGCCCCGTCCAGATCGTGGGCCAGATAACGGACCAGGGCCAGACGATACCAGTAGCGCCACTGCTGCTCATCGATCTCCACCGCCTGGCCGCAGAGGGAGCAGGCAATCTCAACGCCCTCGCCCCCCTCGCCATAGAGCAGGCCCAGGAGACTCAAAGAGGCGGCATCACGGGCATTATAACGCACGGCCCGCTGGAGACTGGCCATGGCCTCGCCCCGCTTACCCTGGGCAAAACGGGCCTCGCCCAGGTAGCGATGGACCGCGCCGTGACTCACGGCGCGAATACCGGCCGGACCCACCTTTTCGGCCTTGGCCAGCACCGCCGCCGCCTCTTCATAGTTCTCCGCCCCCAGGTAGAGCTTGCCAAGCTGGAGAAGGGGGTCAAAATAATCATCCCGGCCGGCCAAGCCCTCTTCAAAGGCGGTGATGGCGGCCTGGGGCTGGCCCACGGCCAGCCGGGCAAAGCCGAGGTTACACAGGGCCATAAAGTTACCAGGCTCAATCTCCAACACCTGCTCAAAGAGGGGGATCGCCTTTTTATAGCTGGTCATCTGGGCATAGGTAACACCCAGGGAATTAAGGAGATTAACGTCTTTTGCCGCCAGGCGAAGACCCAGGCGATACTCCCTGGCGGCCCGGGTCAAATCCCCCTCATTATAGTAGATGTCGCCACTGATATTCAAACTTAGGCCAGCAAAAATCGTAAAGGTGGCCGCCCCGTAGAAAGCGGTGTGGAGAAGGGCCTTGCGGCTGTTTGCCACCATCTCCGCCTTCTTAAAACCACTGCCGGCGGCAAAAAAAGCCAGCCCCATGGAAAAGCTCTGCCCCTTTTCCGCCAACAGCTCCTGGGCCTTACGGCACCACTCTTCGGCCTGGCCCACCTCTTCACAGGGCAAAAAGAGATAACCCCTGTCGCCTCCCACCTCCACCAGGGTGGCTGCAGTCGCCAACCCGGCCACCGCCTCGGCCAGGGGAAACAGATCCTGGGGCCGATCATTACGCCACTCAATGAGGGCGAATCGGTCCACCCCGTGCCAGAGACGGCCCAGCTTACGCGCCAGCGGCAGAGGCGGCGGGGCCAGGGGATGGTTGGCCTGGTCGGCCACACTGGCGTAAGGGCAGAGGCCAAAGGGGCCCCGGCCGCGGGCGGTCTCCAGGGCCTGCCAGACCATGGCCAGAAGATCACGGGCATCGCTCCCCTCTTCTCCCCCGGCAAAGGTGACCAACCCCACATGGGCCACACCCCCCTCTTCCCGCTTCTGCCACTCCAGGAGCTGTTTGGCCATGGCCAGGGCCGCCTCATCGCCCACCCCCTCCCAGAGCAGGGCAAAGACCCCCTGCCCCAGATGACAGGGAGGGGCCAGGTGGCCAATGAGGGAGGCCAGGGCCGCGCCATCTTTCCTGATCCGCGCCACCCGGGAGCCGCTATCCTTTTCGCGCCCCTTCACCTCAAGGAGGACCAGGGTGTGCTGCCGGCCAGATGCCCCGGCAGAAAGGAGCTGGGCCAGGGCCGCCTGCAGCAGACGGGGGCCGGGCAGGCCGGTGAGGTGATCCAGGGCCGCACCCTTGACCAGGGCCATCTCCCTGGAAATCATTCGGCTCTTCTCCTGAAGACGGGCCGCCGGCATGCCAAGGGTATCGGCGGCCACCCCGGCCACCACCGCCACCCCGCATAGCTGGTCATTATCCCAGAGCGGCAGGTAGAGGGCCGGGTCCGGGCCATTATCCTTCACCGGCTGCAGGGCGCTGCGCACCATCTCCACCCCGCTCCGCAGCTGGGGGGGCAATCCGTCGCCACTCACCTGGGGCCCGACAAAATAGACCCCGCCGCAGGGCAGGTGATCCTGAACCACAGCGCGCAGCAGCGGGGCCAGAAGCTCCAAGTCACTACTCAACAGCGGTTCATCAACAATAAAAAAGGGATAGCTCATAGGTAGTCGTCGTCTTTAGGGTCCTGCCGTCTCTTTACCGCCCCTGTCCTGCCGCGGTAAAGACAGCCACGATGGCCTGGGCCAGCTCGGCCACCTCGCCATCGGCCACGGTCCGCATATCAAGGAGGAGGCGGTCATCCTCCAGCCGGCCCACCACCGGCACCCTCCCCGCCCGGAGAAGGGCCGGAAGCTGCGACAGACGCAGAGTTGTGGGACGCAGGGCCACCGCCCTGCTGGCCAAACCCTGCTCCGGCATGGCGCCACCGCCCACCCGCGATTCCGTGTCCTGACTTGTCACCTCACACTGGTGCGCCAACTCCTGGCGCAGGCGGCGAACCAGGCGGCTGGCGCGGCGCTTAATCTCATCATGGCCCTGGGCCAGCATGGCCAGGGTGGGCACCTCACTCACCACCTTCTCCTCATCGAGGTAGAGGCGGAGGATCGCCTCAAGGCCGGCCAGGGTAAACTTGTCGATGCGCAGGGCCCGGTTCAGGGGGTTTTCCTTGATACCACTGATTATCTCGCTGTTACCGACAATGATCCCGGCCTGGGGGCCACCCAAGAGCTTATCGCCACTGAAGGTAATCACGTCCGCGCCCGTGGCCACCGCCTCCTGGACCGTGGGTTCCCTGGGCAGGCCAAAACGGCTGAGGTCAATCAGGGAACCGGAGCCCAAATCCTCCATGACCGGCAGGCCCGCCTCGCGGCCCAGGGCCACCAGATCCACCAGGGAGACCTCCGAGGTAAAACCGATCATCCGGAAGTTACTGGTATGCACCTTGAGGAGCAGGGCGGTCTCTTCAGTGATGGCCTGTTGATAGTCACTCAGATGGGTCCGGTTGGTGGCCCCCACCTCTTTAAGCAGGGCCCCGCTCCGCGCCATCACATCGGGGATGCGAAAAGAACCGCCGATCTCCACCAGCTGGCCCCGGGAGACAATCACCTCCTGGCCCCGGGCCAGGGTGTCCAGGGCCAGGAGCACGGCCGCGGCGTTGTTGTTCACCACCAGGGCGGCCTCGGCCCCGGTGAGCTCACAGATAAGCTCCTCCACCAGGCTGTAGCGGCTGCCCCGCTTGCCGGTGGCCAGATCAAACTCCAGGTTACCGTAACGGCTGCCGGCGGCCAGCAGAGACTCCATGGCCGAGTTCGGCAGGAGGGAACGGCCCAGGTTGGTGTGGATCACCACCCCGGTGCAGTTTATCACCGGCCGGAAGTTGGGCTGGAGCAGCTCCGCCATTCTCGCCCGGAAACGGCCCAGCAGCTGATCGGGGTCAAAGTCAGGGACGGCCAACGCCTCCCCGGCCAAGATCCTCTGGCGCAACTCTTCCACCACCTCGCGCACCACCTTCTTAGAAAGACGAGCGCCCCCGGCCTGATCCGGCCCCAGCCAGTCCATGAACTCATCCACCTTGGGGATACGGCGCAACAAATCCTGCAGGCCAGGAGGCCCGCTGCCACCACTACTCTTCTTCGCCATTGTTTTTCCCAACCACGATTTTTTTTATAAAAGATTAACGGCCGGCCAAGATCCCCCCTGGCCGGCTGCCGAAACTCTCCACTACATATAAGTTACGGCCCCATCACCATTGATGAACCACATGATGGTTACGCGGGCAAGAGATTTTGCCTTCTAATCTCAGCGGAACGGGCCAGGATTCCCACCTCCTGGTCCACGTAATCATGGACCCGCGCCTCTTTGTCCTGGGCCGGCCGCAGGATCCGCCCCACCACCTGCAAAAGACGGCCACTGAACTTAATGGGGGTGGTGAGAAAGAGGGTGGCCAGCCCCGGGCAGTCAAACCCCTCGCCAATGAGCTGGATGGTGGAGACCAGCACCCGCAGCTGGCCACCCTTGACCTGCTCCACCACCGCCAAACGCTCGTCCGAGCTGGTGCGGCCGGTGAGGAGACCGGCCTGAACCCCGGCCGCCGTCAGCTGGGCCACGATCTCCTGACAGTGGGCCACCCGGTCGCTCACCACCAGGATGGCATGGGCGCTGGCCTTAGCCTCCTGGCAGATATCAGCGACAATCTGGCCGTTGCGGTCGAGATCACTGGTCAGGGCCTTGAGCATATCCTGATAGTTATCCCGGTAGCGGAAGGTAAAGGTGGTGGGGTGCTGAATCAACTTAGGCCGCAGCACGGCGCCACTGGCGGCCAGATCCCCGCCATCCACCCGATGGACCAGATCCCCCAGGTAGATATTGATAAGCCGCGACAACCCGTCGCGCCGGAAGGCGGTGGCCGACAACCCCAGCATAAAACAGCAGTCAAAAGCGGTAACCACCTCGGTGAAGAGGGAGGCCGGCACCCGGTGGCACTCATCCACCACCAGGTGGCCGAAGTAGGGGGTGAGCTCCGGCAGACGCCGCCGGGCCGAGTTAACAATGGCCACGGTTAGAGGGCCAAGGTCATGGTGGCCATCTCCCACCAGGGCCGCCTCCAGGCCCATGAACTGTTTAATCCGCTCCTGCCACTGATAGAGGAGCTCCTTGGTATGGACCAGGATCAGGGTGGGCTGGCGCCGGGCGGCGATAACGGCCAGGGCCATAACCGTCTTACCGGAACCGGTCCCCGACTCCAACACCCCGAACTGGCGGGCCAGGACCTTGGCCACCGCCTCCTCCTGGTAGGGGCGCAAGCTGGCCTGACAGGAGAGATCCACCTCCTCTTTACTGCCGCGCTTATCCAGCACGGCCAGGGGCGGAAGATCCAGCCCCTGGGCCAGCCGCACCGCCTCATTGGCAAAGCCGCGCGGAAAATGGAGACCGGCCCCATCCTCCTTGAAAAAGGTCAGGTTGGGCTTGAGCTTCTTGCCCACCCAACGCCCGTACTTCACGGCATCGCGGTACTTGGGATTGGCAATGGTAAGTTCCCGCCGCAGGGCCGCGGTAAGGGACGGGTCGCCATGGGCCAACAAACATTCTGCCGCCACGGTCAACTTCTGCTCGGCCATCAGGCCCCCTCTTTATCTCCAGACCAGGTTAAAAAACAGCATCTTATGGCTCAGCGGCCCGGAAGAAGAGGCTGAACCTTGCAATGAAGCGGATTTCCAGTTAGATTTTGGCAAGAGAGACTCTTCAGACCCTACCCTTTGGGCCCAATCAGGCCTTAACCTTCCCCCCCCAACTTAAGACATGAGCAAAATAAAGCAGGAATGGGACAAAGAGATGGCCATGGCCGTTTTGGAGAATCCCAGCGTGGACAGCGAGACGTGGGCCTCGGCGGTGGAATGGCTGCTACTCTATGGCCCCCCTGAGATCAAGGATCTCCTGAGCCAGGCCTCTGCCACCGCCACCGAGGACTGTTTTCCCAAATTGACCCCCACCTCCTACTCCCCTGACGGCCAGCCCCTGTACGATATCAAAGAGCTGGCCCAGGCCCTGGGGCTGTCAGAGGAAGAGACCAGGCAACGGCTGGAGGAGAGAGAGGCGGAGCAGGGCTCGCGCCACCTGTTTGGCCCCGAGCAGGCGATGAAGGTCCACTAGAGGGCATCTCGAATAATTGCTATTTTGCCCGAAAAGGAGTCTGCGCTTACCTGCTGCGTCACAGCAGATAAGCGCAGACTTCGAAAAAGAAAAATACTCATTTATGCCCTGGGGGTACATATCACTAATATGCGAAGTTTATCCCCGCATGGGGGCTTTTTATTTTTTTTGCTGTTCCTTGTTCTCGAACAGGTAAGCACCCTAAAGGGCATAAACGAGCCTGCGAGACTCCGAGATATCTAATTATTCAAGACACCCTAGAGAGAAACTCCCCTAAGTTACATCCTGGGTAACACCCACGGCCCGCACCGCCTGGCCCTCTTTATCCTTAAGGAGGAAAACCCCCAGGGTCTTTAGCTGCCGATCATCGCCATCCGGCCGCTCCAGCTTGAAGGTAAAGGGTTTAAACTCCCCGGCCAGGGCCTGGTTAAAGCTCTCCCGGACCTGCTCGCGCTCATCCTCCGCCACTGCTGCGAAGCTCTCATCCAGGCTCATCTCCCGCTCCTCAATGCCATAGATCTGCTGCATGCCAGCTGACAGGTAAAGACGCTCTTTGGCCAAATCCACCTGCCAGAGGCCCAGGCGGCCCAGTTTCAAGGCCAGCTCCGTCAGTTTTTGATTGCCTGTGAGCTTGGCCTCACTCACGCGATGTTTCTGCACCTCGCTGTCCAGCTCATTGCGCTCGTAGGTCTGCTGCCAGTCCAGACGGCGCAGGCGGTTGATCATGGCATTGACCTCCTTGGCCATATCCGCCATCTCGTCATTGCCATCCACCGGTAGATGCGTATCAAACTCCTCATCCCCGCCAATCTTCTCGACGAGGGCCACCAGCCCCTTCAAGGGAACAGTCACCTTCCGCGCCTGCTGATAGGCCGCGACCCCGGCCACAACAGCTGCCAGGAGCATTAACATCCACAACCAGAGCCACATACTCTTCACCGGCCCGAAGAGGGTCTTGCGCTTAACCTTGGCCACCAGCCCCCAGCCCAAGCCCTGCGCCCCGCCGCTCATGGCCATCACCGCTTGCCCCTGATAATCATGGCTCTCGGGGAAGAGTTCCCTCGTCCCTGCCAGGGCGGCCTTGATGGGATCACTTATCTCTTCGGGGGGAACCAGGGAGCGCATGGGCTCGCCGGCCCGATCCCGACTGGGGGTAACCAAGGTCGCCCCGCCATGGCTATCAGCCATCACCAGCAGGACATCGCCACTCTCTCCCAAGCCCTGATAGTCCCCCATAATCGTTTCCAGGGCCGTGCCCGGACCCTCGGCCAGCATGATGCCCAGCCTCTCTCCCCGCCAGGTGATGGCCTGGGCCAGGTAGAGGCGCAGCTGGCCCTGCTCTGAAAAGGGCTGCCAGGCCCATGTCTTCTCCGGGGCCCAAAAGGTCTGACTGGAATAATCCGCCCCCAGGCTGCTGATCTCGCTGGAGGCAAGCACCGTCCCTTTATTGGAGAGGATTGTCAAGGAATCATACTCCACCAGTTCGGCCACGGTGCCCGCCAGCAGGCTGTTTAGCCTCTGCTGGCTGGACTCCAGGCCGTCCCGGAGGAAACCACTGATACTCCTGGTAACCGCCTCCTGCCGGGCAATCACAGTCATCTGCTGGCTATGGTGGGAGAAAAGGGCCTGCAGGGCGGCCTGACGACTGCTCACCACCCCGCCGAGCTGGGCCTCACATTGATCGCTCAGGCTGCCCTTGAGTTTGGCCGTGGCCAGCAGGCCAACAATAAACATGGGCAATAAAGCCAGGGCCAGGTTGATGATTAACATCTTATGAAAGACCTTCATCCCGTCTCCTCAAAATCAGTAGTTTGATAAGCTAAACAATAACTTACAAACAAACTACTCCCATTTCAACGGAAAGTCCACCGGCGCCCCCTTTTCAGCCGGGCGAGGAAAGCAGGATCTCTTAGGTCCACCCGGAGAAGGACAAAGGCCCGGCCACTCCGTTTCAGCCCATTCCCCGGAGATCCTGCCCCTGAGCAGAGAAGCTGCCCCCTTAGACCCTGACGCGGTCCCAGCCCGCCCCGGGAGCCATTACCGTTTACGCCTTGTGGAACTGCCGCTTTTCCGCTAAATAGTTCTCCAGAGACGACGACGACGACCCTTAACCTTGAGCCCTGGCCCAAGCGGGCCTGAGATCATATTTAGAAAACAACTTACCTTTAAGGATTTAAGAGATGAGCCTGCAAGAGAAGATAAAAGAAGACCTGAAGGAATCGATGAAGGCCAAGACGGCCGAACGCACCTCGGCCATTCGCATCATCATGGGCGAATTCGCCCGGCAGAGCAAGAAGGAGCTGGACGACCAAGAGGTGCAGGCCATCATCAGAAAACTGATCAAGTCAGAGAGGGAGACCCTGGCCACCAGCGCGGCGGAAGATTCCGAATATATAGCCATCCTGGAGGCGTACCTGCCCCAGATGGCCAGTGAAGAAGAGATTAGCGCCTGGATCGCGGCCAATGTGGATTTTGCTCAATTCAAGAATAAGATGCAGGCCATGAAGCCGATCATGGCCCATTTTGGCGGCCGGGCCGACGGCAACATGGTGAAGACCATCTTGAATTCCCTGGCCTGAAAGGCTAGACCGTGATGGCGCCGATGGGCCCCTGAAAGACCACAGGTCTGATACCGCGGCGCCGCAAGGCCCGGGCCGGACGCTCCCGGATCCGGGCCATATATACCCGGTCACAGTCGCCGATAATATCCGCCACCCAGTCAAACATCTCCTGGTCAAAAAATTCCTGGGGCAGGGGCTCGGAGGGACGTTCGTCCACCAGATGCAGGCCACCATTGCCCCCCGCCTCAAAGATCAAAAAACGATTAGCCCGGCTAAAACGTTGATCCACCCTGCGACTGTCGGAAGACACCACGGCAATCCTCATATCCCCTCCATATTTTCAGCCCACCCCCCCAAAGGGTGGCCCGGCCATTTATCCTTAGGCGGAGGTTCAAGGACCATGCCAGCCGCCCCGCCAAAAGAGAAGCCGTGATTATCAGAAGGGAACATTGTTAGGCCTGCCCAACAAACAGCCGCCGCCAGGTATAAATCCTTATCCTTTGCCCCTGGCGGGTATAAATTCTTATACCTCTCGCCCTTAAAGCAGACGGCTGCCCAGCTGAAAGATAAGGGTGGCCAGGCCAAAGGCGAGCACGCTGTTAAAGGTCACCGAGAAGGCGGCCCAAGCCCAGGAACCAGACTCCCGGCCAATGGCCACAACCGTGACGAAACAGGGGGCGTAAAACATGATGAAGACGATCACGGCCAGGGCCGAAACCGGCCCCCAGCCAGGATCCGCGGCCAGGGTGGCGGAAAGGGAAGAACCACCGGCCTCCGGATCCACCTCGCCCAGGGAATAGGCGGTACCCAGGGTGGAGATAATCACCTCCTTGGCGGCAAAGCCGCCCAACAGGGCGATATTGGTCCGCCAGTCAAAGCCGGCGAGAACACTCACCTTCTCCATGGCAAGCCCCACCCGCCCGGCCAGGGAGTGGCGCAGGGCGGCGCCGGCCTGGGCCGCGTCCACCCCCTGTAACTGGGCCGCCAGTTTTTCTTCTGCCAAGGCCTGGCCATTGCCGGAGGCTCCGGCCAGCTGGGCCCTGATCTCCTGGCGCTGCTCCGCAAACCCGGCAACCCGCTCCTGGGGCAGGGAGGGAAAGGTCATCATGGCCCAGATCAGGATGGAGATGGCGAGGATAACCGTACCCGCCTTCTTGATATACTGCCAGGTCCGCTCCCAGGTATGGATGAGCAGGCCCTGAAAGGTGGGGAAACGGTAGGGCGGCAGCTCCAGGACAAAGGGGGTGGCCGGGCCCCGCAACAGGGTGGCCCGGAGAAACTTTGCCACCAGCAGGGCCATGACCCAGGCCAGCATGGTGAAGAGAAACATATAGAGCGCCTTGTACTCGGAGAAAAATGTGCCGATGAGCAGCGCCATCACCGGCAGCTTGGCCCCGCAGTTCATAAAGGGCACGGTGAGCAGGGTGGCCAGCCGCTCCCGCCGGGAACGCAGGGTCCGGGTGGCCATGACCCCGGGCACGGCGCAACCGCCGGCGATGCCGCCGGAGACGATGTAGGCCATCACCGAGCTGCCGTGGAGGCCAAAGGACTGAAAGACCCGGTCCATCATGAATGCCACCCGGGCCAGGTAACCGGAGTCCTCCAGCAGGGCGATGCCGAAGAACATGAACATGATAAGGGGCACAAAGCCCAAGACCCCGCCAATGCCATCTATCACCCCGGCGGTAACCATTGACTTCAGGTAACCGTCCGGCAGAGCGGCGGCCGCCACCGAGTTAAGCCAGGCGAAAAACGACTCGCACCAGGCCACCGGCAGCTCACTGTAGGTAAAGGTGAACTTGTAGAGGGCAAAGAGGATAAGCATCATCACCAGGGGTCCGGCGAAGCGGTTGGTGAGAACCTTATCTATCTTATCCGAGGTGTAGAGCCGGTTCTGGTCATAACTATGGAGAAGGACGTTCTGCCTGAGAATCGACTTGATAAAGCCGTAGCGGTGATCAGCGATGATGGCGTCCGCCTCCACCCCCACGGTCTGCCGGAGATGACGCTCCACCGCCGCCACCTTTTCCTGGAGCTGGCCAGAGAGTTCACCATCCGCCTCACCCCCCTGGCGCAGGTGCTCGTCATCCTCTTCCAGATATTTCAGGGCGGTCCAGGGGGCGGGATAGAGGTCGGTGAGAAAGTTATTATCGTCGATCAGTTCCGTTAGGGCCTGCCGGGTGCCATCCAGGTCATCACCATAGGAGATGTCCAGGGGCTGCCAGCCAGCCTCCCCATCCCCCAGGCGGACGGCCTGCTCCATGAGCTCCGCCACCCCCTGGCCGGAACGGGCCACAATGGGGCAGACGGGCAAGCCGAGCAGGCGGGAGAGCTTCTCATGGTTGATGTCGATGCCGCGGGACTTGGCCACATCCACCATGTTAAGGGCGATGACCATGGGCACCCCCATCTCCATGAACTGGCAGGAGAGGTAGAGGTTGCGCTCCAGGTTGGCGGCATCAACGATATTGATGATCACGTCAGGGCGCTGGCGCACCAGATAGTCCCGGGCCACCACCTCCTCTTCCGAGTAGGGGGAGAGGGAATAGATGCCGGGCAGGTCGACGATGTGACAGTCGCCCTCCGCCACCCGGCAGCGCCCCTCCTTATAATCCACCGTGACGCCGGGGTAGTTGCCCACATGCTGCCGGGAACCGGTGATATGGTTGAACAGGGTGGTCTTACCGGCATTGGGATTACCGGCCAGGGCAATGGTCAGCTGGCGGCTCATGAGTCCCCCACCTCCACCTCAATATGATCCGCCTCGTTGTTGCGCAGGGTCAGGGTGCCACCCATGATGCGCAGGGCCACCGGGTCATAGAGCGGCGCCCGGCCCTGCACCGCTATCTCGGTGCCGGGCACAAGGCCCATCTCCCTGATGCGCTGGCCCAGTTCACCCCCCACCCGAACCCTAGCAATGGTGCCGCGCTGATTTTTCCGCATCTTTCTTAACAAGACCCTGGTCATAACCCCACTTACTCCAACCGCTTTCCTGAAATTAGCACTGATCTTCCCCCAAGCCGCCTTTAGCCAGAGAAGCGCCGCCCCTGGGGAAAATGAGTAAAAAAAAAATGTTATTTAATCTTCCGGTCACGGCCAGAGCGGCGGCCACAACTGGCATCGCAGCCACTGCATTTTGATCTCTTAGCAAAAAATCGCCGGATCACGAACACGAGACAGATCACGACAATCAACAAGGTTAAGGCCGTATCAAGGCTCATCTCTCCACCCCTTCACAAATCACGATTAATCACCCACCCTTGGGCCAGGACAAGACAGAAAAACAACATAACGATGGGTTATATAATTGGCAATATATTTTCTTGGACTCCTTGCACTTTTTAAGGGCAGCCTAACTTGGCCGACCCACCCTTGACTTCAAGGGCCACCATCAATAGCGTTTAGCAGATGCGGCAAGCATCCAGAGCCGGGTGGCCGCGAGAGACAGATAACCCTCAAAGGGGAGGAATGATCATGTGGCAGGTAGAGGTGGACAAGGACAAATGCACCGGGGCGGAGGAATGCGTTAACAACTGCCCCACCGGCGTCTATGAGATGGTGGACGGCAAGGCGGAGCCGGTGAACATGGATGAATGTATCGGCTGCGAGACCTGTGTTGAGGTGTGCCCGGAAGGGGCCTGCACCATAACCGAGGTTTGATTTTTTCAAGAAGAAGGGACAAGTAAAATAGCCCCTTCCATCATAAAAAAAACCGGGGAGTTTCCTCCCCGGCCCTTAAAATATCTAACGCCCACCATTTTTCTCCCCGCCCTCACAAAAATATCGTCGATACGTCAACTAAAGGGCACGGGCTGGTTGGTTGATTTAGCCGACCAGCTATTCAAATATCCTCTTTTGTTGTTTCCACAGGGGTGGAGACCTGCCCCTTGTCTTTCTTCATGAAGAATCTCTTGAAAAAGGCGCCTATTGCAATTGCGATTGCTATCCAAAATTTCTTTAGAACTAACAGTATGCCGCCCAGCTTGGCAAGCAGCCCAACTTTAGATGCTACTTTTCCAGCAATAAGGGCCCCAATGCCGTAGGCAGCAATTTTATCAACCTTCGGGTCGAAATCTGTATATCGGCTACCAGGATTGAATTCCGTCATGGCTAGAAGGGTTGGGACTTTGGGGGTAATTACCGACAATTGCGATATCCCAGAAACCACATTCAAAAGCAGCACCCCCTTTCTCCCTAAGATCCTGATATTATAGTTAAGTATGTTAGTCTCCGAGTCTCCAAATTTCAACTCTTTTGCCCAGTAGAGCTTATGAGAATCCGTGTCGTAATAAGGCTCTTCAGCCCATCCTATTAACTCAACTGGCTCATAGCCTGCTTCGGCTCGCGCCTTGTTGGCGTTTTTCGAGTCTTCCCGCATTTGCCTGAGCAACTCGTCATAGTTTACGCCTTCAGCGTCTTCGTCGGAGACATAACCCTCTTCTTCGTAGCTAATGATCACGGCCCAACTCTCTTGACCGAAAAGACCTGCTTCTGTTGGCACAATCATGCCAAGCGTTTCACTTCCAGGAGGATTACCCCAAGCATCGACAAGTACCCTTTCGGCGTCTTCCGGGGAGAGATATCGAAAAGAATCGGGCAGGTTGAGAGTAACAAGGTTGTCTGCAAGGACGATATCGCCTTCCTGGAAATTCAGTGAAGCCAAAAAGGTTTCAACGGTCATCTCACCCTTGGCCTCGGACTCAGAAAAAGCCGGCACCGCCGTTATGAAAAGCAAGCAAAATACTGAAATAACAAAGCTTAAATATTTCATAAATATCTCCCATTCCTCCTCAATGTTTAACACTTATTTGCCAAGCGCGGCAGACAACTGGAACGCCAACCATGGTCCCTCAAGTGACGGACCTTGCTGACGGCCGGGCTTGAGCAGAACAGGCCAATTCTACCTTGTTGCCTGACCAGACCAATTTAGCGTTAGTTCTTGTTTGCTTACTTCATAACTAGACAGAAGATTAAAAAAACTCATACCCAGCAATGACGTGTCAAGAGGAGCTTCATTAATTGTGGCTGACACGTTATGGATATGAAGTTTTCCCAGCTCAAAATTATTAATTTTTATAGAGGCTCCCCTAACTATGCCGTTAGCAGTTTCATAGACCTTATCATACTTGACTTGCTTAAGATCATACCCCAACTTCTTTGCAGTTTTAGGAGAGAGCACTATATGACTTGCCCCTGTGTCAACTAAAAACCTCACTGGTATTTCATCGATCATTGCCCTTACATAAAAATGTCCATCATCAGACATAGCAAATCGCATTGACTCATTACTTTCTTCATGTCCATACTCTGGTATTAAGTTAAAAATAATTTTATTCTTTATGGCATCAATCTCAAAGCGATAGCTATATGCTGACGCTAGGACTAGCACTAAACAAGCCCAGATAAATGCATGCCTTACCTGCTCTTTAAGTTTCCCACTGAACGCAATCCAATAACTTACGAGAAGTATCCATATTATCTCATAAAGTATTTGTAGTTTATTTTCCTCAAAAGTTAACGTCTCAAATTTACGATTAAGAAAATGCATAAAGCAAATCAAAACAAGGAAGGTAATCCCAAATTTCACCCAGCCAAGAGTAGCCTGTTTAGAGTCAACATGTTCCTCTGACACCAGATTATTGTCTTCCATTATTTTTCACTAAGTCTTATAGAAGGTGGAAAATATTCAATACATAACAGGTTAAAATCAGTTTTCCTGACATCAAATGCAGTTGGCTGTCACTTAAAACAGAAAGATAAACGGGTAATATCCCGCCATTCATGCTCCAGCAGCAATAGGCAAAACCACAAACCAACCTCCTTTCGGATCAATTAAGTCGCCTATTCGCTCTTCATCTCAACGCACCTCAATCCCTTCAGCAACAAGATGCTCCTTCACCGCCGCAATGGGCACCTCGCACCGGTGGAATATGCCGGCGG
>JBDLJA010000002.1:0-177434 GCA_039714595.1 Thermodesulfobacteriota bacterium | reverse complement strand
AGGTTGGGAAAACAAAAAAAAAGGACTTAAGAGAATTTCTCTTAAGTCCTTGATTTGTTTTGGTAGCGGGGGCAGGATTTGAACCTGCGGCCTTCGGGTTATGAGCCCGACGAGCTACCGAGCTGCTCCACCCCGCGTCAGTCATTTGAATATAGCCGCACATCTTGGGGAAGTCAAGATAAGTTGCGGCTCAAGCTGACTTTATCACTATCCTTTTTTTACTGCTCCGCCAGCGCTTGCCAGCTCCTGGTCCACCAGGTTTTGCAGCCCGCTGAAATCTTTTTGTTCATAGATCCTGTGGCGGAGAACTGCCCCCCGGGCCACGCCTTTGAGGTATTTGCCGGCATGGTTTTTGACCTTGCCCAGCAGCCTCTCCGCCTCGCTGTGGATGGCAATGAGCTCAAGGTGGCGCTGCAGGGCCGTGAGGCGCCCCCGCAGGCTGGGGATCGGTTCATTGCCGCTGAAGATCCAGGGGCGGCCCAAGGCGCCGCGGCCGATCATCACCCCGTCACAGCCCGTTTCCGCCATTACCTGTAATCCCTCTTCATAACTTAAGATATCACCGTTGGCGATTACGGGGATCGTTACCTTGGCCTTGGCCTGGCTTAAGACCTGGTAGTCGACCTCCCCGGAGAAGCCATCGGTCCAGGTCCGGGCGTGGATGGCAACGGCAGCGGCGCCGGCGTCTTCGGCCATCTGGGCAAATTCCGGAGCGTTGATGGAGTGATGGTTCCAGCCGGTTCTGAACTTCACCGTCACCGGTTTTTTACCCTCCTTCACCACCGCCTCTATAATTGTCCGGGCCAGGCGGGGTTGTTTCATCAGGGCGGCCCCGGCCCCTTTCTTGATAACCTTGCGCACCGGGCATCCCATATTGATGTCGATGATCGCGGCCTTACTTGGCGCCAGAATGGCGGCGGCCTGGGCCATCACCTCAGGCTCGGCCCCAAAGAGCTGCAGGGCCACCGGTCCTTCAGCAACATCTACCCGCGTCATCTCACGGGTCTTTTCCTGGTTGTAGACCAGGCCGTGGCAGCTGATCATCTCTGAGTAGCAGAGACCGGCACCATACTGGTGACAGAGGAGGCGGAAGGGCAGGTCTGTGTAGCCAGCCAGGGGAGCGAGGATGAAGGGATGATCGATGGTCAGGGGACCGATACGCAAGGGGCTTAAGGACATATGTTTTTGTACTGGTTACTTCGGGCAATAACGGTTAAGATAGCGCCGTTTTTTGTGGGTCAGACCGTGAAGGCGACCCTTGATTTTTATAATGGCTTAGAAAAAATAAGGAATTAATCGCAAAGCGCCTGGGGCGCAAAGGTTTTTTCTTAAAAATTTTTTGAACCGGCGCAGCTTGCCGGTCAGCAATTTATCCATTGGAGAAATATTATGGCCCTGCAGTTTAATCTCGCGAACCCGGAGCTCAGCGCAGAAGAGGTAAGTTCCCTGGCGGAAATGCGTCAGCGCTGCGCCAAGCGTATCCTGCTCTCCACCTCCCTTGCCGCCTCCGGTCATCCGGGCGGCTCTCTTTCCACCCTTGACATGCTCCTGGTCACCTACGGTCTCATTCGCCATGACAGTGCCAACTCCACCTGGGCCGAGCGGGACCGGGTGGTCATGAGTATCGGCCATGTCTCCCCCGGCGTCTACTCCGTCCTCTGTGAGTATGGTTACTTCAGTGAAGATGAGTTCTTAAGCGGCTTCCGCCGGGCCGGTTCCGGCTTCCCCGGTCATGTGGAGCGCATCGTGCCCGGCGTGGAGTGGGATACCGGCAACCTGGGCCAGGGACTCTCCACCGCCGTGGGCATGGCCCAGGCCTTTAAGATTAAGGGCTTGGCGCAAAAGGTGATCTGCTACATGGGCGACGGCGAGCAGCAGAAGGGACAGATCAGCGAGGCCATGCGCTACGCCAACAAGTATAACCTTGATAACCTCATCGTGGTGGTGGATCGCAACCGTCTGCAGATCTGCGGGAGCACGGCCGAGGTAATGGATATCGATGTGGCCGGTCTCTTCCGGGTCTCTGGCTGGAATGTCGTGGAGGCGGACGCCCATGACGTGAACGGTTTCTATAAGACCCTGCGCGGGGCCTACAGTGCTCCAGAAAATGGCAAGCCCACCATGATCGAGGCCAACTCGGTGATGGGCAAGGGTGTCTCCTTCATGGAGAATCTGGCCAAGTATCATGGCTCCCCGTTAAAAGGGGAGCAGCTGGATCAGGCCCTGGCCGAGTTGGGGGTGGAAAACGATTTTACTAAGTGGCAGGAGAGGCGTAAGGCGCCGGTGAGTTCCGCCACCAAGGTGAAGAACCAGCAATCTTACCCGGCCATTAAGCCTGGCGAGCCCATTACCTATGGCGCCGATGAGACCACCGATTGCCGCTCAGCCTATGGCAACGCCCTCTACGCCCTGGCCCAGGCCAATAACCTGGAAGGCCAGGCCGCCAAGATTGTCGGCATCTCCTGTGACCTGGAGGGTTCGGTGAAGATGGGTGACTTTCATAAGCACAGCCCGGTGGCCTTTCTGGAGACAGGTATCCAGGAGCACCACGCGGCCACCATGGCCGGGGCCCTGAGCCGGGAGGAGATGACCTGTTTCTTCTCCACCTTTGGCGTCTTTGCCGTGTCCGAGGTGTATAATCAGAACCGGATCAACGATATCAATGAGACCAATGTCAAGGTGGTGGCGACCCACTGCGGCCTCGACGTGGGCGAAGATGGCCCCACCCATCAGGGCATCGACTATATCGGTCTGATGCGCAACTACTATCGCTTCTCCGTCTTTATTCCGGCTGACCCCAACCAGACGGACCGGGTGATTCGCACCGTGGCCGCGGAGGCTGGCAACTGTTTCGTCGGTATGGGCCGTTCCAAGATGGGTATGGTCCTGGCCGAGGATGGCACCCCCTTCTTTGGCGGCGATTACGTCTTCACGCCGGGCCGGGGTGATTGGGTGCGCCAGGGAGATAAGGGAACCATCATCACCTGTGGTGCCGTGACCCCCGGCGTCATGGCGGCCCAAGCCAAACTGGCGGACGAGGGGGTGGATGTGGGGGTGCTGGTCATGGCCTCGGTAATCCCCCTGGACGAGGCGGCAATCTTAAAGGCGGCGGCTCAGGGGCCCATCCTCACGGTGGAGGATCACCATGTGGATACCGGCTTAGGCGCCATGGTGGCTACGGTATTGGCCGATAACTCTGTGGCCACTCCTTTTAAGCGATGTGGCGTCAGCCGCTACGGCGCCTCTGGCAAACCCGCCGACCTCTACGCGGACCAGGGACTGGACGCGGCCGGAATCTGCCAGGCGTTCAAGGAACTTATCTAGCAATAGCAGAAGATAAAGACCCATAAAAAAAGGGGGCGCCATTGGCGTCCCCTTTTTTTATGCGGTTTGTGATCTAACCGGTCTTTGTAAGTGGTTGTTCTCCAGCCGGTTACCAGGTCTCGATGGCCACATTATAGATGACAAAGGCCTCCATGCCATTGCGGTATTTAAACTCCACCCGATAGGTGCCTGTTTTCTTCATCAGGGCGGAGATGTCGGTCCGTATCGGCTTTATATCCGCGCCGCTCTTCACATCATAAAAGGATGAGGAGCGCAGGTTGTCCTTGGACCAGCGGCTCACCTTGTGGCGCTTGCCCCCCGGGACCACGAGGAAGACATCACCCTTGGTATCCGTTGATTTAGTGCCCCAGCCCTTGAAGACGAGGGTTGTGTGGTGACTGCCCAGGCGATTTACCTTAAAGGTGTAGATGTTGTTGCGGGAATTTTTGCCGGCCCCGGCAAAACCTTTCTTGCTGCTTCGGTATACCTGGGGATTCTTCTTTGTCAGTTTACGCTGGGCCTTAGATTTTTTACTGGCCGCTTTTGCCGTTGCCTTCTTTTTGGTCTGGGTAGCCTTAGCCTTCTTCACCGGAGGTTTAGCAGAGCGGGCCTTGGGCTTTTTGGTAACCTGCCGGCTGGCCGGACTCCCCACCTTCTTGCGCTCGTTTTGGACCAGCAGCGCCCCGGCGAGATTGCCCTGGGCGATCAGCTTTTTTTCCAGGGCCTGGAGGTTGGCCACGTAGTTGAGGTTTATCCGTTTGGCGCTACGTTTTTTTAGCTGGGCCAGTTCCTTCTCATATTTTTTGTCGACCACCGCCAGGGTTTCCTGGTCAAGCTTGCTGACACTGCTCTTATAGCGATCCCTTACCCGTTTCATCTCCCGGTCCCGGGTAACTTGGAGGAGCTTATGCTGCTTGAGGTAGCTTGGAGTCTGTTTTGCCGCTGTCCGCGCCTTATTGTGCTCTTTCTTGAATCTACTCAGGGTGCCAGCAGTGGTGGCCTTCTTACTTTGCGCCTCATAGGTCTGGCGCAGACGGGTAAGTTCGGGTGGTACCTTATCGATGGTAACCGTAGTGGCCATGGCCAGCCCCAGCTGGCAGAAAAAGAACAGGGTGGTGATGATACACTTTGTCGCCATAATTGCCCCCCTTATGACAGGTAATAGGTAAACTTATTTGCGCTCTTTGTGGCCCTTGTCACTTTTATTAACAGGCCAGAGCAATAATAACTTATTAATCAGTTCTTACAATTTTTCTTACACTATTGCAAGGCCAGAGAAGCTACTGGTCTAACTCGTAAAGAGTGTCGTTTCGTTCCGCTGGCAGGTTAAGGGCGGCGCGGCGTAACCCCGTGGCCATGGTGAGGGGAGTCTCCTGGTCCAGGACCTCGGCCATATCCTGTTCCACCTGGTCCGGGTCTTCTCCTGCCTCCAGGACGGGACAGGGCCTCTTCCCTGGAGTCACCGAGGTTCAGGCCGATCATCTTCTGGCTGAACTGGTGCATCAGTTGCGCCATGGCCCTGGGGCCAGCGATTGGCATGGGATTTATTAGGTTCAGGAAAACCACGCTCTTCCCCAGGATAGCGGAGGGATGGGCAGGTTGCTGTCAGGCCTAATCCAGGGTGATAATATCCTCGGTGGGCATTATCTGCCGCTCTTCGGCCAGGTCATCACGGGTGAAGATGTAGAAGAGTTGGATATAGATGTCATCGGCCAGGTTATCGGCCAGGGCGATGAGGGCCGTGCGCTGGTTGGCCTTGGTCTGGATGGAGTTGGCGCCCACCGCCATGTTCTCATACTTATAGAAGTTCTTTTTGGCCATGATCTCCTTGCCAGTCTCAGCGTCCCGCAATTGGTAGGAGAGTTTCGTTTTAATCCGCAGCTCAGAGGCACGGTCAAAATCTCCGTAGGCAAGGCCGGGGATATCCACGTTGTGGATGGCGCCGGAGAGGATGAAGTTCGCCTGGTCGCGCTTGCTGGTGAGGATGAAACGCTGGGATTTTTTCAGCCAGGCGGTGAGCTGCTGGCTGATGGCGGCGGGAAACTCCAGGAGGTTGGTCTGATTATCCCACGTCTCCAGGTAGACGGTGACTATGCCATCGCCGTCCTGGTCATACTGGGTGGGCTGGGAGTAGGGGCTCTGATATCCGCAGCCGGTGAGATTGAGCAGGAGCAGGGCCAGGATAATTATTACTGGTTTTTTCAAAAAAATTCCCATGGAACCGTCCTGCTCCCTAGACAACGATGTTGACCAGCTTGTTTTTAACCACGATCACCTTGCGAATCTCTTTGCCCGCCATGAATTTTTGCACCTTGTCATCGGCCATGGCCATGGCCTTAATCTCGTCATCAGCAATCCCGGCAGCCACCTGCAGGCGGCTTCTCACCTTGCCGTTCACCTGAATCACCAGGGTGATCTCATTGTCTTTGGCTGCCTCAGGGTCAAACTCAGGCCAGGGGGCCTGGGCCAGCTGACCGGGTTGGCCGCAGAGCTCCCACATCTCCTCGCAGAAGTGGGGCACCATGGGGGCCAGGAGGATGAGGATACTCTTTATCGCCTCCAGGATCACCCCATCCTCCACCTCCTCAGGGGAGCTGCTGGCCGAGGCCAGCTGATTCTGCAGCTCCATGATGGCGGAGATGGCGGTGTTGAAGTGGAAGTTGCCGCTGATGTCAGATGTTACCTTCTTGATGGTCTGGTGCGTCTTACGGTGGAGCTTGCTGCCCGTCTTACCTAGGGAGGCGGGCAGGGCGGGGTTCTGTTGCAGGGCGGGGAGATGGTCCTGGATGAGGCGGAAGACCCGGTTCAGAAAGCGGTAGCAGCCCTCCACCCCCTTGTCGTTCCACTCCAGGTCCCGCTCCGGCGGGGCGGCAAAGAGGGAGAAGAGGCGCACCGTGTCGGCCCCATACTCTTTGATGAGGCCGGCCGGGTCCACCACATTGCCCTTGGACTTGCTCATCTTGGTCCCGTCTTTGATCACCATGCCCTGGGTGAGCAGGTTGGCAAACGGCTCATCAATGGTGAGGTAACCGAGATCCCGGAGGATCTTGGTGAAAAAACGGGCGTAGAGGAGATGGAGGATGGCGTGTTCCACCCCGCCGATGTAATGATCCACCGGCAGCCAGTAGTTGACGTCTTCCCTGTTTAAGGGGCCGTCTGTATAGTCTGGGCAGGTGTAACGGGCGTAGTACCAGGAGGACTCGACAAAGGTGTCCAAGGTGTCCGTCTCCCGCCGCGCCTCACCGCCACACTTGGGGCAGCTGGTGGCGTAAAAACTCTCCAGGTCATGGAGCGGTGACTTGCCGCTGGCATCACAGGTGACATCGACGGGCAGGGAGATGGGCAGATCTTCTTTAGGCACCGGCACCGCGCCGCAGGTGGGGCAGTGGATCATGGGGATGGGGGTGCCCCAGAAGCGCTGGCGGGATACGCCCCAGTCGCGCAGACGGTAGGTAACCTGCCGCTTGCCAAAGTTTTCTTTGCTGGCGTGAGCGATGATCGCCTTTTTGGCCTTGCCAGAACTTAGCCCGGAAAACTCACCTGAGTCCACCAGCATCCCCGGCCCCTCATGGGCCTGCTCCATCTCACTGGCCACAAATTTTTTCTTCTCCGGCTGGATCACCACCTTGATGTCGATGCCATACTTCTTGGCAAATTCAAAGTCGCGCTGGTCGTGGGCCGGCACGGCCATTACCGCGCCGCTGCCATACTCCATCAGGACGAAGTTGGCGGTGTAGATGGGCAGCTTTTCATTGGTGAACGGGTTGATGGCGTAGCCGCCGGTGAATACCCCCTCCTTGTCCAGCTCGTCGCCCGCCTTCTGCCGCTGTTTGGCGATGGTGGTCCGGCTGACAAAGTCGGCCACCGCTTCCTCCTGCCCGGTGCCGCGGCATAACTCTGCCACTAAGGGATGCTCCGGGGCCAGGGACATGAAGGTGGCCCCGAAGATGGTGTCTGGCCGGGTGGTGAAGATGGTCAACGGCTCGTCGCTCTGGCCTTCCACCTTAAAATCAATCTCAGCCCCCACTGACTTGCCGATCCAGTTGCGCTGCATGGTGAGCACCTTGTCGGGCCAGCCGGAAAGCTCGTCACAGTGGCTCAGCAGTTCCTCGGCGTAGTCGGTGATCTTGAAGAACCAGCCGTTCATCTCCCGGGGGGTGACGCCCTGGTCGCAGCGCCAGCAGCAGCCGTCGATCACCTGCTCCCGGGCCAGCACCGTCTGGCACGTCTCGCACCAGTTAACGGTTGTTATCTTCTGGTAAATGAGCCCTTTCTCGAAGAGTTCAATAAAAAACTGCTGCTCCCAGCGGTAATAGTCGTCGTCGCAGGTGGCAATCTCCCGGTCCCAGTCATAGCTTAAGCCCATCTGCTGGAGCTGGTCCCGCATGTAATCGATGTTCTCGTGGGTCCACTTGGCCGGATGGCTATTGTTCTTTATGGCCGCGTTTTCGGCCGGCAGGCCAAAGGCGTCCCAGCCCATGGGGTGGAGGACATTATAGCCCTGCATCCGTTTAAAACGGGCCACCACATCGCCGATGGTGTAGTTGCGCACATGGCCCATGTGGATGCGGCCGGAGGGGTAGGGAAACATCTCCAGCAGGTAGTACTTTTCCTTATCCAGGTCGGTCTCTACCTTGAATGTCTTTTCGCTGCGCCACAGCTCTTGCCATTTCTGCTCAATGGTCTGGAAATCATAGTGGGTGGATGGGGCAGCCATGGCATTACTCCTAAAGTTGTTTCAAGGTTGAAAAACCCCGCCGGGGCGGGGTGGATTTTGCTAACTGTATTTGGCTCTAGCGTAAAAAAAATGTGATTAGCAAGTAACTTCAGCGAAGTTCACTTGGCTGGTCGTTTATCAGGTTAACGAGAACCGCTTTGCTAAAGATTTGCCACTGAATCCACCGAAAGCAGAGAATGTTTTATCCTCAATTTCCGTGTCTTCTGTGGGGTCTGTGGCAATATTAAGGGCGCATCTCATTGGCTGAATTTCACTGGGAATCACAAAAATAAAAAGCGAACCCAGCGCTTGCTAGCGATATTTACCCCTGTCAGCTACCGGGGCGGGCATGGGATTTCTGATTGTAGAAAATTGTTACCATGTGGGGAAAATAGCAGCAAGAACAATCAAATACCGTCTGGCATGGGGGATGTGTCAGAGCGGTACTCCAGGTTTTCAAAGGAGGTGAACTTGCCGATGAAGGCCAGGTCCACGGTGCCGGTGGGACCGTTTCTCTGCTTGCCGATGATCAGTTCGGCGGTGCCTTTTTTGGGATTGTCCTCGGCCTTGTTGTACACCTCATCGCGGTAGATGAAGCAGATTACGTCGGCGTCCTGCTCGATGGCGCCCGACTCACGCAGGTCAGAGAGTTGCGGCCGTTTGTTGGGCCGGCTCTCCAGGCTACGGTTCAGCTGGGAGAGGGCGATTACCGGAATCTCCAGCTCCTTGGCCATCGCCTTAAGTGACCTTGATATCTCACTGATCTCCTGCTCGCGGCTGTCCGCCTTACCCTTCATGAGCTGCAGGTAGTCAACGACAACAAGACCGATGTTATGCTCCATCTTCAGCCGTCTCGCCTTGGCCCGCATCTCCAGGGCCGAGATGGAGGGGGTGTCGTCGATGAAGATGGGGGCCTTGGACAATTCTCCAGCGGCCCGGGTCAGCTTGGGCCAGTCATTTTCCCGGATATTGCCGGTCCGCAGGTTGTTGGAGTCCACCCGGCCCACGGAGCAGAGCATCCGCATGCCCAGCTGATGCTTGGCCATCTCCAGGCTGAATACCCCCACCGGCACCCCGAAGTTTAAGGCCGCGTTCTGGACCATGTTCATGGCCAGGGCCGTCTTGCCCATACTGGGGCGGCCGGCCATGATGATGAGATCAGAGGGCTGGAGGCCGGCGGTCATCCGGTCAAACTGGTCATAGCCGGAGGGCACGCCGGTGATCAGCTCCTTGCGCTCGGCCAGGGCCGTGACCTTGTCGAAGGCGTCCTTCATGATGACGTTCAACGACTCAAACTTATTGCCGCCCTTGGCGTTGGAGATCTCAAAGATGGTGGTCTCCACCTCGTCGAGGAGCTTGTCGATATCGTCCTGCTCCTCGTAACAGCGGCCGGCAATGGTGGAGGTGGTGGCTATGAGCTGGCGGAGAATGGATTTCTCCCGGACGATCTTGGCGTAATAGACGATGTTTGCGGCCAAGGGCACGGCATCGGTGAGGGTGGCGATGTAGGCCGGTCCCCCGGCCTGCTCAAGCTTGGCGGTGGAGGCCAGTTGGTTGGTCACCGTCACCATGTCCTGCGGTTCGTTGCGTTCGAACAGGGTGACCATGGCCAGGAAGATAACCTTGTGGCTCTCCAGGTAAAAATCTTCCGGGCTGATGAAGTCGATGGCCTTGGCCAGCACCCCTGGCTGCTGGAGGATGGAACCCAGGACGCACTGTTCCGCTTCCTTGTTCTGGGGGGGGACGCGATGGAGGGAGGAGGGGGGTGGTTGCGTCATGGATCTATCTTGCCGTGGTTAAGGGCCCCTGTTGCCATGGGACCACACGAAAAAAAGGGGCGGATTGGCTCCAGCCCCTTTTCGTCTGCTACTAATTTGCTTAGCCAGCTATCCCTTACGGCAGGATAACCATGGGCCAGTTGCCCAGTTTGCCTGTCTGCTGTCAATGGCAAGGGGCTCTGCTGACCCTTACTCGGTGGCGGCCTCTTCTGACTCAGGGGCCTCAGGTGTCTCAGCAGCCTCAGGAGCCTCAGCTTCCTCAGCAGGTGCGGCCTCGCTCTCGGCCGGGGCGGCGGCCTCTTGGGCCTCCTTTTCCTTGGCGTTGACATCAACAACCTCGACCTGGAATTCAGCCTTCACCTGGTAACCTGCCTTATAGGCCACGGTTTCAACCCCGATGGCCTTAATGGGCTCTTCCAGGATGATCTTGCGTTTGTCCACCTCAATACCCAGTTCCTGCAGTCTCTCGTGGAGGTCAGCGCTGGTCACCGAGCCGTAGAGACGGTCGTCCTCGCCAACCCGCATGGGAATTACCACGGTGGCCCCGGCCAGTTTCTTGGCCATGGCCTCGGCCCCGCTGCGCTCTTGGTCCAGGCGGGCCTGGATGGCGGCCATGTTCTGGTCACGCTGGGCGATGGTCGCCTTGGTGGCCATGACGGCCAACCCTTGGGGGAGGAGGTAGTTGCGGCCATAGCCATTCTTGACATTGACGAGCTCGCCTTCCTGACCCAGGGTATCAATTGTCTTGGTTAAAATAAGTTCCATAATATCACCTCAGGTTGAACCTGTTATTAATTAACTTTCATGACCCTGGTGGGGGTCATTTAGGGGGTGAAAGCAGGCTTTAACGGCTTTCATCACCAAAATTGTAGTTTAGCTGGGCTGTTGTCCCTGATCGGGATAAATATTGCCCAGATCCTTCCAGATGTCCATGACCCCCAGGACGGCCAAAAGCGGGACGGAAAACGTCTGCAGGCCAATCAGGGCGTAAATTATGGCGCGGACCAATATAGGCACGGACCAGCGTTTGAACATCGCCTGGAGTACCGCCAACCCCTGAATCACATAGATACTGATTAAAACCAGGACCATGTTGAGGAAAACGTTACCCAGGGAACCGCTAAAGACAATCAGGCCGCTGGTTGCCGCAATGAGCAGCCAGATCAGGTTGTCGGGCAACCGCCAGTTCCGGAAGCGGGGCCAGGGCGGATTCTTGCCACCCTTGCGCAGGAGCCGGTTGCCAATGACCAGGTTGAGCCAGCTTACCACCAGAGCGGCCATCACCAGGATAGCCGGGAAGATGGCCGGCATCTTCGCCCGGGCCTGGGCAATGGCCCGCTGGATGTCCCTCTCCATTTCGGCCCCCATATCCTGGCCCTGATAGGTGGTGGCCATGGTCTCAAAACCTTGATCCAGGGCGGTTAAGGCCCCCTGGTAAGGGTTAATGTCGGTGACCGTCCACTGGAGAAGACCACCGAAGAGCCAGGCCAGCAGGACAAGTAAGGTCGTGACTCCCCCGGACCAGGCCGGGGAACGGCCAAGTTTGCCGCTGCGGGCCAGGCTGAACCCAGCCGGCAGTAGTAGCAAGGCATAAACGCTGCTGCTGAAATTGCCAAGCAAAAGGCCAAGGAGGGCGGATAGGCCCAGGGCCAGACCAATCAAGCGCCTGGCCTCCTTTTCCCCTAAAACCAGACAGTAATAAAAGGGAATCAGGGGGATGATGGTCCGCAACCAGTCAAAGCCCTGATGGATGGCCGGCAGGGCAAAGATCAGGGTGCTGATTATAAAAGCGGCCAGCTCCTTGGTCTTGGTTTCATCCATCATTTGCGCAAATAGCGTTTTGTCTTAAGCGGCCCTCTTGAGGCCTGAGCTGGGGACAGCGGCTTAAAATCAGCTTTGGGGGTTGCCAGCATAAGGCAACAGGGCAATCTGGCGGGCCCGCTTGATCGCCTCGGTCATTTGCCGTTGATGCTTGGCGCAGTTGCCATAAATCCGGCGGGGGATGATCTTGCCCCGCTCGGTGAGGAAGCCCTTGAGCACCTTGACATCTTTATAATCGATAACAAGCTCTTTATCGGCACAGAAACGGCAGACCTTACGGCGGTGGAAAATTCTCTTTTTTCTCATCTGTATTTACCCAATGAAATCTTTTATGTGAAGCCCCCTTTAGGGAAGCCTCACTGCACGCGGCCCAGGATCACTCAGATTAATAGGTGAGGCGGGTCGGTTAATGAAAGTTTGTCCAGGACGTTACGCTTCTTCCTGCTCAACAGTCTCTTCGTCGTCCTTTTTCTCAGGTAATACAAAGTCGTCGGCCAGTCTGACGGTCATATATTTAAGGACATCATCATCGATCCGGAAGATACGCTCCATCTCGTCAACACCGGCACCATTACCGCTGAACACGGTGTAGACGAAGTAGCCGTTCTCTTCCTTTTTAATGGGGTAGGCAAGTTTCTTCAGGCCCCATTTGTCAACGGCGATGATCTCACCGCCGGCCGCGCCAATGATCTCGGCGGTGCGCTCGCTGATCTTAGCGATGGCGTCTTCTCCGGCATTGGGCCGGATAATGGAAATTGTCTCGTAATTCATTAGCTAGGTCCTCCTTATGGACTCGTGGCCCCCTGGTATTTTAAGGGAGCAAGGCAGGGGTGACAGCTGTGTCACCAATTATAAAACTAAAGCAGGATCTGTTACCATGGAGCCCCTGTTTCTGTCAATCTAAATTCGCCCTCAGCCCTTGCTCCTAAAGTTGTTTTGACACGGCCCATGACCCTTTAATAAGCTTTGGTATGGACGTTACAGGGGCAGGCCTGTCATTTTAAGCGGCCGGTAACAGGCGGCAACCCACCTTGCTGCTTCATGGCCGCGAAATCTCACATAACTTTCTAAATCATTTAGCTCATGGTCCAAAGATGAACGACCATAACAAGTTCAGTGATCGTTTGGGGCCGTTTAAGGTCATCCATATCCATGAACCGTCGGTTCGGCTGCGGGCCATTGTCGTGGTGGACAATGTGGCCTGCGGACCAGCCATCGGCGGGGTGCGCATGGCCCCTGATGTGAGCCTTGACGAGGCCTTCCGCCTGGCCCGGGCCATGACCCTGAAGAATTCCGCGGCGGGCCTGAGCCATGGCGGCGGCAAGGCGGTGATCGCCGCCGACCCCAAGATGGAGCAGGCGGATAAGGAGGAGCTGCTCCGGGCCTTTGCCTGCGCCATCCGTGATCTCCATGAGTATATCCCCGGACCTGATATGGGAACCGATGAGTTGGCCATGGCCTGGACCTTAGATGAGATCGGCCGGGCGGTGGGTCTGCCCCGGGAGATCGGTGGAATCCCCCTTGATGAGATTGGGGCCACGGCCTGGGGGTTGACCCACTGCGTTGATGAGGCGTTGGCTTATTGTGACTTTGAGCTGGCCGGGGCCCGCGTGGTGGTCCAGGGTTTTGGTTCGGTGGGCAAAAACGTGGCCCGATTTCTCGTCCGGCGGGGGGCAATGGTGGTGGGGGCGGCCGATTCGCGCGGCGCCATTGCCGCGGATGACGGGCTGGATGTGGAACGTCTCATTGCAATTAAGGAGGAGGGCGGCTGCCTCTGCGATCTTACCGGGGCCCGCTGCCTGGATCGTGAGGCGGTCCTGGGGTTGGCCGCTGATATCTGGATCCCGGCGGCCAGGCCTGATGTGATCACCATGGCCAATGTGGACCAGCTCCAGGCAAAGCTGGTGGTGCCAGGCGCCAATATTCCCATGGGGCCGGCGGTGGAGAAGATTCTCCACGACCGCGGCGTGCTGGTGGTCCCCGATTTTATTGCCAATGCCGGCGGGGTGATCTGTGCCGCCGCTGAATACCAGGGGGAGAGCCAGGGCGCCGCCTTTGCCGATATTGAGGAGAAGATCAGGACCAATACCAGGGAGGTTCTGGCCGAGATGGCCAGCCAGGATATTCTGCCGCGCCAGGCCGCGACTAATATCGCCATGCAGCGCCTTGAGGTGGCCATGGCCTGCCGGCGCTGGAGGATTTTTTAAGGTGTACCGCATCCGTTTCCATGGCCGTGGCGGCCAAGGCATGAAGACAGCCAGCCGCATCTTAGGCCGGGCCCTCTTTATCTCCGGTCTGGAGGTGCAGGATGCCCCCCTTTATGGGGCGGAGCGGCGGGGGGCGCCCGTCTTCGCTTACGTCCGGGCGGATGATGAACCGATCAATGAGCGCGGTATTATCAGCCGGCCCGATCTGGTGGTGGTGGCGGATGAGAGCCTTCTGGACCTGGCTGCGGCCGGTGTCCTCCAGGGGGTTTATCCCGGGACGGTTCTCCTCATCCGCACCTCGGCCCCGGCTCACCATTTTCAGGAGTTGGCCCGCCAGGTGGCGGCCGTGCATCAGTTGCAGCTCACTGGCCCCGAGGCAAGCGAGATGGCTTATCCATTAATACATAGTGCCGGTTGTGCCGGCGCTGCCGCCTCCCTTCTTGGGCTGGTCAGTGAAGAGGCCCTGGTTGCCGCCGTCCAGGTGGAGCTTGCTGATCAGCCGGCCCAGATGGTGGCGGAGAATATCACCCTGGCCTGTCAGGCCTTTGCCAAACTGGCCGACCACGCCGGGACTGTCAGGCCCAGCGCGGCAGATGAGCCGTTGCCGCAGCCTGACTGGCTGAACCTTGGCTGGGAGGAGGCGGAGCGGGCAACTCCTGCCATCCACGCGCCCCTCACCAGCCTCAAGATGGATACCGGGGCCTGGCGTTTTAAAAGACCCATCATTGACCTTGAGCGCTGCCGCCGTTGCGGCCTCTGTAACACCTATTGCCCGGACGGGGCCATCAGTCTGGGTGAGGATGGCACCCCCCAGATAGATTACCGACACTGTAAGGGGTGTATGATCTGTCTGGTCCAGTGTCCGGCCCAGGCTATCAGCGCCCAGGTGGAACCGACCGGGGAGGAGAAGCAATGACCAGACAAAGGGAGCTTCTCACCGGCAATGGCGCCGCCGCCTGGGGGGCGAGGCTGGCGGCGGTGGATTACCTGCCCGTCTTTCCCATCACCCCCCAGACCGAGATAATTGAGACCATTGGCCGTTGGATCGAGCAGGGCGAGATGGCGGCCACCATGACCACCATGGACTCGGAGCACTCCATGTTCACCGCGGCCGGCACGGCCGCCACCTGCGGGGTGCGGGTGATGACCGCCTCTTCCAGTCAGGGCTTACTCTACGGTCTGGAGATGATCTACGCCGTGGCGGGCTGGCGGGTGCCCCTGGTGCTGGTCAATGTCTCCCGCGCCCTTTCCGCCCCGGTTACCCTGGAGCCGGACCATAACGACGTGCTGGCCTGCCGTGATTCCGGCTTTCTTCAGCTGCACTGCGCCACCTGCCAGGAGGTGCTGGACACGGTGCTCATCGCCCATCGTCTGGCCGAGGATGAGCGGGTGCGGCTGCCGGTTATCGTCAACCTGGACGGCTACTACCTCTCCTTTACCCGGGAGCCGGTGTTGCTTCCCGACCTTGCTACGGTCCGCCAATTTCTCCCCGCCCCGGCCGCCTCGCCTGCCATGCCGCTAAAGGCGGGCAACCCGTTATCCCAGGGGGTGGCGGTACTGGGTGGCTCGCAATACTCCTACTTCCGCTACGAGAGTCATCTCGCCAGCTGCCAGGCCCTGGCGGTCTATGAGGAGCTTGGCCGTGACTTTGGCCGTCTCTTTGGCCGGAGCTATCAGGCCGTGGAGGAGTACCTCTGCGCTGACGCGGAGATTGTCCTGGTGATGATCGGCTCCTTTGCCACCAAGGCCAAGGCGGCGGTGGACCTTTTCCGCCGGGCGGGTCTGGCCGTTGGTTTGGTCCGCCCCCGCCTGCTGCGTCCCTTTCCCGCGGCCCCTCTGGCGGCAGTGCTGGCCGGGAAAAAGGGGGTGGCGGTGGTGGACCAGAATATCTCGGTGGGGCAGGGGGGTATCATCTGGGCGGAGCTGGCCGCCGCCCTCTATAACCAGCCGCAGCGGCCCGCTATCCTGGCCAGTTTCATCGGCGGTCTGGGGGGGCGGGATATAAGTCTGGCCGATTTTACCGGGATTGTCCGGGAGATGGAGCGCGCCATCGAGAGCGGGGTCTGTCCAGCGCCAAGGCTTCTCTACAGTGAGCGGGAATTGGCCCAGATGCATGGCCTCCAGGACCTGGCCAGTGGTGGCGCACTAAAGGGAGAGGGAAAATGAAAAGGGAGAGTGAAGAAAAACCGTTCAGCCTGCCCCATCACCTGCTGGGCAGTGGCACTCCGGCCTGCGCCGGCTGTGGCGCCCTGGTGGATATCAAGATTATCTATGACATCCTGGGGGAAAATACGGTGTTTGTTAACGCCGCCGGCTGCATGACCCTGCTCTCCGTCTATCCCTATACCCCCTTTCCCGGCTCCTGGATCTACACGGCCATGGCCTCAGCCCCGGCCGGGGCCCAGGGGGTGCGCGACGGGTTGGACATCCTCCTGGCCCAGCAGCGGATTAAAGGGGGGGATGATCTCCAGGTGGTGGTTCTCACCGGCGACGGTGCGGCCTACGGCATGGGCCTTTCCGCCACCTCCGGCGCCATGGAGCGCGACCTGGACTTCATCTACATCTGTTATGACAATGAGGGGTATGGCAACACCGGCTATCAGTTCTCCGCCGCCACCCCCCATGGGGCCCGCACCGCCACCAGCACCGGGACGCGGGGCTATGGCGGTTACAAGAAGGATCTCTTCCGCATCTGGCAGGCCCATGAGCCAAGCTATCTCGCCACCATCAGCGGCGCAGAACCTGCTGACCTGGCCCGGAAGATTACCAAGATCAAGGATATGGGCGGGCCGCGGATGCTCATCGCCCACGCCCCGTGCCCCACGGGCTGGCACTTTGATCCCTCCCGCACCGTGGAGGTGGGGCGGCTGGCGGTGGCCTGCGGGGCGTGGCCCCTGAAGGAGTATGAACAGGGTTTGCTTCGCCATAATAAGCGCCCGGCCCCGGCCGGCAAGAGGCCGCCGGTGGAGGAGTATCTGCGCCTCCAGGGCCGTTTTAACCACCTCTTCACCCCCCGGCGTAACGAGGAGCTCCTCGCTGAGATTCAGGGCCGGGTGGATCGTTACTGGCAGGCGGTTGAGGAGTAGGGGATGAGCTCAGGAAACGACAGCTATTACCAGGGAGCCGCACACCCTAAGTTGCTTACAACCACCATCCCGGATCATTTTCAGAGTATTGTCGATAAATTTGGCCCCCGTGAGGCCCTGGTCTCCATCCCCCAGTCCAGGAGATTCACCTATGAGCAGCTGGCGACCGAGGTGGATCGCCTGGCCAGGGGCTTGCTTGCCGCCGGTTACGGTATGGGCTCCCGGCTGGGGATCTGGTCCACCAATAACTACCAGTGGGTTGTCCTTCAGTTGGCCTGCGCCCGGATCGGCGCCCTGCTGGTTAACATCAATCCCGCCTACCGCTTGCCGGAACTGGCCCACGCCCTGAACCAGGTGGAGGTGGAGGGGCTTTTCATCATCCCCGCCTTTCGCACCAGTAATTATCTTGCCATGGTGGCGGAGCTTCTGCCGGAGCTAGAGAATAGAGGGGTGGAGGTGATCTGTTTTGATCCGGCCCCAGGCGCCCCTTCCCGCAGTATGAAGTTGCCGGCCGGGATGCGCAGCTGGGACGATCTAATCACCGCTGGTGACAAGGTAAGCCGGGAACAACTGGCAGCGCTAACCGCCTCTCTGGACTGCCATGACCCGATAAATATCCAGTTTACCTCCGGCACCACCGGCCACCCCAAGGCGGTGCTCCTGAGCCACCACAATATCCTCAACAACGCCTGGTTCGCGGCCCAGGCCCTGGGCTTTAGCGCCGAAGACCGTCTCTGTGTCTGTGTTCCCTACTACCACTGCTTCGGCACGGTGCTCGCCTCCCTCCTCGCACTAAGCTGCGGCGGCTGCCAGGTTATTGCCTGTGACCATTTTGACCCCTGCCAGGTCTTAGCCGCCATTGAAGCGGAGCAGTGCACCGTTCTCCACGGGGTACCCACCATGTTCATGGCCGAGCTTAACCATGCTGATTTCTCCCCCCGGGCCATGGAAAGCCTGCGCACCGGGATCATGGCCGGCGCCCCCTGTCCCCCTCCCTTGCTGGAACGGGTGATGAGCGAGATGCACTGTCCGGAGATTCTCGTGGGCTACGGCCAGACAGAGGCCTCACCGCTGACCCACCTCACCGAACGTTTCGGTCCTGCGGCCAGCCGCCTGACCAGCGTGGGCCGCAACCTGGCCCATCAGGAGGTCAAGGTGATCGACACTAAAGGCGGCGGGATAGTTGCTTTAGGAGAGGTGGGGGAGGTGTGCTTTCGGGGATATCATATCATGGCCGGCTATTATAATGATCCCCAGGCCACGGCCGCGGCCATCGACGAGGAGGGCTGGCTCCATTCCGGTGATCTGGGCAGCATGGACCGTGATGGCTATCTCACCATAACCGGGCGCCTGAAGGATATGATCATCCGGGGAGGTGAGAACATCTATCCGGCCGAGATCGAGGCCGTGCTCTTCGCTCATCCCGGGGTGGCCCAGGCGGCGGTCTTCGGCGTCCCGGATGATTACTGGGGCGAGGAGGTGATGGCCTGGATCATCCCCAAGGAAGGGCACCAGCTGCTGGCGGCCCAGTTGCGCCACTACTGCCAGGAGCAGATGTCCCACTTCAAGGTGCCGCGCCACATCTGCTTCAAGAAAGAGTTTCCCCTCACCGTTACCGGTAAGGTCCAGAAATACCTTATGCGCCAGGAGGCGCTGGCCTCTCTTGGGGATGACGGTAATTTTTGCGATGAAAATTCAATGGAATAGGGCGGGGGATGTTCTGTTGCTGTTTTTGGCCAGGGACCGGAGAAATAATTATCAATCCCCGCCATTTGTTGTATAGTGAGTCATCACTTTCCACCTGTGGTGGTGGTGTGTATATTCATAATTTGTTTGACTTTTTGTCCCATGAACTGTAGAAGATTTTTTCTTTTGGGCACCCCGATGACCACTCTGGGCCGCCTGTAAATCGTTTCTCTCACCAGAATCCAATTCCCTAGATAATATGAGCCAATCCTCGCGCTATACAGAAGCCGGTGTTGATATTGACAAGGCCAACGACTTTATCACCCAGATTAAACCCCTGGTCTCCTCCACCTTTCGCCGGGGTGTCCTCACCGACATCGGTGGTTTCGGTGGCCTATTCGCCCTGGGTGGTGACCGTTTTAAAGATCCGGTCCTGGTCTCCTCCACCGATGGGGTGGGCACCAAGCTGAAGATTGCCTCCCTGTGCAATATCCATGACACCATTGGCATCGATCTGGTGGCCATGTGCGTCAACGATATTATCGTCTCCGGGGCCCAACCCCTCTTTTTCCTTGATTATTTTTCCATCGGCAAGCTTGAGACCGAGCTGGCCACTGCTGTGGTCAAGGGCATTGCCAAGGGCTGCGAGATCTCCAAATGTTCCCTGATTGGCGGCGAGACGGCGGAGATGCCGGGGATGTACGGCCCGGGTGATTATGATGTGGCTGGCTTTGTGGTGGGTATTGCCGAACGCCAGGAGATTATTGATGGCTCCGAGATCAAGGTTGGCGATAAGATTATCGGCCTCTCCTCCAGCGGCATCCACTCCAACGGTTACTCTCTGGTCCGCAAGATCTGCTTTGAGGAGTTGGGCCTGACGGTGGATGACCAGATCGATGAGCTGGGCTGCACCCTGGGCGAGGAGCTCCTGCGTCCCACCCGGATCTATGTCCAGCCCCTCCTTAACCTGTTCAAGAACTTCCAGCTCCGCGGCCTGGTCCATATAACCGGCGGCGGTTTTGATGACAATATTCCCCGGGTCCTGCCCAAGGGTTGTAAGGCGGTGATCAACGAGGGCAGCTGGCCGGTGCAGCCCATCTTCACCTTCCTCCAGGAAAAGGGTAATGTGCCGGTGGCGGAGATGCGCCGCACCTTCAACTACGGCATTGGTATGGCCATTGTTGTCGATGCCCGGGAGGCGGATGATGCGGTCCAGCAACTCCTCGCCCTGGGCGAGTCTCCCCACATCATCGGCGAGGTAGCGGCCCGTAAGTCTGATGAAGAGTCCGTGGTCTTTATTTAACTTCTTCTCTTTGGGCTGATGCCTGTCGATCTTCCCCTTGCCTCCCTGGCCGCCAGCGGGGGCGTAATATTTTTTGCCTATTTTATCAGGGGGATAGCAGGGTTTGGTTCCGCCCTCATTGCTGTCCCCCTCCTTACCCTGTTGGGTCTGGACTTCACCCTGCTGGTGCCGTTAATCTGTCTCTTGGATTTTTCCGCCTCTATCTCCCAAGGGGTTAAGGACCGCTGCCAGATCCGCTATAGTGACCTCTGGCCCCTGTTGCCCTTTACCCTGGTCGGGGTAGTGACCGGTGTCTATCTTCTGGCCAACCTTGACCATCGTCTCATGGGTCTCGCCCTGGCCCTGTTTATTATTACCTTTGCCATCTACTCCCTGTTGCCCCTGCCGCAATATTACGGCAACCGGGGCTGGGCCGGGCCGGCTGGGTTCCTTGGGGGGATGGTGGGGGCGGTTTTTGGTACCGGCGGGCCCTTTTATGTCATATACTTTCGGTTGCGGGGCTTGGACAAGGGCCAGTTCCGGGCGACAATCTCCCTGAACTTTGTTATTGACGGCAGCCTGCGCCTTATCTTCTTCATGGTTGGCGGACTACTGGCAGGCCAGGTATTCCTTACCTTTCTAATCCTTCTCCCCCTGATGGCTGGGGGGCTTTACCTGGGGAGGAGGGTGCACGTCCGGATAAGCCAGCAGGGCTTCGTCTGGCTGGTGAGCGCTATTCTACTGCTCAGTGGCCTGGCCCTGTTGCTGAGAAGCGGCGGGCTAAGGATTGTGGCAGGGCTATTATGAGTGAAATTGCTGATCAGGAAATAGGCGCTGCCCGGCGCATGGCCGCCATCTCCATTGTGGTGAATCTGCTTCTTGCCGTGGTTAAGGGCGTGGTCGGGGTTTTGAGCGGCAGCACTGCCCTGGTGGGGGACGCCATTAACTCCGGAGCGGATGTCTTTACCTCATCCGCGGCCTTCGTCGGGCTCTGGGTGGCGGGACGGAAACATCCCGCCTTCCCCTATGGCCTCTATAAGGCGGAGACCGTTGCCACCCTGATCAGCGCCATCGTGGTAATTCTGGCCGGCTATGAGATTGGCCGCCAGGCCCTCTTAGGTGATATAAGCCGGCCAGACTTAGGCCTGGCCCTGCCTGTTACCATTGCCTGCTTTTTCATCTCCCTCTCCTTTGGCCTTATCCAGCTGCGGGCCAGCCGCCGCTTAAACTCCCTGGCCCTGGAGGCGGATGCCCGCGACTATCTGGCCGACAGTCTCTCCACCGGCGTGGTCCTTCTGGGGTTGCTCGCCTCGTTCTGGGGCTGGGAGCTGGAGCGGTGGGCCACGGCCGGGGTTTCTCTTTTTGTCCTCAGGGTGGGTGTTCATCTGCTCACCTCCGCCCTGCGCGATCTCCTGGATGCCTCCATCGACCGGGAGACAGAGATGCAGATCAGGCAGTTGGTTGAGGTGTGTCCCCGGGTCAGCCGGATCAAGCGTTTCTTAAGCCGGACAACTGGGGGCAGGTATATGGTGGATATGGATGTGGTTCTTGCGACCCCATCCCACCAGGTGGCCGATGAGGTGGCGGATCGTCTGGAGGAGGATATAGTCCGGCAGTTCCCCAGGGTTGTCATGGCCCGGGTGAGGCCTCATTTTGCCCAGGCCCCTGGTGAGAGATCGTCGTCCCCCTTGGCGATGTATGATAAATTATGAATTGGCCCTGCCGTGGGGTAGGGCCAAATCTTTTAAAGGCCGGTAAGGGCATGAAAAAAGCGGCTGGGTTCTGCTTAGGCCCGCCTGTGGCAGATAAAAAAATAGTATTTTTCGCCAGTGGCCTTTATATTAACTTTTTTTATCTCTAAAATGTGCCCCCTTCCGTTAGAAGCGGGCCCTGATTTTAAAAAAAAAAATTAGGCAACAGCGTGACCTAGGGCAGTCACGTCCAGGTAAACCGTGGTCTCTTCTCTCAGGGGACCCCGAGTTTTTTTAGAGCCGATAAATTTGGAAGGATTTATGTCGCAGGGTAATAAAACATTCGCTTATCTCCCCGGGTCGCGCCCCTTGGCCCTTGTCTTGACCATTCTCTTCATGTTGATCAGCGCGGATCTTAAGGCCGAGCTCTTCCCGGTGCCGGACGAGATCCAACCCAACGTCGATTTCTGGATCGATATTTACGCCACCTATCCCTCCACCAAGGGGGTGATCCATGACACGGAGGACTTAAGTGTCATCTATGAGGTGGTTAAGCTTAAAAAAAGACGGAACTCAGCGAACAGGCGGGCTAATCGGGCCAAGATAAAGAAGATAAAGGCCAAATACTGTCGTATCCTTGAAAAGCTGGCCAGTGGCAAGGCCGCTAAAAGTCGCGAGGAAAAGAGGGTGGCGGCCCTCTTTGGTCCCAAGGCCGGCAGCAAACGTTATAAACGGGCCTGTGAAAAGATCCGCTTTCAACTGGGCCAACGGGACCGTTTTCTCTCCGGGGTACAACGTTCCGGCCAGTATCTTAAGCGCATAAAGAAAATCTTTCGAAGCTACGGGCTGCCTGAAGACATCGCCTATCTGCCCCACGTTGAGTCCTCATTTAACTATAAGGCCTACTCAAAATTTGGCGCTGCCGGCATGTGGCAGTTTACCCGGGCTACCGGGCGTCGTTTCATGCAGGTGGATTATGTGGTGGATGAGCGCCGTGACCCCATTGTCGCCTCCCATGCCGCGGCCAAATTCATGCGGGAGAACTACCAGACCCTGGGTAATTGGCCCCTGGCCATTACCGCCTATAATCATGGGACCAGCGGGGTAGCCCGGGCCAAACGGCAGAAGGGTACATATTTACGCGTTTTTTCGGAGTATCGTGGCCCCCGTTTTCGTTTTGCCTCCCGTAACTTCTATCCAGAGTTCATCGCCGCCCGCCATGTGGCCAAGAACTATCAACGTTACTTTGGTAACCTGAAACTGCAAAAACCCATTCCCTATCACACGGTGAAGATGAAGGGCTATGCGCCCATCAGCGAGGTTACCGCCTTTTTTCAGGTGCGGACCGCTGATCTGAGACGGGTCAATCCCGCCCTGCGCCCCCCTGTCTTTGAGGGCCAGAAGTATATCCCCCGGGACTATAACCTGCGTCTGCCAGGAAAACGGACCAAAATGGCCCTGCTCGCCTCGGCCATGCCCTCTGCGATGTTTCGGGAAGGGCAAAAGCGTTCCCGTTTTTACCGGGTGCAGCGTGGTGATACCGCCGGTCTCATTGCCCGCCGTAACAGGATATCCTTGCGTGATCTCATTGCCGCCAATGGCCTCAGCCGTCGGGCCACCGTCTATGTGGGGCAGAACCTGCGCATCCCCGGGGGGGGAGAGCAGCCCACCAGGCTGGCCATGGCCCCGGCCCAGAAGAAGCGGGATGATATTCCCCCTTCCCTGGCCCAGTTGAAAAAGCGCCTCCTGACTGAAAAGAAAAGTGAGACTCCCGCCCCCAGTAAAAAAATAGTTGTTGCCGCCTTAAGTGGCGGCAGCAAGTGGTCCGAAGGCCGCAACCCCATGGGGCTCACGGCTGCCAGCGAAGAGGTTATTGTCCTGGCCAGCCTGGAGGCGAAGAAGAAGAAAAGGGTAGCCGTTCCCCTGGAAGCTGAGGTTAGTCATGAGGTGGTGCCTGACCTGACTAAAATTGTGCCTTTACCCTCCCAGGACCAGCCGCAGGAGGCTGCTGCCGAGGCCAGTTCGCCATCAGCTCCGCCGGCCGCTGGTGGTGAGGAAGAGGTTGTCGTCGAGGCTGCCTCCGGGTCTGAACCCGCTGCTGTTGAGGTTGTTGTTAAGGAGGAGCAGCCGGATGGCGCCGAGGCGGCCTCAGGCTCTGAGCCTGCTGCTGTTGAGGTTGCTGCCAAGAAGGAGGAGCCGCCGCCTGTCGTTGCAGCTGCCCCTGGACCTGAACCAGTTGTTGCTGCTGGCGAGCAGCTCCCCGCTCCCGCTGAAGTCTTGGTGGCAGAGGTGCAGCTGGAGGGGTTGATGTCCTCCCATGATCCTGTTGTCCTGCCGGTGGAGGGCCCGGCCACCCGTGGTGAGGTGATGGAGCAGTTGTTGTCCATGCCGGCCACGGAACCAGCCGAACCGGCCGCCGCCCCTGAGGCGGAGCAGGAGAGCGCCGAGATCGGCGGGACACCGGCCATTGTCGAGGAAGGTCCGGCCCATCAGGTAAACCCCCAGGTCCTCTCCGGAAATTTTTCTGTTTCCCAGGTTAGTACGGTTGACGGAGTGGAGGAGGGGAAGATTCAGGTGGAGGCCGAAGAGACCTTGGGCCATTACGCCGATTGGCTTGAGGTCCCCACCCGGCAGATAAGGCGCCTCAATAAGTTACGCTTCGGCCGCCCCATCAGGTTTGGTCAGAGGCTCACCTTGGCCTTTAGCAAGGTGAGTAAGGAGGCGTTTGAGGAACGGCGGCTCCTCTTTCATCAGGAGCTGATAGAAGATTTCTTCCAGGCCTACACCATCACCGGCGAGGCCCCATACCAGATCAAGGCCGGGGATAACCTCTGGACCCTCTGTAATCAGCAGTTCGAGCTGCCATTCTGGCTTCTGCGCCAGTATAACAGTGGTTTTGACTTCCAGACCCTGCGCCTGGGGGCCACCATCAAGGTCCCCATCGTGACCAGGCAGATCTCTTCTGCCTCTGAGTCTGTTGGCGACCCAGGAGTAGAGGGGAGCGAGGATGACAGTTAGCCTGAGAGCCCTTCTCCGCCACTCCCACGAAAAATAATCTTCCCCTTAAAACTAGAAGGTGCCCTTTAGGGGGCCTCCCTAGTAAAAAAAGTTAATGACTAAGCCTGTCGCCAAGTACCGTCACGATTACCTCCCGCCCAGCCATCTCGTTGATCAGGTGGATCTTACCATCTCTTTGGCCGATGCTGGCGCCCTGGTTGAAAACAGCATGCTTATCCGCCGCAACCCCGCGGCCGCCACGGGCCAGGAGGATGGTATCTTCCTCGACGGTGAAGGGCTGGAGCTAAGGGAGCTGCGCCTTGACGGGCAACTCCTTACGGCCGGTAGTGACTATGAGTGCACGGCCAAGGGCCTGACCATTGCCCGCCTGCCCGAGAGGTGCCGCCTCAGTTGTGTCACCTTTATCCGGCCCGATGACAATAAGGCCCTGGAGGGTCTCTATCGCTCCAACGGCAACTACTGCACCCAGTGTGAGGCCGAGGGTTTCCGCAAGATCACCTACTACCCTGACCGGCCCGATGTGATGGCCGTCTTCACCACCACCATTGAGGCCCCCCGCTCAGTGCCTGTCCTGCTGGCCAACGGTAATCTCGTTGCGACAGGTGAGCTGCCGGCCGGGCGCCACTATGCCCGTTGGCACGACCCCCACCCCAAGCCCTGTTATCTATTTGCCATGGTCGCCGGCGACCTGGTGGCCAATAGTGATACCTTTGTCACCCGCAGCGGCCGCGAGGTGGATCTGCGGGTCTATGTGGAAGGCCATAACCGTGAGAAGTGCCAGCACGCCATGGTATCCCTGCAGAAGGCCATGGCGTGGGACGAGGAGGTTTACGGTCTTGAGTATGATCTGGACCTGTATATGGTGGTGGCCGTGGATGATTTCAATATGGGGGCCATGGAGAATAAGGGGCTTAACATCTTCAACTCCAAGTATGTTCTGGCCTTAGCTGCCAGCGCCACGGACAGTGACTACGAGGGGATTGAAGGGGTCATCGCCCATGAGTATTTCCATAACTGGACCGGCAATCGGGTTACCTGCCGCGACTGGTTCCAGCTCTCTTTAAAGGAGGGCTTAACCGTCTTTCGCGATCAGCAGTTTTCCGCGGCCATGACCAACCGCTCCCTGAAACGGATCCATGACGTCCAGATGCTGCGCACCACCCAGTTCATCGAGGATAACGGGCCCATGGCCCACCCCATCCGCCCTGATTCCTATATTGAGATCAATAACTTCTACACGGTAACCGTCTACGAGAAGGGGGCGGAGGTTATCCGCATGATCCACACCCTTTTAGGTGAAAAGACCTTCCGGCGGGGCATGGATATCTACTTTGAGCGCCACGATGGCCAGGCCGTTACCTGTGACGACTTTGTCGCCGCCATGGCAGCCGCGGCCGGCCGGGATTTAAGCCAATTCGCCCGCTGGTACAGCCAGGCCGGGACCCCGGAGCTGCGGGTGACTGGTCATTATGATGGCGCGAAAAAGGAGTATCGCCTCCTCATTCACCAGTCCTGCCCGGCCACCCCGGGCCAGGCCAGTAAGGAGCCGTTCCACATCCCCTTACGGTTGGGCTTGGTGGGCCGGGAGAGCGGCCAGGATCTCCCCCTGATGCTGGCCAGTGGCCAACCCTGCGACGGTCTGCTGGAACTGAAGAAAGAGACAGAGGAGCTGGTATTCAGCGGGGTGACTGAGCCTGTGGTGCCCTCCCTCCTGCGTGACTTCAGCGCCCCGGTGAAGCTTTCCTGCGATTACACCCCAGACGAGCTGCGTTTCCTCCTGGCCCATGACAGCGACCCCTTTAACCGTTGGGAGGCGGGGCAGCGCCTCTGTTCCCAGCTGCTGCTGGCCCTCATTGCTGATTACCAGGCCAAGCGGCCCCTCTCTTTGGATCACGGCCTGATTAAGCTCTTTGCTCAGCTCCTGGATGATCTGGCCGACCCAGGCCTGCTGGCGGCCCTGCTGGAGCTGCCCAGTGAAAAATATCTGGCCGAGGAGATGGCGGTGGTGGATGTGGAGGCGATCTTTACCTGCCGCCGCTTCATGATGAGTGAATTGGCCCGGGAACTTTTCTCATCATTTATAGGCGTTTATGAGGCGATGGCCCCTAACGCCCCCCATGCCTACCAGGCGGAGCAGGTAAGCAGGCGGCAGCTGCGCAACCTTTGTCTTTCCTATCTCATGGTCGAGCCGGCTGACGGGGTGGTTGATCTTGCCCTGGCGCAGTTTAGCCAGGCGGATAACATGAGTGACTGCCTCGCTGCCCTGCGGGCCATTGTCCATGGCCAGGAGTCCACTAAAAGGGAAGGGGTTCTGGCGGACTTTTACCACCGCTGGCAGGATGATCCTTTGGTCCTGGATAAATGGTTTGTTGTCCAGGCCACTGCCCCCCATCCCCGCCACACCCTGGACCGGGTGGTGTCATTGCTGGATCATCCCGACTTTACGATGAAAAATCCTAATAAGGTAAGGTCTCTGATCGGCTCATTTGCCGGCGCCAATCAGATATGCTTCCATGGTGACACCGGGGCGGGATATCTCTTCCTGGCCGACCGCGTTTTAGAACTCAACGATTTTAACCCCCAGATCGGCGCCCGCCTCCTGGCCCCCCTCTTACGCTGGCGCCGTTTTGACCCAGAGCGCCAGGCCTTGATGCAGGCCCAGTTGCAGCGCATCCTGGCCAAGGACAACCTGGCCGGCGATATCTATGAGATTGCCTCCAAGGGTCTGGCCGAGTCCTGATTTTTTTTGGGACTGAGGTAGGCTTAGAGCGTCTCTCTACTGCTAGTTTGGTTTTATTAAAGAAAAATTTAATTTAAGGATAAATAATGGATATTTCAAAGGAAATTGCTCGTCTGAAGGCTCTGCCGGAATTTACGGAAAACGTCGGCATGGTCCTGGTTCATAACGGCGTGGTGCGCGGCTGGTCCCGTCAGTCCCATGACGCGGTGGAGTATCTGGAGGTGGTCCCGGATCACGCCAGAATCGAGGAGCTGCGCCAGGAGTTTCTTAAGCGCCCCGGAATATTTACCATTGTTATCGAGGCGTTGGAGGGACGTTTCCAACCGGGTGACGATCTTCTCTTCATCATTGTCGCCGGTGCCCTGCGGGAGGACGTGAAGCCCGTTCTCGCTGAGCTCCTGGACCGGGTAAAGGCGGAGGCGGTTACGAAAAAAGAGATTGTCAGTGGCTGATAAGCTGTTTATATGAAGTTCTTTGTTTGCCCCGCGGGGCATAGCCAAGAGATATTCGAGACTTAATAAGAGCTTAAAAAAAACATAGGAATAGAAATGTACACCGCCTCTGATTTACGTAAAGGACTGAAGATAGAGATTGATGGCGAGCCGTATATCATCACCAACTTTGAGTTCTCCAAGCCGGGTAAGGGTCAGTCCCTCTACCGCTGCCGGTTGAAGAGTATGATCTCCGGTAACGCCTTTGATAAAACCTATCGCTCCAACGATAAGTTTAAAAAGGCGCCTTTGGATGAGCGGAAGATGCAGTTTCTCTACAGTCAGGGTGAGGAGTTCAACTTCATGGACAGTGAGAACTATGAGCAGTATATGATTACCCGTGACCAGTTGGAGGAGAGTATCCCCTATATGGTGGATAATATGGAGGTGGATGTCTTGCTCTTTGACGGCAACCCCATCGGTGTCACCCTGCCCAACTTCGTCAATCTCACCGTCACCAGGGCGGACCCGTGGGTCAAGGGTGATACCTCCGGCACCGACACCAAGCCGGTGACGGTGGAGACCGGCTTTGAGTTGCAGGTGCCGCCCTTCATCGAAGAGGGGCAGTTGATTCAGATAGATACCCGTACCGGTTCCTATATGACCCGGGTTAAGCAGTAGCAAAGGCGTGGTCGGCGGCAAAAAGCTGCGGCAGCGCGCCGCCTTTCTCCAGGCCGTGCGCGCCTTTTTTCAGCAGCACGGCTATCTTGAGGTGGAGACCCCCATCAGGCAGCCTCTCCTCATCCCTGAGGCCCAGATAGTACCCTTTAAAAGTGATGGCTGGCTGTTGCAGAGCTCGCCCGAGCTTTGCATGAAACGGCTGCTGGCCCAGGGCCAGGCGCGGATCTTTCAGATATGCAAGTGCTTCCGGGCCGGGGAGCGGGGGCGTTATCACCTGCCGGAGTTCACCATGCTGGAGTGGTATCGGTCCAACGACGACTATCACGGCCTGATGGCTGAGACCGCGCTCTTTCTCGCCCACCTGGGCTCCGAGCTGGCCCCCGTCAGCGGTTTTTCCGCGGATGTCTGCCAACTCTTAGCTGCTTCAGAGTGTGAGTCTCTCACCGTGGCCCAGGCCTTTGCCCTCCATGCCGATCTTGACCTGGCCCAGGCCTTGAGGCAGGACTGCTTTGACGAGGTTCTGGTCAGCCAGGTGGAGCCGAACCTTGGCCAGGACGGCCCCTGTTTCCTCTACGATTATCCCGCCTCTCTCGCCTCCCTGGCCCGGCGGAAAGAGGCGGAGCCGGAGCTTGCCGAGCGTTTCGAGCTCTATATCCGCGGCGTTGAGATTGCCAACGGCTTCTCCGAGCTAATCGACGCCCGGGAGCAGCGCCAACGTTTTCAGGCCGAGATAGCTGTGACCGCCAGCCCAATGCCGGAGCGGTTCCTGGCTGATCTGGAGATGCTGGAGAGTGAGGCGTGTGGTATTGCCCTGGGCCTTGACCGTCTGCTCATGCTCCTCACCGGGGCCACGGCCATTGATCAGGTGGTGGCCTTTACGCCGGAGGATCTTTAGGCTAGCCGCTGTTCTTCTCCAGCCTGCTCTGGATCAGCTGCAGGTCATACCAGGCCGCCTTTTTCAGGTCAGGGTACTGGCGGAGAAGTTCAGGGTGGTAAGTGGCCACCAGGGGGTGGCCCTGGTAGTGGTGAAAGCGGCCGCGCAGGGCTGCGAGCTGATGGTTTTGTCCCAGCACGGTCTGACTGGCCAGGCTGCCCATGGTCATGATCACCTTGGGCTGCAGGAGTCTGATCTGTTTTTGGAGATGGTCCTGGCATTTGCTTAAGTAGGCGGGACTGGGCGGCGAGGTTACGGGGCATTTACAGATGTTGGTCCGGAACAGCTCGTCAAGGTCAACGTTGATGGCGGCCATCATCTTGGTGAGCAGCTCCTCGTCTGGGCCACTGAACACCTGGCCATTGTTTCCCATGGGGGCGGGGTCGCTGACAATTAGTAGGTCCAGGCCTGGCTCTTGCCGGCCCTGGCCGAAAAGGGGCGGGCCACTTTTGCCCAGGGGGCATGCCTCACAGGCCGCTATCTCTGCCCTTAGTTTGCCAAGGGCTTCACCGGTGGCAGGGGCGGATGGGGCTCTTTTTTCCCGGGCCGGGGCCGGGGCCGGGGCTGCTGAGGGGGGCACAAAAGCGGGGCGGGGCGCGGGGGGCCTTGACGTGAACAGCCTGGCTGCCGGAGCGGGGTACCTTAGCTGCAGATCGCCATGGAGTTCGACAATCCTGGCGTATCCCAGGGTGAGATCTCGTAATTCTTGAAGTTGTTCGCTCTCTTTCATCGCTGTTCGCTGATCTCGGGGGATTGCCGGGCCGTAGGTTTTCTTTGACAACGGCCATCCTAACCCATTTTCTCCGAAAAGCCAGCCTGGAAAGGGGGGTGATTTTGCCCCTGCCGCTAATCCAGCCCTTGAATTTAGGCTGGAAAAGGTGTTTATTTAAATGTTAAATTTTAATGTCTTAGAAAATTTCCATCTTTAGAACAATAAATCCAAGGAGAATCTATGTCCTGGCAAGATGAGCAGCCCCCCTGGGGCAAGAAAAAGGGTCCTTCCTCGCCGGAGGATTTGCTGGCGGCCCTGCTCAAGAAGATAAAAGATAGCTTTGACCCTGGCAAGCAGGGGGGGGGACCTAAGGACCCCAACTCCCGGCCGCCCGGTGGACCAGGGCCGGAATTCAACAAGGGCAGCCTGGGGTTGATCGGTTTCATGATTGCCCTGGTGGTGCTTCTTGCCGTGGGCCGTTCCTCCTTTTACACCCTGGATGAGGCCAAGGGCGAACGGGGCATTGTCCTGCGGTTGGGCAAATTTAATACCCTCACCGAGCCGGGCCCCCACCTTAAAGTTCCCTTTGTTGATGAGGTGGTGAAGGTCTCGGTGACCAAGGTGTGGAAGGAGGAGTTTGGCTTTCGCTCCCGCTCATCGGCCCAGAAATCGATCTTTGCCAAACAGGGGTTCGAGAGTGAATCGCTGATGCTCACCGGTGACAAAAACGTCATCGACGTGGAGTGGATCGTCCAGTACCGCATCCAGGATCCGTACAAGTTCGCCTTTAATGTCCGGGATGTGCGGCAGGCGGTGCGTGACGTCTCAGAGATGGTCATGCGCCGGCTCGTTGGCAACCATGGCTTTGATTATCTCCTCCAGAACCGGGAGATGCTGGCGGCAGGCGCCCTGGTCGAGCTGCAGAAGACCATGAATACCTACAACAGCGGGGTGAAGATCTGGGAGGTGCGCTTTAAGGACGTTACCCCGCCGGATAAGGTGAAGCCGGCCTTCAATGAGGTGAATGAGGCGGACCAGGATATGAAGCGGCTGGTTAACGAGGCGGAGCAGCAGTATAACAAGGTGATTCCCAAGGCCCGTGGTACCGCGAAAAGGATGCTGGAGGAGGCCCATGGCTACGCGGTGGAGCGGGTCAATATATCTAAGGGCGATACGGCCCGCTTCCTGGCCCTGCTCACCGAGTATCAGCGGGCGAAGAGGGTGACCCGGAAACGTCTCTACCTGGAGACCATGACCGAGATAATGCCCAATGTCGACGAGATCTATGTCCTGGACAAGGAGCAGCGCTCCTTACTCCCCCTCCTCAATGTCACCGGTCAGGCCGGTAGAAAGGCTGGTGGCAGTTGAACGTAGCGGTCAGGACAGCAAAAACAGATATCTGTGACTTATAAAAAAAGTGAGAAAAGCATGAATATTGGTAAGACAGCCCTGTTAGTGATAGTTCTCGTGGCAGCCATAATTGTTTGGGATGGCTTCTTCATCCTGCCGGAGGGGAAGCAGGCCGTGGTCACCCAGCTTGGCGCCCCGGTGGGTGAGCCGGTGACCGAGGCCGGTCCCCATTTCAAGATGCCGGTTATCCAGAAGGTGCGTTACCTGGAGGAGCGTATCTTGATCTGGGACGGCAAGCCCAACCAGGTTCCCACCAGTGATAAGACCTTCATCTATATCGACACCACGGCCCGCTGGCGTATTTCCGACGCCCTGACCTTTATGAAGGCGGTGCGCGACGAGTCCGGGGCCCAGGCGGTCCTGGATGACGTTCTTGATTCAGCGGTGCGGGCCATGGTCAACCGCCATGATCTGGTGGATATTATCCGCAGCTCCGACTGGGATCCCGGCCAGTCGGGGGTGAATCTCGATGATGATGATGAGCCGCCGGTGAGCAAACTGCTGGGCCGCGATAAGATGGAGGAGGAGATTTTGGCCTCCGCCGCCAAGGTTACGCCCAAGTACGGTATCGAGCTGGTTGACGTTATGTTCAAGCGGGTCAACTATATCGAGTCGGTGCGGCGCAAGGTGTATGACCGGATGATCTCCGAGAGAAAGCGGATCGCCGCGGAGAAACGATCCCTGGGCGAGGGTGAAAAGGCGGAGATCTTGGGTAAGCTGGAGCGGGAGTTGAAACAGGTCACCTCTTCGGCCCGGCGCAAGGCCGAAGAGATTAAGGGCCAGGCCGATGCCCAGGCGGCCCGGATCTATGCCGATGCCTATAATAAAGACCCGGAGTTTTATTCATTTACCCAGAGCCTGCGGGCCTATCAAGAGTCGGTGGGGGAGAACACCAAGCTGCTCCTCTCCTCAGACGCCGAGTTCTACCGTTATCTCACGGCTGATTGAGCCGCTGGCCCCTTTGCAAGGAGGGGGGCAGAGGCTCAATCGTCAGTAGAATCGCCGGCCGTGGGATAGCCGGGACTGTGCAGGGCCGCATCATATGGGATGCGGCCCTTTTTTTCTAAGTGGGCCAGAAAGGTGTCCAGCTGGGCCTGGCTGGTGACCTTCGCCAGCCCCAGTTGGTCGAAACGGCAGTTGCAGTTGGTGAGAATACCATCACACCAGGGGCAGATCTCCACCGGGCAACCAAAGGTGTGGAGTTGTCCCTGGCCGCAGAGGCAGGCGGGGCAGGCCTGCTGGCCCAAAAATGACGGGTCGTGCGGTTCTAGATCACTGAAGTCGCCGTACCTTTCCCTGAAGGCCGCCATCTCATTGAAGCCAAAAAAACTTAACACCCGTTCCTCCAGTCCCTCCCCGTCACTGCCCACCAGTTCCGCCAGCTCACGGTTGACCAGGTAGTAGTAAAAGCTCAAGCTGGTTTTAACCCGGAAGAGGAGCAGCCCCTCCTGCTGGGCCAGTAAAAAAAACTCTTCCAGGCAATCCTCCCGCGCCTCGGGCAGGTGAGAGTAAAAGTCATGGAGGATATTGATCACCATCGGGTCATGACTAAATTTCTCGACCACTATCCTGGCCTGTTCCTGGAGCTCTGGCGGTGCCCCATATTCTATTAAGACGGGGAGTTCCTTTATCTTTTTTTCTAGCATCATGGTTACTGTTCTTCTTACCCCTTGCTCAGACCCTGTCTGATCTCTTTGTCCCAAACCCTGGTTTCGGCCCGGATATCAGCGGCCTGGCTGATGGCGGTGACCACGGCCAGACGCCTGGCCCCTAAGGCCGTAAGCTCGGCAATGTGCTGGCGTTTGATCCCTCCCATTACCGTGAAGGGCAGCTGTGAGTGGCAGGAGTAGCGGGCGATGGCCTCCGGGCCGATGAATTGGCGCAACCCTGCCTTGGTCTCGGTGGCGAATAGGGGGCCGATGTTGTAGTAGCTTGCCCCCCGCTCCTCGGCCGTAGCCGCCTGCTCTTCAGTGTTGGCCGAGACGCCGATGATCAGCTCCGGGGCCAGACGGCGGGCCTCCTGGACCGGGATATCATCATTGCCCAGGTGCAGCCCGTCCGCCTTGGCCAGCAGGGCGATATCAAGGCGGTTGTTGACGATGAAGAGGGCGCCGGCGGCGCTGGTCAGCTCCCTAAATTTTAAGGCCTTGGCGAGCAGGGCGCCATCACTGGCCTCCTTGTCACGCAGCTGCACTATGCGGGCCCCGCCGGCCAGAACCTCAGTCAGCCACTCCAGGTCGCTCCGGCCATTAGCCAGCTTTTCGCACGATACCGGGTAGATGGTTACCTGGTCGCGGAAGATGGCCATCTTTTCACTCTGATTCATTTTGTGTCACTGGGTTTAGCATTGTAACTATCTGAAATTATTGTCAAATTGCTGTTAATTGTTGAAATAATGTTTGTTTTTGGTTATGATTATTTCTGTTGTTTGCCCTATACAGATGGCCAGGGCATAATACGAGTTGTCAATACTCGTGTTCAGAAGAATATTTCTGCAAGGCGTCACTATAGCTGATGGCCTGGGAAATCGTCAATAGGACCTGAGGAGCAAATCCTCACTGTCGTCAAGAGTTTATTGTCGGCGCCATGATCAACCGGTCCTGATTGTTTGTCATTGTAGGATGGTAGTTTGCCTGAAAGTGCCACCAGGCAGTATCTAGAGCGTAATACACCTTGGAACTGCCGGCTTAAAGATACCCGATTAGCAATGGGAGAATATATGTTATTGGATTGTGTTTCAGATAAAAAGGCGGAGTTGATTTTAGACGGTCAGCGTTATGAGCTGCCGATCATCGTGGGCAGTGAAGGGGAAAGGGCGATTGATATCCGTTCCCTGCGGACCGAGACCGGATATATCACCATTGATTCCGGTTACATGAATACCGGTTCCTGTTCCAGTCGTATCACCTTTCTCGATGGCGAGAAGGGGATCCTCAACTACCGCGGCTATGCCATTGAGGATCTGGCCGATAACTGCTCCTTTGTGGAGGTGGCCTACCTCCTGGTCCATGGTTCCCTGCCCACCGGTGAAGAGCTGCGCCGCTTCAGTAAGCTGCTCAATGGCTACTCTCTGATCCATGAGGATATGGTCCATTTCTTTGACCATTACCCCTCCGGGGCGCCGCCCATGTCCATCCTCTCCTCCATGGTTAACTCGCTCTGCACCTACTATCCGGAGATGACAGCCAATCCCCTGGAGGATATCGACAACATGGCGGCCCGCCTGATCTCCAAGGTGCGCACCATCGCCGCCCACAGCTATCGTAAGAGTCTCGGCGCCCCTCTGGTCCTGCCCCACCATGATTACTCCTACTGTGCCAATTTTCTCCACATGATGTTTGATTCGCCGGTGAAGCCCTATGTGGTCAACGACGATATCGTCGCCGCCCTAAACAAGCTTTTGATCCTCCATGCCGACCATGAGCAGAACTGCTCCACCTCCACGGTGCGCCTGGTGGGCAGCGCCCGGGTTAATCTCTACGCCTCCATCTCGGCCGGGATCAGCGCCCTCTGGGGCCCTCTCCATGGCGGGGCCAATGAGGCGGTGCTTACCATGCTGGAGGAGATCCACAACAGCGGCAAGGACTATAAGAAGTTCATCGATCGGGCCAAGGACCGTAACGATCCGTTCCGCTTGGTGGGCTTTGGTCACCGGGTCTATAAGAGTCATGATCCCCGGGCCCGGATCATCAAGGATGCCTGCGACAAGGTCCTGGCGGCCCAGGGGGTAACCGATGATCCCCTCCTGCAGATTGCCCGGGAGCTTGAAGAGGTGGCCCTGCGGGACGAATATTTCGTTGAGCGTAAGCTCTACCCCAATGTGGACTTCTACTCGGGCATCATCTACCGGGCCCTGGGCATCCCCCAGAATATGTTCACCGTGATATTTGCCCTGGGACGACTGCCTGGTTGGATCGCCCATTGGCGGGAGATGTGGACCGATACCAATTGGCGCATCGGCCGGCCGCGCCAGGTCTATGTGGGCCCGAAAAAGCGGGAATTTGTCCCCCTGAAGGACCGGTAGATTCTCCCCGTCATAGCTTACTGAAAGCCAAAAAAATCCCTGACTGCCGCTGCGGTCAGGGATTTTTTGCTTTAAGCAAGGGACTTTTGCCCGCAACCATAGTTGAACATGCCATGGGGAAGGCTTAGCAATGTTTAGAGAACGGCTGCAGGTGAATAGTTTCCTCTGCTCAAAGGGAACCGCACATCAGGGCGTAATTTTCGCATTCGCGCCGGTTGGCAAAGGGGCAGGGTGCCTTGTTAAACCATTTTTTTTGGGGACACCAGTAGCGGTCGCGGAAAGGTTCGTTGCAACCAGAATAAGTCAGCTGTTTTCTTCTCTTTATGCCGTTTTTTACAACGCCGTCAATAAGGGTGAATCGCCAAACTTGTCCCATGGGGAGGACCTCCCTGGTTCATGACCTCTTACACTTTTTTGTGTCATTCAGGTTTATTATAGCATATTGGCTCTCTTAGAGAAAAGGCTGGGGGCTTTATTGACCTGGCCTGGGCTGTGTGGTAAAAAGAAAAGTTTTAAATTTGTGGAGAGTTGCCTGGCTGGGACTATTGTAATTTTTATTAATATTACGACTAGTTACTCTCTGGTTTCAGCCGTCTGGGATTAGATGATCAGAAGAGATTTTTCGAAGAAAACAACTCTGAATAAGAATATCAGCAGAGCGCGTGAGAAGAGATGCGGACAGATATCGTACATATAGGGGCCGGTGAGCTTACCTATGAGATTAGAAATATTGTTAACGTTGGCCACAAGCTGCAGGAACTCGGTATTAAGACCCACTGGGAGAATATCGGTGATCCCGTGGCCAAGGGCGAAGAGATCCCCCTCTGGATGAAGGAGGTGGTCGCCGAGCTGGCCATGGAAAATGAGAGTTATGGCTACTGCCCCACCCGCGGCATGCTGGAGACGCGGGAGTTTATCGCCCGTCAGGTCAACGAACGGGGCCATGTCCAGATAACTGCCGATGACATTCTCTTCTTCAACGGCCTGGGAGACGCCATCAGCAAGATCTTTGGTTTCCTGCGCCGGACGGCCCGGGTGGTGGTACCCACCCCCAGTTATACCACCCATTCCTCGGCCGAGGCGGCCCATGCCGGTGACCGGCCCGTAACCTACATCCTGGACCCAGATAACAACTGGTACCCAGACTTAGATGATATGGAGCGGCGGGTTAAGTATAACCCGGCCGTAGCGGGTATTCTTATAATAAACCCGGATAACCCCACCGGCGCCGTCTATCCCGCATCGATCCTGCGCGGTATTATTGATATTGCCCGACGCTATGACCTGTTTATAATCTGCGACGAGGTGTATCACCACATCGTCTACAACGGCAAGAAGACCGCTGGTATTGCCGATCTCATCGGTGACGTGCCGGCCATTGCCATGCGTGGCATCTCCAAGGAGATGCCGTGGCCCGGCTCGCGCTGTGGCTGGATTGAGGTGTATAACTCCGATAAGGATCCCATGTTTAAAAAATATGTGGATTCCGTTCTCAACGCCAAGATGGTTGAGGTGTGCTCCACCACCCTGCCGCAGATGGCCTACCCCCGTCTGGTCAGCCATCCCCAGTACCAGGAGTACCTGGCCGAACGTATTGCCCGCTATGAGCGCTTTTCCAACATTGCCTACGACTGCCTCAAGGGGGTGGAGGGGATACAGGTCAACCGGACCAACGGCGCCTTTTATATGAGTGTGGTCTTTCGTGATGGGGTCCTTAATGACCGGCAGAGCCTGGAGATCAGCAACGAGGACGTGCGCCACCATGTGGAGGGACTGGTGAGTGGCGCCGATATCTCCCCTGATAAACGCTTTGTCTATTACCTCCTGGGGGCCACCGGTATCTGCGTGGTGCCCCTCTCTTCCTTTGCCACCACCCTCCAGGGCTTCCGGACCACCCTGTTGGAGCGGGACGAGGAGACCTTCAGCATGATCTTTAATACCTTGGCCGATACTATCCGTAAATATCTCGAATCGGCCTGATAAAGTCCTTCTTTTTTAAAACAACAAAGGCCCGGGTGACTTAATGTTACCCGGGCCTTTGTTGTTTGCGGCTGCCTGACGTAGCGCCTGTTACTTCTCGCCTGCCCATATAAATTTCTTAATAAATTTATAATGTTTCACTGGGGCAGGCAGAGGCGAAAGCAATTTTCGCGCCTTTTATAAAATAACAAATTCGCCGCCTTGACAAAAAAAATAGCCATACTTAATGTTCCACCCTGAACATGACCACGCAACAACCTTGTCTTGTTCATTAATTTTCTCTGAATTTTCTTAAAGTAGATATTTCCATAACAAGGAGGAACTGGGTGGTAAAGGAAGAGGACGAAGACGGTAAAGGGGCTGATCCCTCTAGCGCAGCGCAGACCATAGAGCCACAGTCTGAATCCGGGCAGTCACCAGAGGTGGATGATAGTCTCAGCGATGAAGGTAGCGGCTGCCAGGACGAGTTAACCAAGGCCCAGGAGGAGTTGTCTGCAAGCCAGGACAAACTTCTGCGTTTGGCCGCTGATTTTGAGAATTACAAGAAGCGGATGGAACGCTCGCGGCTGGAAGGCATGAAGTATCGGGAAGAGGCGATCTTAAAAGAGCTTCTGCCGGTAATCGACAACCTGGGCCGTGCCATCGAACAGGGGCAAAACAGTGGGGGCGCCGGTGAATTGCTGGAGGGGGTCGAACTGACCCATAAGGGTCTCCTTAAGGTCCTTGACAACTTCGAGGTGAAACCCCTGGTCAGTGTTGGCCAGAAGTTTGACCCCAATCTCCATGAGGCCCTGGCCATGGATGCAAGTGATGATGTCGCTGAAAACCATGTCTTGCTGGAATTTGAGAAGGCCTACCAGTACAAGGATAGATTGCTGCGCCCCGCCAAGGTAGTGGTCTCCAAGGGGCCAGCCTAGTTAAGCGGTTTGCCGGTAAACGGGAATCAGCCTAAAAAAATAGGCCAACTATGTTCACGGCCTTAAATTTCATGCTTAATGTGACCTTTATGGGGTCATGAAAACTGCTTAGATAACAAAATAAGACGCGATTATTATATTTTAGGAGCAAATATTATGGGTAAAACAATTGGAATTGATCTAGGGACCACCAACTCGTGTGTGGCAATCATGGAGGGTGGCGAACCCACCGTTATTACCAATGCCGAGGGTAACCGTACCACCCCGTCGGTGGTGGCTTTCTCTGACAGTGGCGAAAGACTCTTAGGCCAGGTGGCGCGCCGCCAGGCGGTGACCAACCCCACCCGCACCATCTTTGCCATGAAACGCCTCATTGGCCGGAAGTTCACCGACCCGGAGGTGCAGAAGGCCATCGAGGTGAGCCCCTTTAAAATTGTCGAGGGAACCGGCGACCCCCAGGTGGAGTTGGAAGGCAAGACCTATACCCCGGCGGAACTCTCCGCCATGATCCTCACCAAGATGAAACAGACCGCTGAGGAGTATCTAGGCGAGGACGTGACCGATGCCGTGATCACCGTGCCCGCCTACTTCAACGACTCCCAGCGTCAGGCCACCAAGGACGCCGGCAAGATCGCCGGGCTCAACGTCCAGCGGATCATCAACGAGCCCACTGCCGCGGCCCTGGCCTATGGCCTGGACAAGAAGGGCGAGGAGACCATTGTCGTCTATGACCTTGGCGGCGGCACCTTTGACGTCTCCATCCTGGAGATCGGCGATGGTGTCTTTGAGGTAAAGGCCACCAACGGTGATACCTTTCTGGGCGGTGAAGATTTTGATATGCGCATCGTCAACTGGCTGGCCGACGAGTTCAAGCGGGAGCAGGGTATTGACCTGCGCCAGGACAACATGGCCCTCCAGCGCCTCAAGGAAGAGGCGGAAAAGGCGAAAAAGGAGCTCTCCTCCGCCATGGAGACCGAGATTAACCTGCCCTTTATCACCGCCGATGCCTCTGGTCCCAAACACCTTAACATCAAGCTGAGCCGCTCCAAGCTGGAGAGCCTGGTGGAAGATCTCATTGAGCGGACCTTGGCTCCCTGTATGACTGCCCTGAAGGATTCTGGCCTTGCCGCCTCTGAGATTGACGAGATCATCCTGGTGGGCGGTATGTCCCGGATGCCCCAGGTCCAGGAGAAGGTCAAGGAGATCTTCGGCAAGGATCCCAACAGGGGAGTTAATCCGGACGAGGTGGTGGCCATCGGTGCCGCCATCCAGGGCGGTGTCCTCCAGGGCGATGTCAAGGATGTTCTCCTCCTCGACGTTACCCCCCTCTCTTTGGGTATCGAGACCCTGGGCGGCGTTACCACCAAGCTCATTGAGAAGAACACCACGGTGCCCACCAAGAAGAGTCAGGTGTTCTCCACCGCGGCCGACAACCAGCCCGCCGTCTCCATCCACGTCCTCCAAGGTGAGCGGGAGATGGCGCCGGACAACAAGTCCATCGGCCGGTTTGAACTGGCCGATATTCCGCCTGCCCCGCGGGGGGTGCCGCAGATCGAGGTGACCTTTGACCTGGACGCCAACGGTATCCTCCATGTCTCGGCCAAGGACATGGGAACCGGCAAGGAGCAGTCGATCAAGATCACCGCCTCCAGCGGCCTCTCCGATGAGGAGATCGATCGCATGACCCAGGACGCCGAGTCCCATGCCGATGAGGATAAGAAGCGCAAGGATCTGGTGGAGGCCAAGAATAATGGCGACTCTCTGATCTATGCCACCGAAAAGAGCCTCAAGGAGGTGGGTGATAAGGTTGATGACGCCACCAAGAAGAGTGTGGAAGAGGGTATTGAGAAGCTGAAGAAGGCCCTGGAGGGTGACGACGTTGAGGCGATCAAGGCGGCCACCGAGGAACTCACCCAGGCCTCCCATAAGCTGGCGGAGATTATGTACGCCCAGGCCCAGCAGGGTGGCGGTGAGGGCGGCGGCCCTGGTGGCTCTGGTGGCGCTGGCGCGGCTGGCGGCGGCAAGCCTGATGACGATGACGTTGTTGACGCCGACTTTGAAGAGGTGAAGTAGGTTTTTTTTAGCCGTTTTTTTAAATCTTAGCGCCTGAGCGCTGTCAATAAAAAGGACGTCTCCTCACCTTGGGAGCCGTCCTTTTTTGTTTGGTGATCTCCCATGGCTGAGATAAAGATTCAGTATCTTGAAACAGGCATTGGGCCTTTAGTCATGGGCGCTTATGAAGGTAAGCTGTGCCTGCTTGATTATAGGGATAGAAAGCTGCGGGGAACTGTTGCCCGGCGCCTTGCCAGGGGGCTTGGCGCTGAATTTGTCGAGCGGGACGAGGATCTTTTTCAGGAGGCAAGGGGGCAGCTTGGTCAGTATCTTGCCGGGCAGAGAGTTGAGTTTTCCCTGCCGATCTTGCTGGTGGGTAGCGCCTTTCAGCAGCAGGTCTGGCAGGCCTTAACCCAGGTGCCCTATGGCAAAACCGCATCTTATCTGGATATAGCCAAGGCGATCGACAATGAAAAGGCGGTGCGGGCCGTTGCCGGGGCGTGTGGGGCCAACTCCCTGGCCCTGCTCATCCCCTGTCACCGGATTATTGGTTCTGATGGTCGCCTTGGCGGCTATGGTGGCGGGGTGGAGCTGAAAAAGAGATTGCTGGCCTTGGAGCAGGGGGGGCTGACTGGCGGATAATTATAACTACTTGCCAGGGTTTAGCTGGCCTGCCACAGGAGTTGCTCCCGGCCTTGGCAGGGGAAAAAGAATGTTGGCCTTCACCCAGGTTTTATGGTTTATGGGGAGTCGACAAGTTTGCTCTAAGTAAATTCTTTTTTTAACCCCTGTTAATGGCGACATATTGACCTATGAGAATATTATCCGGCATCCAGCCCTCTGGTAAACTACATATCGGCAATTATTTCGGCATGATGAAGCCGATGATCGAAAACATGGATAAGGGTGAGCTCTACGCCTTCATCGTTAACTTTCATGCCCTCACCTCGGTCCAGGACCCCAAGGCGTTGCGCCTGGGGACCATGGAGGCGGCGGCGGATTTTCTCGCCCTGGGCCTTGACCCGGAGCGCTGCATCTTCTGGGTCCAGTCCGATGTGCCAGAGGTGACCGAGTTGAGCTGGATCCTCTCCACCCTTACCCCCATGGGCCTCCTGGAGCGCTGCCACTCCTATAAGGATAAGACGGCCAAGGGCATTGCCGCCAGTCATGGCCTTTTCTCCTACCCGGTCCTGATGGCCGCCGATATCCTCCTTTTTCAGGCCCAGGTGGTGCCGGTGGGTAAGGATCAGAAGCAGCATCTGGAGGTGGCCCGGGACATCGCCATTAAGTTTAATAACACCTTTGGCGACACCTTTGTCCTGCCAGAGCCGCAGATCTCAGCGGATCTGGCCACCGTTCCCGGGGTGGATGGCCAGAAGATGTCCAAGTCCTACGGTAACACCATCGGGATCTTCCTCGACGAGAAGCAGCTGAAAAAGAGCGTCATGGCCATTGTTACCGATTCCGCCCCGGTGGAGGAACCCAAGGACCCTGACGCCTGTAACCTGTATAAGATATTCAAGCTCTTTGCCCCGGCCGAGCGGCTCAAGGAGGTCCATGACCTCTATGTGGGCGGCGGCGCCGCCTATGGCTATCTGAAACTGGAGCTGGTGGACATCCTCTGGGAGTACTTCCGCAAGGCGCGGGAGCGGCGGCAGGAACTTCTTGCCAACCATGGTTACCTCCATGAGATTCTGGCCGCCGGGGCCGAGAAGGCCCGGGAAAGGGCGGTTGTGACCCTGGATCTCGTCCGCGACCGGGTGGGCTTGCGTTACTAGGCTATCTCCCCGCCAGCAAGGGGCCAGGGAGTTTGTTTTTAGTTCAGGTCCATATCTTGTCCATAACAAACTGAATATGCTAAACTTGTCATGCTTTCAAACTAAAAAAAATTTTTAGGGGATGAAACATGACAAAGATCACAGAGATAAGGGCCAGAGAGATCCTTGATTCCCGTGGCAACCCCACGGTGGCAGCCGAGGTGACGGTGGCCTCTGGGGCGGTGGGCTTGGCCATGGTGCCCTCCGGCGCCTCCACCGGATCGCGGGAGGCCCTTGAGCTGCGTGATGGCGATAAGAGTCGTTATCTGGGCAAGGGGGTGCTAAAGGCGGTGGCGGCGGTTAATGACGAGATCCGTCCCGCCCTGCTTGGTATGGCCGCTGATGAGCAGCAGGGGCTGGACGAGAAGATGCTGGCCCTGGACGGAACCGAGAATAAAGGGCGTTTAGGGGCCAATGCTATTCTCGGGGTCTCCCTGGCCGCGGCCAAGGCGGCGGCATCGGCCAAGGGGATGGAGTTTTATGCCCATATCGCTGAAATCTTCGGTACTCCCGGCCAATACTCCCTGCCCCTGCCCATGATGAACATCTTGAATGGCGGCGAGCATGCCGACAACAACGTCGATATCCAGGAGTTTATGATCCAGCCGGTGGCAGCCCCCAGCTTTGCCGAGGGGCTACGGGCCGGGGCCGAGATATTTCACGCCCTTAAAAGGGTTCTGAAGGAGAAGGGGTTGAGCACGGCCGTGGGTGATGAGGGAGGCTTTGCCCCCAACCTGGCCTCGAATGAGGAGGCCCTGGCCATGATCTCTGCCGCGGTAAAGACGGCTGGCTACGAGATCGGCCGTGACATTACCCTGGCCCTGGACTGCGCGGCCTCGGAGTTCCACCGGGATGGCCGTTATCTGTTGGCCGGGGAGGGGAAGAGCTTTTCCTCCCAGGACTTTGCCGATTACCTGGCGGAACTGGCCAGCCGTTATCCCATTGTCTCCATCGAAGATGGCCTGGACGAGTCTGACTGGCCCGGCTGGGCCTATCAGACCAAGATCTCAGGCCAGGAGCTGCAGCTGGTGGGCGATGACCTCTTCGTCACCAATCCCGCCATCCTCAGGCGCGGTATCAATGAGGGGGTGGCCAACGCTATCCTCATCAAGCTCAACCAGATCGGCACCTTAACCGAAACCCTGGCCGCGATCAGGATGGCCAAGGAGGCGGGCTACGCCACGGTGATCTCCCACCGGTCCGGCGAGACCGAGGACACCTCCATTGCCGATCTGGCCGTGGGCACCTGCGCCGGCCAGATCAAGACCGGTTCCCTCTGCCGTTCCGACCGGGTGGCCAAGTATAACCGTCTGCTGGCCATTGAGGCGGGTCTGGCAGGAAGAGCTTCCTATGGCGGGCGCCGGGAGATTAAAGGCCAGGGCTGAGAAGAAGATCAGCCCCTCTCCGGGGGGGGATATTTCTGCAGCTTGCGTTGCAGGGTGCGGCGATGGATGCCCAGTTTTTTCGCTGTCCGGGAGATGTTGTTGCCGCAGTCATGCAAGATGCGGTTGATATGCTCCCACTCCACCCGGGCCAGGGAGGGGGCCTCCTCTAGGAAGTCGATGGCCCAGCTTTCTTGATCCTGCCCGGCCAGGGCCCGGAGAATCTCGTTTGTTTCCGCTGGTTTTGTGAGATAATCCAAGGCCCCCAAGCGGATGGCGGCCGTGGCCGTGGCAATGGAGCCATAACCGGTGAGAACCACGAAGCGCAGCTTGCCATGGCGCTCCTTGGCCTCTTTAACCAGTTCCAGCCCCGATCCGTCGGGTAGTCTCAACTCCACTACGGCCGCATCTGGCCGTTGCGCTGCCAGGATCTCCATGGCCTCGCTGCGGTCAGCGGCGCTGAAGACGGTAAATCCCCTCTTGCCCAGGGCCTTGGCCATCCGCTTGCGCAGCGGCTCTTCCGCGTCAACAAGGAGAATTGTTTTCATACTGCTACTGGTCATGGCTCTATCTTCTCTCAAACTGCAGTGATGAGGCGTCGCCAGGTGAGACGCCCAGGGTAATTTTAAGGATGGGCCAGTTGGGCTGCCTGCTGGTAGTATTCTTTAAGAAGGGAAAGGGGTACCTGGCTCTGCCAGTGGCCGGTTAAGACCGCGACCGCGTAACAGAGAAGGAAGATGCCCACCACCCCCAAGGGCAGGATGATGACGGGCAGGACGCACCGCTGCCAGAGGGTAAGCTGCAGGCATTTATCCACCGGGCAGGCCGCCAGACACTCGCCGCAGCCGAGACACTCCGGACTGAAGATTATCTTTTTCTCCGGGACATCGAGACTGGCCGGGCATTTTTCCTGGCAGCGGCCGCACTTTACGCACAGGCTATTATCGCGCCAGATCCACAAAGGGCCGAACAGGGCGACCAGGCCCAGCAACGCCCCGTGGGGACAGAGATAGCGGCACCAGAAGTTGCGGATCAGTAAAGTGGCCAGGGTCAGCAGGGCCAGGGTGGTCAGGGTGGTGCTGGATGGCTCCAGGAAGAAGAGGAGCATCTTGGCGTCCACCACCAGGTTATATGGCGTCTCGTTGAAGGCGGCCAGGGCCGCGCTATCCATCTTAATGACGATGATGAAAAAGAAGAAGGCCAGGAGCAGGTACTTCAAGCTTAAGAAGGGATAGTGGAGCCAGGGAGGCAACTCCCAGACTATTCCCAGCCGCCGCATCAGCCTTTCGGCCAGGTTGGAGGTGAAACCCACCGGGCAGATCCAGCCGCAAAACCCTTTGCGCAGCAACAGGGCGATGATAAGGGCGGCCATAAATATGGTCAGGGCGGCCGGGTGGATCGGGTCAAAGATGCCGGTGATCAGCAGTTGCTTGAGGCCCACGAGACCACTGATGGGCAGAAAGGCCTCCACGGCCGCTGGCCGGGGGACAAAGGTGGCCCTTTGGCCCATGGCCCAGAGGTAGAATTGCTGGAATTGCCAGCCGCTGTAGAGGCAGAAGAGGGCGAAGCCTGTCTGGCTGATGAGCCTGAGCCGGGGCAGTTGTTGGCGTTTGATCATGATTTTTCTTATCGTTGTTATACTCGGCCTTTGGGGTCACATTGTGACGGCAACTCAGGTAGCAAGAGTCACATGGCCGGCAACAATATAATGGTGCGAGGCAGAGCCCTCTCTATAAACCATGGCAGAGCAAAGAAAACGAGAAAAAACAATAACCAGCCGCAACAGGGAGTTAGCGATGGACCATGCCAAGTGGGCCCATGGTGAAAAAAATATTAGAGACGAAAGGGGAGGTGCTCCTGAACAGCTGGTTCTGGCGGCTGACATTGGCGGCACAAAGACTAACCTGGCCATCTATGGGCCGGGCCGGGTCAGACCGGAACCCTTGGTTATTAAAGAGGTGGCCAGTGTTGGCGACCTGGAAGAGATAGTGGCAGATTTTCTGGCGGAGCAGGGCCACCCGCAGATTGAGCGGGCCTGTTTCGCCATTGCCGGACCAGTGATAGCTGGCTGCTGTCAGACCACCAATCTCCCCTGGCGCGTCTGCCAGGAGCAACTTGGCCAGAGGTTAGGTCTGCCGCTAACTCTGCTTAACGATCTGGCGGCCACCGGCCAGGCCATCCCCCTCCTTGACAGCCAGGAGATCCACCCCCTGCAGGAGGGGCAAGGCCAGGAGGGAGGGGTCGTGGCCCTGCTGGCGCCGGGAACAGGGTTGGGCACAGCCCTTATCAATAATCATAAGGGCAGCTGGCAGGCCATGGCCTCTGAGGGTGGCCATGTTGATTTTGCCCCTATGGATGAAGAGCAGGTGGGGCTGTGGCGCTTCATCCATCACCGTTATGGTCATGTTAGTACTGAACGATTGGCGTCCGGCCTGGGTATTGTCAATATCTTTGCCTGGCTCAAGGAAGAGGGCCACCATGAGGTGCCCCATTGGCTGAGCCAGGAGTTGGCCCATGGGGATAAGGCCCAGGCCATCACGGCGGCGGCCTCAGGTGAGGGGGAACCGATCTGTGTCAAGACGCTGAACCTCTTCTGTTCAATCCTGGGAGCGGTGGCGGGCAACCTGGCCCTGACCGCCCTTGCCACCGGCGGAGTCTATCTCGGTGGCGGCATTCCACCCAAGATCCTTGAGTCCCTGCGCTCCGGGCCATTTCTGGCAGGCTTTGTCAGCAAGGGCCGCTTCCGGGAGCTCTTAAGCTCCATCCCGGTACGGGTCATCTTAAATGAGCAGGCACCCCTGTTGGGGGCGGCAGATTATGCCTTGGCACCAGTGGCGCAGGAATAATTTGCCCTTAACCTCTATGACCCCTCTGGTCAGCTCTGAGTTGTGGCTGTCTTGACATTTGCGAACCGCCCAGGTAATGAGTTAGCTTGTCTCGCTAAATAATGACAATTTCGTGGCAGAAACCGGAAAAAATCCTCGGATCAACTTGGTCCGGGGATTTTTTTGTCCTGCGCTCTCCTCTTTTTGTGTCGGTTGCTCCATTTAAGTCCCGCTGTCAGGCCTGCATGTAAATGGTTGATATTTTTACTGAAATAACAAGTAAGGTCATTCTTCCTTTGGGACGCATAGTTGTCTTTGTCTCCCTGGGGTTGGTGGTGGCCAACCTGATTGAGGCCCTGAGCTGGACCCGGCAGCTGGCGCTGGTCAGCCGCCCCTTGATCCGCTGGGGACGACTCTCTGACATGGCCGGGGCCAGCTTTTCCATGGCCTTTGTCTCCGGGGTGGCGGCCAACGCCATGCTGGCCGAGGGTTATGCCAAGGGGGAGATGAGCAGGGTGGAACTTGTCCTGGCCAATATATTTAACTCCCTGCCGCGATTTTTCCTCCACCTGCCCACCGTCTTTTTTCTCACCGTCCCCTTTATCGGGGCCGGGGCTTTAATCTATGTGGGCTTGACCTTCAGCGCCGCTCTGCTGCAAACTTTAGCGGTGGTGGTGGTGGGTCGTTTTTTTCTCCAGGGTGGCGGGTCGGCTGAGGCAGTGGTTCCGGAGATTGAAGCCCCGGGCTGGCGCCAGGCGTGTGAGCGCAGCTGGCAGCGGTTGCGCCATCGTCTGCCCCGTGTTCTCCGCTATTTAGTGCCGGTCTATCTCCTCTTCTTTTTCCTCAGCCGTTACGGTATCTTCGCCTGGCTGGAGGAGATTATGGCCGGTAGCCGGCTCTTAGGCTGGTTGCCCACCCAGGCCATGTCCATCGTCATCCTCTATGTTACCACCGAGTTCTCCGCCGGCCTGGCCGCCGCCAGTGCCATGCTGGCGGATAACAGCCTGGAGATGAAAGAGGTGGTGCTGGCCCTGCTCCTGGGTAATTTCCTGGCCGCCCCCGTTCGCGTCCTGCGGCATCAGCTTCCCCATTATATGGGCATCTTTTCACCCCGGATGGCCCTTGGGCTGGTGGGCTGCAGCCAGCTTAGCCGGGGCCTAACCCTGCTTGTGGTGGGCCTGGTCTATTATCTGCTCTAAGTGACTAGGGGGGGGGAGCCCCTTCCGCTCAAAATTATTTGAGCGACATTTCCATTGCGGGAAACTTTTTTTACTCTCAGCCCTTCTCTTTGCCGCCAGTTGCTGCTTCTGCCGGCGTGGCCAGCTCCTCCTTGGCCCGTTGCCAGTAACGGAGCTGGGCCGCGCTGTTTTCTTCCGCCAGGCTGGTCTTATCCTTGGCGCAAAGACCTTCCATGGTCTCAAAACGGTTGATAAATTTGTCGGTTGCCTGGTGGATGATGTCCTCGCCGTAGAGATCATGGCGGCGGCAGATGTTGACCAGCATAAAGAGCACGTCGCCGATCTCCTCGCTGATCTCCTCTTTGTTACGGCCGCTTACGGCCTCATGCAGTTCCTGGCACTCTTCACTAAATTTTGCCATCAGGCTCACGTTGTCCGGCCACTCAAAGCCGTGGGCCGCCACCCGGGCGGAGACGCGTTGGCTCCGGTTCAGACCAGGTAGCGATCGGGGGACGTCAACATTACTGCTCTCCTCCTCCTGGGCCGCCTTCTCCTTCTTCTCCTGGGCCTTGATCTTCTGCCAGTTCTGGCGAATGGCCTCGTCTGAGGCGAATTCCTCATCGGTGAACACATGGGGGTGGCGGCGGACCATCTTGGCGATGATGCCGTCTAAGACATCTTTAACGGTGAACTGGCCCTCTTCCTCAAAGAGCAGGGCGATGAAACTGATCTGGAAGTAGAGATCCCCCAACTCCTCGCGGATGTTGGCGACATGCCCCTGGTCAATGGCCTCGGCCAGCTCATGGGTTTCTTCCAGGAGGTACGGTTTAATGCTTACGGCGGTCTGTTTGCGGTCCCAGGGGCATCCCCCCGGGGCCCGGAGCTTATGGATCAGGTCAATTATTTCCACAAAGGAATCTGCGCTGCACTTTGTCATGGTCTTAATGGCCGGCGCCTGGGCCGTAAAAGGCGGCAAGGCGCTTTAGTTTTTTGTTTTATCTGTCTGGCGCCCGGTAAAGTTACATCCTACTTATCTGCCGGGAGCGGCTGTCTTGGTCCAGGTATCCCCGAATTCAGAGGCAGTTGCCTGGTTGTGATAGATATCATAGCCCCCCTTGCTTTGCCAGGGGCAAAGGCAGAACTGCCGGAAAAGGCTAATAAGGTGTTTTTTTAGCGGGAATTTTTTTTTTAGAGGAAGGCCAGGGATATGGCCGGCCAAAATATGGGCAGATAGGTTTTGCCGCTTAGGCCTGTTTAGGGCTGCTGTTTAAAACAAAAAATAATTTAGACTTATGGGCTGCTGGGAGGCTCAATCGTTGGCGGCTATGGGTCGACGGTTAGTCTTTGCTAAATGGGCAGAAGAAAAAGAATAAAAAAAGAAGTTTTATTGTTGACTTGGTCTGTTAGGTGGATTAGGTATTTCTCCTCAAGGGCTAAATATTTGTTTAGGAGCTACAACTTATCCTGAACAAAGTAATGACAATGATTGTCTGATAGGCATAACGGTTGCATTCTGTAAATTTAATTGGCGGATGGCCAGAATGATTTTGGTAATCCTCGAAATTTTTTAAAGCAAATATCAATAGGTGAAAAAGTATGGCTGTAAAAGAAGGTGAAGAAATTTTAGAGAAACATAAGGATATCGCCCGGATCGACCAGGAAGAGAAGAGAACCCATGGCTGGTATGTCCGGGTACGATTCTATGGCAAGACCCATTCCAAGTTTTTCTCAGATGGCAAGTGTGGCGGCCGTTACTCCAGCCTGCTGGCGGCCGTGGCCTGGCGTGACCAGACGGAGAAGCGTCTTGGTAAGGTCCGGACTGATAAACATATCGTCACCGTCAGCAATACCACCACCGGCGTGGTTGGTGTCCGCCTCAACGATAAGCTGAATCGTTACGAGGTTTCCTGGGTAAACGAGGAGGGCAAGCAGGGCAAGACCTCTGTCTCCATTCGTAAACATGGCAAGGAGGCCGCCTTCAAACGGGCCTGCGATATCCGCCAGATGAAGGAGTCGGAGCGCCTTCAGGCCTAACGCGCAATTTCTGATAACCAGTGTTTAAGCTGCCTTGGTGGCTTAAACACTGGTGCCAAAAGCCGCCCCTTCTCCTGGGGGCGGCTTTTTTTTTAGGTTCAGAAGCCCATGGAAACACTTGACTATGGGTGGATTTGGGCTAATCTGGCCAAAGTTTTTTCTTTGGGGAGGGGTGATCTTTGTCAAAGGCTGTCCCGCTCTCCAACCCTTTATGAACAATTCACTATTTCCGTAAATGGCAAGAGATATGAAACTCAGTGAAAAGATAGGTTTTGTCGGTGGCGGCATGATGGCGGAGGCCCTGATCAAGGGTCTGCTGCAGGGGGGGCTGGTAGATGCCGGGCAGCTATTCGTCACGGAGCCGGTGGCGGCCAGACGGCAAATCCTCCAGGATAGCCACGGGGTTAACGTCTCGGGTGATTATGAGCCGGCCTTAAGCTGTGATATTGTTATCCTGGCCGTGAAACCCCAGGTCATGGCCAAGGTGCTGGCCGATAGCCGTGCTTCCTTGGGCTCGGAGAACCTGATCATCTCCATTGCCGCCGGTGTCCCTTTAGCCGCCCTTGAGGGGGGTCTCTCCTCAGAGTGTCGTGTTATCCGGGTTATGCCCAATACCCCGGCCCTGGTACTGGCCGGCGCCTCGGCCTTAAGCGGGGGAAAGAATGCCTCTTCTGCCGACATGGACCTGGCCACGGCCATCTTTAACGCCATTGGCACGGCCTCTGTTATGCCGGAGTCGGCCCTGGACGCGGTCACCGGCCTGAGCGGCAGTGGTCCCGCTTACGTCTTCGCCTTCCTTGAGGCGATGATTGACGGCGGGCTAAAGGTGGGGCTGCCCCGGCCTTTAGCCGAGCAACTGGCCCAGCAGACCATTTTAGGCAGCATGCAGCTGGCCATGGCCAGTGATGAGCACCCCGCCCAACTCAAGGCCATGGTCACCTCACCGGGCGGCACCACCATTGCCGGTCTCCACGAACTGGAAAAGGGGGCCTTCCGGGCCAATATCATGAACGCCATAGAGGCAGCCACCAGACGTTCCCGGGAGCTTGGGGAGTAGGGGTCATGAAAAAAATATCCCGGGCTGGGATTATCATCCGTGATGATTCGGCCCAGGCCCATGAGATAGCCAGTGAAATAGAGGGCCGCTACCAGAGTGTCACCTTTATCCGCAACAGGGTAGAACCGGAGCTGGACCTCCTCATAATCCTGGGAGGTGACGGCACCCTGCTTAATGTGGCGGAGCAGGCCTGCTGTTTTGAAATCCCGGTGGTGGGCGTCAACTTAGGCACCTTGGGCTTTCTCACCGAGGTGGTGGTTAAGGACAGGCTCCAGGCCTTAGACGCCATCATGGCGGGGGACGCCAAGGTGGAGCAGCGGTTGATGTTCAAGGTGCGGCAACTGGGGCCAACTTCCACCAGCGGTTACCGTTACGTCCTAAACGACGTGGTGATATCCAAGGGCACGGTGGACCGCTTGGTCCAGCTCTGTGTCTGGGCCGATCAACACTTTGTCGCCTCTTACAAGGCGGACGGCCTGATCTTCTCCACCCCCACCGGCTCCACCGCCTACAACTTGTCGGCCGGCGGCCCCATTGTCCAGCCCGGGGTTTCAGCCATGCTGGTCACCCCCATCTGCCCCTTCATGCTGGAAAGCAGGCCGGTGCTCCTGCCCGCCTCTGTCTGTCTCACGGCCCGCCTCATGGGTCAGGTCGCCGATGTGCAGATCATCATTGACGGCCGGCCGGCCTGGAATATGGCTGAGGAGGATCGCTTGGAGGTGGTGGCCAGTGAAAAGTCGCTGCAGCTCATCTGCTCGCCGGTGGAGGGCTATTTTGATATCCTGCGCAACAAGTTGAATTGGGGCGGAACGGTGCAGGATGATCTGGTCTGATTTTTTTTGCCAGCCATCGCTTTCCCTCTTTTCTTCGCCTGGTTAAAACCCAACCCTCTTTCGGACGTGGTCAGATATAAACGGCCATACTTTTGTCTACGGGCCCAGATTATTTACTCAGGAATCTTCGCCGATCAGGTCGAGAAGCTCCAGGGGTTGCTTGATCAGGGCCCGAGCCCCGTGGTCTAGTAACTCCTCCGCCCCGCGAAATCCCCACAGAACCCCTATACCTGTCATCCCGCTGTTAGCGGCTGTTTCCATGTCAATACTGGAGTCACCCACCATGAGGATCTCCTGGGGCGCTATCCCCAGCCTGCGGGCCATGGCATGGGCCCGTTCCGGTTGCGGCTTCAGGCCGAAGTCGGCCCTGGCCCCGGCCACCTCGGCAAAGGACCAGGCGGCAAAATAGTGGGCCACCGTGGCCCGGGTCAGCTCCTCTGGTTTGTTTGACAGGACCGCCAAGGGCAGTTGCCTCTCCTGGAGGGCGGTGAGAAGATCCGGGATGGCGGGGTAGGGCGCGGTGGTGTCGGCCCAATGTTTGCTGTAGTGGCGGCGCAGGGTGGCAACCACCTCCTCCTGTCGCTGCCTCTGGTCGGCCGGCAGCATGCGCTCCACCAACTTTTCAATACCGTTACCCACCATGTAACGGTAGCTGTCCCGCTCATGAACGGGTAGGCCCAGCTGGCCAAGGACATGGTTGGCCGAGTCGGCCAGGTCGCTGAGGGTGTCAAGGAGGGTGCCGTCCAGGTCAAAGATGACGGCCTTGGCAGGGAAGGTCATGGCAGCAATTCTCGCTTTAATTTCAGGGATGGGGGGCAGGGGAGGCGGGGCTTGTTAGTCTATTGTTAAATGCCAGTTTTTCTTCTTGACGTGCCCAGCTATTAGCACTATCTTTGGCACGTTTTTAATTAGTTAATTTATTAGGTGAACTTTCCAAAAAAAGTTGCACCTTAACTGAGCTGTCAACAGTTGTATATATATTCTTTAATCTTGAATCTTGGAGGAGTAAGACCATGACTACCTACGTATGTGGACACAGCAGTCCTGACACCGATTCCGTAGCCGCTGCCATTGGCTATACCACCCTGGCCAAGGCCATGGGCGAAGATGCCGTGGCCGTAATGCAGAGTTCTGCCGCCGACCTGAACCCTGAGTCTAAAGTTGTCCTAGAGAAATTTGGTCTTGCCGCCCCTGAGGAGATTACTGACGCCGCCGGCAAGCAGCTCGCCCTGGTTGATTTTAGTGACCTGGCCCAGGGCCCGGCCAACCTGGACAAGGCAGAGGTAGTTGCCATTGTTGATCATCACAAGGTTGGTGACGTTACCACCAACAACCCCATCCTGGTTAACTGCCAGCCGGTGGGCTGTACCTGCACCGTCTTGAACGAGATGTACAAGCTCAACAACGTTGACGTGCCCAAGGACGTAGCCGGCGCCATGCTCTGCGCCATCCTGAGCGACACCGTAAACTTCAAGTCCCCCACCTGCACCGACAAGGACAAGGTCGCTGTTGCCGATCTCAAGGCCATTGCCGGCGTTAATGACTGCGACGCCCTGTTCATGGATATGCTCAAGGCCAAGTCCTCTGTTGATGGCGTTCCCGCCATGGACCTGCTCTTCCGCGACTACAAGGACTTTGACATGAACGGCAAGAAGGTCGGCATCGGCCAGCTGGAGCTTGCCACCCTGGATCAGGTTGCCGCTATCCGCGACGACCTGCTCGGCGCCATGAAAGAGACTAAAGCTGACGGTCGTCACACCGTGCTGCTCATGCTCACCGATGTGGTAAAGGAAGGCACTGACCTGGTTGTTGTCTCCGATGATCCCGCCCTCATCGAAGGCGCCTTCAGCGGTAAGATTGACGGCACCTCCTTCTGGGTTGACGGCATGATGAGCCGCAAGAAGCAGACCGTGCCCGCCATGCAGAAGGCCACCGGCTGCTAAGACCGTTTTGCCTCCGGGCGCTCGGGCTTTATGCCGGGCTGCCCAAAAGACCCGCTGGCCAGACTTCTGGCCAGCGGGTCTTTTTTTTTGTCTTCTGGCCTCAAGCTTGTCAGACAGGTACGAATCTGCCTATTTTATGGTGAACTAATAAAAAAAGTGCGGGAAGTAGACAAAGGGGGGAAGTGATGCGAATCAAGGTGATCAATAATATCGCCCGGGAAGGCCTGGAATATTTTAATGACAACTATCAGCTGGCCGCTGAGATAGATAATCCCCACGCCATTATGGTGCGCAGCAGCCAGGTGGATGTGGATGATTACCCCTCTTTACTGGCCATTGCCCGGGCCGGGGCCGGGGTGAATAATATCAATATTGAGCGGGCCACGGAAAAGGGCATCTGCGTCTTTAACAGCCCTGGGGCCAACGCCAATGCCGTGGCGGAACTTGTCTTGGTTATGGCCGGTATCGGGGCGCGTAATATCGTGCCTGGCCTTGATTTCTGTCGCTCCCTGGCGGGTCATCCCCAGCAGGAGAGGGGGACCATGGTGGAAGAGGCCAAGGCCCAGTTTCGGGGTATGGAGCTGGCCGGTAAGACCTTGGGGGTCTTAGGCTTGGGGCAGATCGGGGTGCGGGTGGCCAATCGCGGCATAGGCCAGAAGATGCGTGTCGTTGGCTTTGATCCCCAGCCCGCCCTGGAGAATATTCACGCCCTGCTGCCGGAGGTTGACCTGGCCCGCTCCTGCTCCCAGGTGGTGCGGCAGGCCAATATCCTCTCGGTCCATGTCCCCCTCACAGCCAAGACAGCGGGACTGGTGGACCACGATCTCCTGGCCCAGCTGCCGTCCGGCGCCATGCTCCTTAATTATTCCCGGCAGGAGGTGGTTGATGAGGAGGCAGTGCGCCAGGCCCTGGACACGGGTCGCCTTGCCCTCTATATCTGTGATTTTCCAGCATCTGAGCTGCTCACCCATCCCCAGGTCATTGCCACCCCCCATATCGGCGCGGCCACCGGGGAGTCGGAGGAACAGTGCGCCATCATGGCGGCCCGGGAGCTGTTGGCCTATCTGGAGTATGGCACGGTGGTCCGCAGTGTTAATTTCCCCACGGTGGAGTCGATCCCGGATGATCAGGTTGTGACCAGGTTGCTTTTGATCAACCGTGACCGCCCGGGCATGATAGGCTTTGTTTCTCAGCTCTTGGGGGAAGAGGGGATAAATATCAGCAGTTACGTCAATGAGAGTAATGGCCGGGTGGGCTATAATATCATCGATCTCGGCTCACCCCTGCCCCCCTCACTGCTGCCCGCCTTGAATGACCACCCTGATGTGATTCGCACCAGGGTTATCACCTTTTAGCTGAGTGGCTAACTTGGGTCTGCCTCTTCATCCTGCTTGCGCATCCCCTCCATGAGGATCATCATGAAGCTGCCCAGGGGCTCTTGCTCTTCTCCGCTCAATTCCACCTCAAAATTGAAGGAGCCCTCCGTCTCCTTCAACATGGCAAAGATTGCCTCCAGGCCCTCCCTTTTTTGGTATTGGGCCTTGATAAACTCCCCATTCTGGAATGTGGCGAAGCCGGGGCCAGCCGGGAACAAAAAGGAGATGGTGCCGTTTTTTTCACTGATGTTCAGGGCCTGGAAGACCTCGGTGGGTGATAGGGTCGTAAGATCACCGGAAACGCCGGAGTTGCTCTTCTGCTCCTGCTCTTCGCCTTGCTTAGGGCTCTCAGGAAACTCTTGCTCTGTTAATTTGAATTTTATCAGACCAGTACAACCGCCACAGCCGTAGAGTTTGTCCGCCTGGGGCCGCTTGCCGCTGATGAACTTAAAGAGAAGCTGGGTTAGTTCCCGGGTGAGAATGAAGCAGGAAGGGCGGCTATTACTAAACAGCACAGATTTGTCATCAAAATGGAACATGTCCCCCTTGGTGTAAAGGGGGCATTTTACTTCTTCAACTACTATTAGGTTCACCGAAATCGTGGCCATGTTTTTTCCCCTCGCTATATGAGAAAAATATGTTAATTTTAAGCGGGTAGGATATATTTTATCGTTATTTGCCTGTTAATACAAAACAAATTGGTTAATATGGACTCTCCCTGGTCGCGACGAGAGCAGGGAGAATTATCTGAGAAAAGTTTAGTTCATCAGCCCGCTAAAATCTTCCCAGCCGTCATTAACTGGAAGGAAATAAAAGAAAAAATATGAGCGACGCAGCTAATCGTCTGGAAACAGAATTTGCTGAGATCCAGCACCACTTTGCCAACCACCCCAAAATTTCTATCTTGGCCAGCGAAGGTACGCCTCCGGAACGGTATGAGTTAGAATATCGCCTCAACGGTTTCGCCCAGATTGACAATGGCGAACCTGTCCAGTCAGACCAGCATCGCATTGAGATAAGTCTCTCCTTTGGCTTCCCCCATTTTCCCCCTAACTGTAAGCCGCTCACCTCAATATTTCACCCTGACATCGACCCTTCGGCCATCAAGATAGCTGATTTCTGGAGTCATGATAAAAGGTTGGTTGATCTGATCATCCATATTGCCAAGATGATCTCCTGGCAGGTATTTTCCGACGAAAACGTCTTTAATCCCGCCGCCCTGCAATGGGCCGGGGAAAATGGTTCAGCGATCCCGGTTGATGATTACGCCTTTGAGTTGGCCGCTGACCTGGACAGCAGTGGCATGAACCTGGAATCTGCCACTCAGGCAGACAATTTACCGGAGGACGAAGATATTTCCGAACTTCCTGAAATAGATTTTGCAGCCGTGGATCTCAACCCGGATTCCGGGCCTGCCGCGGCCCAGGGGTTGGCCGCAAGAGAGACCGCCTCGCCGGCGGCCAATGAAGATGATCTGCCTGATATTGAATTCCAGTCAGACGCCCTGGCGGGTTTGGGAACTGAGCCGGCGGCCGATACGGCTGGCGGAGATGATCTCCTCGCCGATATTGATTTCCAGGTCACCAGCGAAGATACCTCCATGCGCCTTGACCTGGGAGGGGATGGGGCCCCCGGCCCTGGCGAAGTGAGTGGTAATGATCCCGGCGGTTCCGATGAGATGCATCTTGACCTGGAACCAGGGGGAGGCGAACCTGCCCCTGATATAGTTATTGAAAAACTGACCGTGGCCGATCCCACCTATGACAGCTATGGCGATGACGAGATAGATCTGGACCTGGGTGATGTTGACGTGGATCTGGATATCCTCACCTCTATGCTGGACCAGCGCAACTTTTATGCGGCCCGGAAGAAGGTGCAGGCCACGGCTGAACTTAGCCCGGCCATGGCGGCGGCCGTTCCCACTATCAATGAGACGATAGCCGCGGCGGAAAAGGTGCATGCAGAGGCCATTGGTTTTGAGGAGCAGGGGTTGGTTGAGAGATCTGCTGGTCGTCTCGATGATGTTATGGAGATGATTAGCGATTACCCCGGCCTTGAGGCGGACAGGCAGCGGGTCAAGGATGCCTGGGTGGGTCTTGATCAGGGGGGGGCCTCCGCTGACATCGGTTTGACCATGGAGTCAGGCACCATCCCTCCCCCCCCGGCAGATGGTGGTCTGGGGATAACCGCCTCAGCTCCTCCTCCTGCGACTCCAACCCCGGCAGCGGAGGAGAATGCCCCGCCCCCGCCCCCGCCTAAAAGGAAGAAAAAGCTGAAACCGGTCAAAAAGAAATCTCCCTCTCCGCCGGGCCAGAAAAAGGGCCGTTCCGCTATTTTCGGTTTTTTTGTCCTCTTGCTGATTATCCTTGGCGCTCTGTGGGCCGGTTATGAGTGGCGTTCATACGCCAAGGCGGAGCAGATATGGGCGACCATGAATTCGCTTTTAGAGGCGGAAGATTTTGATAAGGTCAAGGCGAACAGTTTAGAGATCAAAAAAAGCTTAGAGCCTATATGGGTGTTTAAGGCCAGGGGCAAGAAGGTCCTGCTGGCCAAGGTGGATGACCTGTTGACCTCGGAGGAATTTCGCGAGGGAATTGAGGGGAAAACTCTCTATCAAGGCAAACATATCTCCAAAAGGGCCCATCGCGTTTACCTGAAGATCGAGGAGCTGGTGGGAGATGGCGCGGCTTATAAGGAGGCTGGTGAATTAAAGAAGTCCCTGGCCGCCTATGAAGGGGCCCTGAAGGTCAGCCAGGACAACAAGAAACGCCTTGAGGCCAAGAAGGTGGCAGAGGTGGAACTTCTTGTCCTTCAGGCCCGCTTTGCCAATCTGATCTCCATTGGTAAGGACTATTTCACCGCCGCCAACTGGCCCCAGGCCATTGCCACCTTTGAACAGGCCCTTGAACTGAGCAAAACAGAGGGGGTTGCTGAATCAGTCAAGGGGCACGATGTCCATCGTTATCTGCAGCGGGCCCGTTTTTCCCAACTGGTGGTTGAAGGTGATCTTCTCCAGAAGGAGGGTAAGTGGGCCGAGGCGGAGAAAAAGTACTCTGCCGCCCAGAAGATAAGCCAGGAGAAAAACATTATTGAGCCGGCCAGGGCCGCTGAGGTTACGACTAAAAAGGCCCAGAGCTTGCTGCTGCAGACCAGGGCCGCTGGTGACCGCCTGCTCTCCGGGAAGAAGTGGCAGGAGGCCCATAAGGAATTTTCAACTGCGGCCAAGGCGGTGCAGGGGGGAGTTTCTCTGCCGGGTAAGTCCCAGGCTGAGACGGAAAGGGTAATAATGTCTTCCCTTCTCTCGTCCCAGGTGAAGATGGAGCAGCAACGGGCTGAGGGCTATCTGCAGAAAGAAAGTTACAGCAAGGCCCGTGATTCTTTGCGCCGTATTGTCAGCGCCATAGACAAATCAGCCTTTGCCGACCGGCCAGATATGCAGAAGTTGCGCCGGGCAACCACAGACAAGATACGTGAGACTGAACTCGCTGTGGTCATAGAGGAAAAAACAGCGTATCTTCTTGAGAATTATAAGGAAATATTCACAAAGAATTTCACTGGCGTGCGACCCACCGCCCTTTCCAAACCCCAGGTGGATTTTCTCGAAAAGGTGGACGATAACCTTATCTTCCGCATCCGCTGCCGGGAGAAGCAGGCGGTGAAGTACTTCAAACTGGAGCTTGTCTATCAGTACGATATGCTTCTCAGTCAGTGGGGTTTTCCCAAGAGAAGATAGCCCTGGGGGGTTAAGTTTAGTGGTTCGGCCCCCCATTGGCTTTCGCCCTTGCTCGTAATGGGAGCAAGGGTCTTTTTTTTGTCTCATTCCCTCTCTTTTTTACCGCTCTTTGGCCTTTGCCTGGAAAACAATGGCCTCCTGGCCCCTCTCCCTGGGGCCAATTATTGGCCGGGCCCCAGGAGGCCCTGCCAGGCTGGCGGCTCGGCCATGAGCTTGGCCATCAGCCGTTGATACTCAGCAATTTTCTTGCATTTCTGGATCTTTTTCAGGATCTTTGCCCCCCCTGCCAGTGGTTGGCTCAGGTAGAACCAGAGCCCCTTCATGCGGCCCAGCAGATGGCCTGGCCCCTGCATGCGCTGGCCGTACAGGTCAAAGAGCTGGTCGTGGAAGAGGCTCAGTTGGACAAATGGCTCCGGGGGCAGGGGAGGGGTCTCCTGGCAGATCTGGCCGGGGAGAAAGGGATTGGCCAGGGCGCCCCTGCCGATCATCCAGCGGTTGACCTCTGGGAAGCGCTGCTGCAGGCGGCTGAATGAATCAAGGTTAATGATATCGCCATTATAGACCACAGGGTTTTTGCTCAAAGCGAGGCATTGGCCGAAGGACTCAAGGTCCACCTGGCCCTTATACATCTGCACACCGAGGCGGGGATGGATGATCAACTCACTTAAAGGGAAGCGGTTGAAGATGGGCATCAGCTGGATTATTTCAGCCGCGTCACGGCGACCCAGTCGGGTCTTGATGGAGAGGCGGGTGGGGGCTGCCATGATTTCGTCTAGAAAACGTTCGAGCTTGTCAGGGAAGGGCAGAAAGCCGGAGCCGCGGCCCTTATTGGCCACCATGGGGTAGGGGCAGCCCAGGTTGAGATTTACCGTCTCATAGCCCAGGTCGCGCAGCATGGTGGCCAGAACGATGAACTGTTTACTATCCTTGCCGATGATCTGGGGAATGACCGGCAGGGATGGGTTGTTTTCCGGCAACAGGTCCGCAAGTTTTGCCGCCTTTACCTTCGTGCCTTGAAAGGTGGTGAGGAAGGGGGCGATACTGTCGGAAAAACCTGGGAAGTTGTCGGCAAAGGTGGTGCGGAAGGTGGCGTCGGTGAGGCCGCGTAAGGGGGCGAGACAGAGGGATGGCATGGCTTAGGGCTGTTGTTTAAGAGATCTGGCCTGGGGTACGCGGGAAGGCAATGACGTCTCTGATGTTGGTGAGGCCGGTGGTAAGGAGGAGCAAGCGCTCAAAGCCCAGGCCGAAGCCGGCGTGGGGGACGGAGCCAAAGCGGCGCAGGTCTAGGTACCATTCATATTCGTCCGGGGCGACACCCTGGGCCGCCATGCGCTGGGTAAGGATGTCGAGGCGTTCTTCCCGCTGGCTGCCGCCGATGATCTCGCCAATTCCTGGGACCAGGATGTCCATGGCCGCCACTGTTTTGTCATCGTCGTTGGCCCGCATGTAAAATGGTTTGATGGTGGTGGGATAATCGCGGACTATGACCGGGCTCTTGCATATCTGCTCGGCCAGGAATTTTTCATGCTCTGACTGGAGATCCATGCCCCAGGTAACCGGGTAGGCAAATTTTTCCACTGTCTCCGCCCGCTGCAACTCGGCGATCGCCTCGCTGTAGGTGAGGCGGGTGAAAGAGTTGGCCAAGATGCCCTTTAGGCGCTGAGTCAAGCCTTTGTCCACAAAACGGTTGAAGAATTCCAGCTCGGCCGGGCATTGATCCAAAAGCGTTGCCACCAGGAAGCGCAGCATCTCCTCGGCAATGTCCATGTCCTGATCAAGGTCGCAAAAGGGGATCTCCGGTTCCACCATCCAGAATTCCGCCAGATGGCGACTGGTGTGGGAGTTTTCGGCCCGGAAGGTGGGGCCAAAGGTGTAGACCGGACCCATGGCCAGGGCGTAGGCCTCCGCCTCCAGCTGGCCGCTCACCGTCAAGCTCACCTTTTGGCCGAAGAAATCTTGGTTGAATGGCGCATCTTCTTTGGCCTGTTCGGCCAGCTGTTCAGAGGTCAGGCTGGTTACGGTGAACATCTCGCCCGCCCCTTCACAGTCGCTGCTGGTGATAATCGGGGTGTGGAGCTGCAGGAAGCCCCGCTGTTGAAAAAAGGTATGGACCCCGAAGGTGAGAGCGTTGCGGATGCGCATCATGGCGCCCATGCTGTTGGTCCGGCCGCGCAGGTGGGGGATGGAGCGGAGAAACTCCATGGAATGTCTCTTCTTCTGGAGGGGGTAGCTGGCCCCATGGGCCCAGCCCACGACCTCAAGAGCGGTGGCGTGCAGCTCCACCGCCTGGCCGGCGGCCGGCGACTCTTGCAAAACACCTGTCACCTGGATGGCGCAGCCGGTGGACAGTTTCTTGACCTCACTCTCATAGTTATCAAGGCCATTAGCCGCTACCACCTGCAGTCCCGCCTGGCAGGAGCCATCGTAAAGGTCAAGAAAGGTGATGCTCTTGGAGTTGCGGCATGACCTGAGCCAGCCTGCGGCCTGGACAGGCTCGGGGCCGGGGGCGGTGGCGATTATCGTTTTAAGGCGTTGGGCGAGGTTCATTTTTTTGCGGGTTGAATTTGCATGGTGTTTAGCTATACTAACTCAGCTCACCTGGGCCGGCAAGAAGGCCGAAAATTATAAGAAAAAAATGTTAGGAGACGCGGGAAATGACAACGATGATAACCAGGCTGGACCCTGGCCAATGTGGACTGCTGGTGGTGGATATTCAGGAGCGCATGATGCGGGTGATTCCCGGCCGTGATGAGGTGGTGGCCAATTCTGTCCTCTTGCTTAAAACCGCCCGCCAGTTGAATATCCCGGTTGTGGCAACTACTCAATATGTGGCCCGAATCGGTGAGCTGTTGCCGGAAGTTACGGCCGAGATGGCTGAGGTCTCTCCCCTTGATAAGCTGGAGTTTGGCTGTTTTTATAATCCCGCCGTTGCCGCCCAGCTGGCCAGCCATACCCAGGTGAAGAGGTGGATAGTGTGTGGGGTGGAGACCCATATCTGCATATACCAGACCGTTTTAGGTGGGCTCCAGCGTGGTTATGATATATGGGTGCCGGCCGACGCGGTAAATTCCCGGACAGAGAAGAATTATCAGGCCGGCCTGGCCCGTATTGCCAATATCGGCGGGGTGGTGGGCAGCACCGAAATGATCATCTATGAACTCCTCCACCGGGCTGGCACGCCAGAGTTCAAGGCCTTACTGCCCTTTTTAAAATAGTTCTCCTAAGTCCCCTTGATTCCTGCTGCCCCTGCCAGAACGGCCAGAGGCAGCAGAGCAGCACACTGCATCAAGCAATTCCCCGAGCCGGGGCAGATCAGAAAAAAAACACAAAAAAAGGGTTTAGTGAAAAATCACTAAACCCTTGGTGTTTCTGGAGGCGGCACCCAGAGTCGAACTGGGGAATAATGGTTTTGCAGACCACTGCCTTAGCCACTTGGCTATGCCGCCAAATCCCCTTTAATTAAGGAAGGGTTAATATAAACGGTGGTAATTTTTTTACAAGAAAAAAATGCGGGGGAGTAGGGGCCCCTGGCGGGCTTGGTTCTGGGGAGCGATAGCGACGCAGGGATAATCGCTAACAATCATTTGCCCCTTCTTGGCGGATTTTGTTAAAATCTTTCTGACAAGAACCTCAATCATGCACTTAAGGTGACCATGGCATGTCTGCCCGAAACTATCTTGGCCTGGAGAAAAAACTGGCCCTCCAGGTATATAAACGGCCGGAAGACGAGGCCCTCCTCCAGGAAACGCACATAGCCTTCACCGGGGCGCCCCAGAAACATTATCTGGACCCGGAAAAGGTGGTGCTGGTGGCCGATCCCTTCAGCCGTAACACCAGTTACTATGAATTTCTCGCCAGCGATATCTCCTTTGTCGAGGAGTTACAGACAACAGTGGATATCGATGGCCATGCCGTTCCCCTGGTTCGTATCTGGGTCAAGAAGAAGAGTATCGGCATCCGCTCAACCCCCTTTATGGTGGCGGATACCAGCTGGCCGGCATAAGTCCTGAGCCGTCGCAACTTCCCTCCCTGTTTCCCATAACTACTCAAGCAACTGAGATATTTAAGATCTGCCAGGTCACAAGGGTTATGCCCTCCTCCTGGTCTCAGTTGACCTTTACTATCTCGATGTCAAAGTTCAGGGTCTTGCCGGCCATGGGGTGGTTCAGGTCCATCTGCACCTCATCGTCACCTATGGCTGCCACAGTGGCCGGGATGGGCTGGCCCTGCTGATCCGCTAACTGTAGTTGCATGCCTATTTCCAATTCCATATCCTCAGGAAAATTGGCCCGGGGCATACCAAAGATCATCTCTTCGTTGCGATCACCATACGCCTCGGCCGGTGCCAGGGTGATACTTATCTGCTCACTTTCCTTGCGGCCCACCATGGCGCTGTCAAATCCTTTAATCATCTGGCCGGCGCCCACGGTAAAGTCGAGGGTGCCGCGGTTGCGGGAGGAGTCAAAGACCTCACCGTTTTCCAGAGTGCCTGTGTAGTGAACCGATATCTTGTCGCCGTTTTTGATTGTCATGATTTTTCTTACTGGTTGGATTTGTTGGTGTTGAGCTGTTCTGCCCGCTAAAATATCAAAGGTTGGCCATTATAACCGTTTCTTCTGGCCCGTAAAGGGCTAAGGGGAGCGCGGCTGGATATTGGCTGGTCGGTTCAGACCGGGCTGGGGGTAATTGCCGCCTTACGGCAGACCATCGCGGAGAATCTCGGAAAAACCTTCATTGCCATGTTCCTGCATGCGCAGATCCACCCTGCTCCGCTGCCTCAGGGTGGCAAAGGGCAGGTCGCCGTTGGCCACTATCTTTCTTTCGTGGAGGAGGTGATCAAGATGGCCGCTGACGAGGATTCGCCAGTCAAAGGGGAGCGGGTCGTCCGGGTTGATGGCCCTGGTGTGGAGGTGGATGGCGGTGGTGCAGTTGCGGGTCAGGGCGTCGTAAAACTGCGGGCTCTCTGTCAGGCTGTTCATCTGGAGCAGGTAGTCTTCCAGCAGGGCCCGGGCCCGCTCTGGCGTGACGTTCAGGCGGTAGGCGTAGACCCGCTCCCGGCGAAAATTTGTCCTGAGCCTGATCAGATCCCTCTCGTCACCCGCCACATAGGCCAGTTCAAACTGTTTGAAGAAGCCTTTCAGGGCTGAATATTCCTGGCTGACATCCTTCCTGGTCTCAATGGAGATGGCCAGGTGTTCATCGTGGCCAAAATCCCAGCTCATGATGACGTGGGCAATATGCTCAGAGGCCCAGTAGGAGAGAAAAAGGTCCAGTCCCTGCAGCTTTTCCAGGTCATACTCCCGCACCTCCCAGACCTCGTTGAAGTCATCCTCACTGGTATAGCGGAAGTTGCGGACATTGTGCATGGTGAGCCGGCTGCCGCTAATTTCCCCGTGGGCCACCCGGGCCACGTCAGCTGCCCACTCCTTATCCCCTGAGGGCTGCAGGGTCTGCCACCAGAGGAGAAGCAGGACAAGGGGTATGAGACTAAGGGGTACTGCCCTATAGAAGGAGCGGCTGCTGAGAAATATGGCCGGCAGCAGGGCGGCAAAGACAACGGCCAGACAGAGTTGCAGCCACTTTGGCCCGGGAGAGGCAAAGAGGATGGCAATGGTTCCCCAACTCCAGGCCGGCAGGACAATTAGCAGAAGAATGGCGCCCTTGCTCAGCAGGCCCAGAAGATGTTTTTTGGGGGCAATGGCCCTTGCCTCCCCCTTATCCCTTCGCGCCATTCTTTTTATCAAGCTCCCAGTGGAGAAAATTAGGACAGGAGGCGTGTGGTACCACTACCCTCACTGTTATCCCTTTTGGCAGATCGCCTTCATCTCCCTCACCGCCTGGTCAACACCGACAAAGATGGCCCGGGCCATAACGGCGTGGCCGATGCTCAGCTCTTCGATAAAGGGGATGGCCGCCACCCGGGCGCAATTGCCATAGTTAAGGCCGTGGCCGGCATAGACCCTTAACCCCAACTCAAAGGCCTCCTCGGCCGCCTGGGCGATGAGCTGAAACTCCTCCTCCTCTTCCTCTTCGTTCGCGGCATCGGCATAGCGGCCGGTATGGATCTCCACAAAGGTGGCGCCTACCTCAGAGGCGGCCTTGATCTGCTCGCTGTCCGGGTCGATGAACAGGCTCACCGGGATTTGTTTTTCAGTCATCCTGGCGATTACCTCTGCCAGTTTGTCCTGTTGGCCCGCCACATCCAGACCGCCCTCCGTGGTCAGTTCCTCTCTCTTCTCCGGCACCAGGGTGACCATGTCCGGCAGAATGTCCAGGGCGATGGCGATGATCTCTTCCGCCGCCCCCATCTCCAGGTTCAGCTTGGTCTGCACGGTCTGGCGCAGGATGCGCACGTCGCGGTCCTGAATGTGACGCCGATCCTCGCGCAGGTGAACGACAATGCCCACGGCCCCGGCCAGCTCCGCCATGGCGGCGGCGGTAACCGGGTCAGGCTCACTGATACCCCGGGCCTGGCGCAGGGTGGCCACATGGTCAACATTAATGGCTAACTGGACCATTTTCCTTCTCCTTGTTGTTAGTTGTTGGCTTAGTTTCTCTTCCAGGGCGAACATCTCCGTGGCGTCCCGCTCCGAGCGTTCATGGTCATAGCCCAGCAGGTGGACAAAGCCATGGATGAGCAGGGCCCGCAACTGCTGGTGCAGGCTTATCTTTTGCTCTCTGGCCTCGGCCCGGGCGGTATCAACGGAGATGACTATATCGCCGAGAAGCTCCCCCTCTCCTGTCTCTTCCTGGGGAAAGGAGAGGACATTGGTGGCCCTGTCCTTATTACGCCAGCTGCGGTTTAACTCTCGCATGGCCCCATCGTCCAGCAAGAGCAGGGACAGTTCCTGGTCGGATTTAATTAAGTCCAGCAAGCCCTGGGCCGTCTGTTTAATGAAATCGAGGGAGAAGTGGTGGTCCGGGCCGGGATAGTCGTTGCGCAGGAGAACGGTCATTTTTCCTGTTGGTCCCGCTTTTTCTCCCGCCTCTCGTACGCCTGGATAATGGCCTGGACCAGGGGGTGACGGACAACGTCACTGTCGTGAAAGGCGCAGAAGCTCATGCCCGGCACTGACTTTAAGACGCCCTGGGCGCTGATAAGCCCCGAGGTCTGGTTGCCTGGCAGGTCGACCTGGGTAATGTCGCCGGTGACCACGGCCTGGGAGTTGAAGCCCAGGCGGGTCAAAAACATCTTCATCTGTTCATAGGTGGTGTTCTGCGCCTCATCCAGGATGACAAAGGCGTTGTTCAAGGTGCGGCCGCGCATGAAGGCCAGGGGGGCGATCTCGATCTGGTTTTGCTCCAGCAGTTCCTGGGCCCTCTCATAGCCCAGCATCTCAAAGAGGGCGTCAAGCAAGGGGCGCAGGTAGGGATTGATCTTTTCCGCCATGTCGCCGGGCAAAAAACCCAAACGCTCCCCCGCCTCCACGGCGGGTCTGGTGAGGATGATGGAGCCCACCTTGTGGGAGGTGAGGGCGGCCACGGCCATGGCCACGGCCAGATAGGTCTTTCCCGTGCCGGCCGGGCCGATGCCAAAGACGATGTCGTGGCTGCGGATGGCGTCGATGTACTTCTTCTGGTTCAGGCTCTTGGGCGAGACCACCTTCTGCCGGGCCGTGATATAGACCTGGTCAAGGAAGATGTCTTTGAGGTTGGCCCGGGGGGACTTTTCCAGGATGTGCAGGCCATAGGCCACGTCCTGGGGGTAGACCGGGTAGCCCGCCTCAATGAGAAGGTAGAGTTGCTCCAGGGTCTGGGTGGCCACCTGGACCAGATGTTCAGAAGAACCGCTGATAGTAAGGCTGGTGCCCCGGGCCTTAACCGTAACCTTGCCATTCTTCTCCAGCTCCTGCAGGTTACGGTTAAGGTCGCCGTAGAGCAGGCGGGCCGTATCATTGTTGGTAAATGACAGCTCTTTGCTGGTGGCCTGGCTCATCTATTTCTTCTTCAGCTCCGCGTCAATGAGCTTCTGGATATAGGGGATGTTGCGGTTCTTGGATGATACCTTGTGGCCATTGACGTAGATGGCGGGGGTGCCGGTGACCCCGGCCTGCCTGGCGGCGTTGACGTCCCTGTTTATCTGGGCCTGGGCCTCTCTGCTGCCCCGCACACGGTTGAACGCCTCCATGTTCAGGCCGATATCCTTGGCGAACTGGCTATACTTGCTGGGGGAGAGCTGGCTGTAATTGGCGTAGAGCAGGTCATGGTACTGCCAGAATTTACCCTGCTTGGCCGCGGCAAAGGCGGCCTTGGCCGCTGGTTTGGCCTGCTTGTGAAAGCTTAGGGGGAAGTTTTTGTAGACGATTTTTACACTGTTAGGATTTTTCTCGAGCACCTGCTCGAGTAGCGCCCCGGCCTTGGCGCAGTGGGGTCATTGAAAGTCGCTGAAGATGGCAATGGTCACCGGCGCCTCAGCGGGGCCGAGAAAGGGGCTGCTGCCGGCGGCAATGGGGGTTACCAGGCTGAAGGTAACCTGCTCAACCTGGCCAGTGGCGGAATTTGCCACAAAGATCTTTTCCGGGATGCCGGCCGGCTGAAAGCCGCTGATGGCTATGCGGTCCATCCCGGCCTTCACCTTGGTGGAACCAAGTTTTTTACCCTTCTGGTCATAGATAGTTAAAAGTCCCTTACTTAAGATAACCATTTTCTGGCCGTCAAAGGTGGGGCTCATGGCCACGATGGGCGTTTTGGTCTTCATTACCTGTTTGCTCTGCCAGTCAATGGCCGCCTGACCAGGGCCAGCACTGAGGCATAACAGGAGGATGATTAGGAGTGGGATGGGGTATTTCTGCATAGTAGAGGCTCCAGAGTTTTTTTTAGGGGTGGGCCAATGGTGTTAATGATGAATTGAAAACAATATCAATATCTTAACTGCTGCGCAAGGAAAACGGCCAGGTGGCTGGCCGGGCAGCGGCCCTCTTCCGGGTGGCGGGCCAGTCCCTGTTGCCACTGCAAGAGACAGCCACTACAGCTAGTGACAACGCAGTCAGGCTCTAAGTTCATAATTTTTTTAAATAAATTGTCAAAGATGGTCCGGGAGAGGTCTTTATTGGCCAGATGGAAGAGGCCGCCCTGGCCGCAGCAGGAGGGGGAGAGGCTCAGGGGCGGGGTGTTAGTGGCAGCAGTGATAAGCTGCCGCGGTTCTCTGGTGATCGGTTGCTTGCGGTGGTGCAGGTGGCAGGGATCGTGATAGTAGACAGCCTGGGGACCACTACTGGGCTGAAAGTCAAGGTTCAGCTCCAGGAGGAAGGTGGAACATTCCTGGACCCGGCTGGCCACATCTTCGGCCATTTTCCGGTACTTCCCCTTATGGGGAAACAGACCGTCGGGCCAAGCGCTAAGCTGGGCGAAGCAGGAGGCGCAGGAGGTGATAATGGGGCCACTGCTGCTGCTGCTGCTCTCTGAGAGGATCTCAAGGTTGCGGCGGGCCAGGGAGCGGGCCTCATCCTCCTGGCCACTGCTATAGGCGGCAAGGCCACAGCAGGTGAGGCCGGCCGGGATAATCAGCCGCCAGCCGCCGGCCGCGGCAAGCAGGCCCATGGCCTTAATGATATCGCCGGCCAGGTGGCTGGCCAGACAGCCGGGGTAGTAGGTAAGGGGGGGGAGCTGTTTATTGTCCGGCTCTGGCAGATGGGCCAGGGGGGAGGGCGTCTGCAGCTGGGGCAGCAGGAGGTCCAACCGCCCCATGAGACCGCTGGCCGCAGGCAGGATGTCGTGGAGCCGCTGGACGGTGTGGCCGGCCAGCTTACCCGCCTTGGGATGGCGGAGGAGGCCGCGGACCAGCTGCTTTTTTCGCCGGCCCGGTTCAAGTGAGCCCTTCTGAGCCCTGCGGGCCGCCCGGATCTGCCGGCTGGGCTGCAGGTCCCGGGGACAGATCCTGTCGCAGGCCCGGCATTGCAAACATTTAGCCAGCAGGTCGGCGTAGTAGGGTGAGCTGAAGTCATGGCCCAGGCTGAAGAGGTGGAGCTTGCCCCGCGGCGTGTGCGATTCCCGCCCGGTAATGGCGGCCACCGGGCAGACGCTGGTGCAGGCCCCGCATTTGGCGCATTTTTTCTGCTGCTGAGGGTCTTCCGTCACTTTGCTTTAGGCCGGGCTAGAAGTGGGGTCGCAGGGGGCTTTAAGAGTTATTCTGCCAGAGGAGAAAGGCCTTGATAAAGGAGTCGAGATCGCCATCCATTACCGCGTCCACATTGCCCGACTCCTGGTTGGTGCGATGATCCTTGACCAGCCGGTACGGCTGCATGACGTAGGAGCGGATCTGGCTGCCCCAGGCAATCTCTTTCTTCTCGCCGCTGATCTCTTCGTGCTGCTCCTGCTGCGCCTCCTTCTGCTGCTCGTAGAGCCGCGCTTTGAGCATCTTCATGGCCATATCCTTATTACGGTGCTGAGAACGTTCGTTCTGGCACTGGACCACGATGCTGGTGGGCAGATGGGTGATGCGGATGGCGGAGCTGGTCTTGTTGACGTGCTGGCCCCCGGCCCCGCTGGCCCGGTAGGTGTCGATGCGCAGATCCTTGTCGTTTACCTCGATGTCGATGTCGTCGTCGAGCTCGGGAAAGATGAAGACTGAGGCAAAGGATGTATGACGCCTTCCGCTGGTGTCAAAGGGCGAGATGCGCACCAGACGGTGGATGCCCATCTCGGAGCGCAGGTAGCCGTAGGCATAGCGCCCCTTGACCATGATGGTGATGGACTTAACCCCTGCCTCGTCGCCGGGGAGAAGGTCCAGGATATCGGTGGCAAAACCGTGCTGCTCGCACCAGCGCAGATACATGCGCTGGAGCATGTCCACCCAGTCCTGGGCCTCGGTGCCGCCCGCCCCGGCATGGATGGTGATCATGGCGTTGCTGGCGTCGTGTTCGCCGCTGAACATGCACTCCAGCTCAAAGGCGTCCAACTGCTGGCCAAGTTCGGCCAGGTCACCGGCCGCCTCCTGGGCCGTCTCCTCGTCGTTTTCTTCCCGGGCCAGTTCCAGCAGCACCTCGATATCATCGCAGCTGGCAATGCACTCCTGCCAGCCATCTATGGGGTCCTGGAGGCGGCCAATAGTGATCTGGACCTGGCGCGCCTTGTTGGCGTCGTTCCAGAAGTCGGGAGCCGAGGACTCATGTTCAAGTTTCTTCAGCTCTTCTCGCTTGGCATCTAATTCAAAGATGCACCTTTAAGGTGAGAAGACGGTCACGGAAGGTTTGTAGTTTTTGTTGCAGTTCGGCAGACATTTTTTTGCTGGGGGATATTTTGCTGGCCCACAGGAAAGTTTGCGGGCCTTTAGGGCTTTTTCGAATAACTGAAGATTTATAATTTAACTACTGGATTTGGTCAACCGGTGATTGGCCAAGGCTCAGCCGATGGTAATCCGCCTGCCCCGCCTCCTGCCGGGGTAAGTGATAATAAGCAGGGCCGCGGCCAGGGCCAGGAGGGGAAAGAGGTGGCCCCAGCGGCTGAAGAAGCTGAGAGTTTCGTTAATGGGTAGCTCGCTGCTGATATGGGCCGGCTCAAAGAGGGGGGTTGTCTGGTCCAGCCGGCCGCTGGGCAGGATGAAGGCGCTGATGCCGGTATTGGCGGCCCGGGCCAGACTGCGCCGGTTTTCCACCGCCCGGAAGGTGGTCATGGCCAGATGCTGATGGGGGGCGGAAGAGCGGCCGAACCAGCCATCATTGGTGATATTGGCCAGCAGGGTGGCCCCGGCGACCGTGGACTTGCGGGCCAGCTCCGGGTAGATCGCCTCCACGCAGATGAGCATGCCCACCTTGCTCTTCTCGTCTAATTCCAGGGGTTTGGCCGATGTGCCCGGGGAAAAGTCGCTCTCTGTGTTGACCAGGGGGCCTGGCAGGGGCAGGATGGAGCCCAGGGGGGTGTACTCGCCAAAGGGTACCAGGTGGCGTTTGAAGTAGTGGCCAAAGGAGCCGTCCTTGTGGAGAAGCATGGCGCCGTTATAGAACTCGTAATGCTCTTTACGCATGATGATAAAGGGGGCGCCGGCCAGCAGGTTATACTCACGTTTCATCACCGTCCGTTCCATAACCTCGGCCATTAACGGGTCCAGGGTGGGGAAAAAGGGCAGGGCGGTCTCGGGCCATATTATGAGCCGGGCCTTTTTTTCCCCCTGCGCCTCTTTGGTCAGGGCGATATGGCGGTCAACGGAGTCCTGTTTCTCTGACTCCAGCCATTTGACGCTCTGGTCAATATTGGCCTGGATAATGGTGGAGCTGATTTTTGGCCACTCTTCTGCCTGGGCCGTGATCTGCTCCAGGCGCCAGGGGCCGTAGCCTAAGGTGGCGCTGATGGCGAGCAGGGCCAGGGCCGCGCTTATGGGCTGGGCCTTAAGCTTACCAGGGGCGCTGATCAGTCGGTAGATAAAGACATTGACCATGACGATGATAAGGGAGAGGAGGAGGTGGCCGCCCAGATCAACGCATTGAATGACAGATAAGATCCCGTGCTGGCTGTAGGCCAGGTCCAGCCAGGGAAGGCCGCTGAACAGGTGGCCGCGCAGATATTCCAGGCTGACCCATGTGAGGGGCGCGCCCCACAGCAAGCGCCCCTGGTCCAGGCGGCTGATAAGGACGCAGAAAATGGCGGGGTAGAGGGCCATGTAGATGGCCAGCAGGGTCAGCGCCGTCCAGCTGAGAAGACGGGACAGTCCGCCATACTGCTCCATGGAGATAACCACCCAGTAGATGGTGAAGAGCTGGTAGAGGAAAAAGGCGAGCCAGCCCTGCCAGAAGGCCTGCTTGGCCGAAACCTTCCGACAGAAATGGCAGAGGGGGACCAGGGCCAGCCAGGCCAGCTGGGGCAGGCCGGGGCCACCGGGTGAGGCGAGGTAGAGGAGCAGGACGGCCAGGAGGGCAAAGACAATGGAGGGCATGGAGTTAACTTGGTGGATTTAATACAAAACTTAAGCGGGACTCTGGGGCTTGGCGCGCTCTATCTTGACGGTGATGATATGGCGCGGATCAGCGGCAGTAACGGTGAGGGTCAGCTCCTCAAAGGGAATGGATTCACCCTGGGGGGGGATCTTGCCCGATTGATTTAAGATAAATCCGCCGATGGACTCATAGTTACCCTCAGGGAATTTCAGGCCAAAGAACTCTTCCACCTCTTCGATGTCCACCCGGGCGGCGGTGATTAAGGTGTCAGCGTCGACCACCTGCCACAGGTTGTCCGGCTTGTCGGTCTCATCGACAATATCGCCGACGATCTCTTCCAAGATGTCTTCCAGGGTGACTAGACCACGGGTGGCGCCAAACTCATCGGTGACAATGGCCAGGTGGATGCCCTTGGCCTGAAAGTCATGGAGCAGGTTCATCACCATGTCGTCCCCCCGGGTAAAGATAATGGGGTTTAAAAGGGGGGCCAGGGTGGCGGGCGTAAGATCGTTGTCATCATCGGGGCAGGTGAGCAGGTTCTTGGCGTGGATGAAGCCTTTAATCTTGTCTGGCGACTCTTCAAAGATGGGGATGCGCGAGAAACCGTGCTGCCGGATGAGCTGCACTATGGCGCTCGGCTCGGCGTCGATGGAGGCCTGGATGATCTCGGTGGAGGGGGTCATGATCTCCTTGATGGAGGTGGCCCGGAAATCGATGATGGAGGAGAGCATCTCCCCCTGCTGGCTGCTGAGCAGACCCTGCTCCTCCCCCTCCTCGATAAGCTCCTGGATCTCTGTCTCCAGTTCGGCCGCTGTGTCAGGACTGTTATCTAGGCCCAGACGGTGCAGGGTGCGGCGGATAAGAGAGGTTGGTTTGTGACTCTGCTCCATGGGGTGTGCGGCGCCTTGTTGATGCTCTATTGTTAAAAGGAAATCTTAAAGATTGCCCCTAAGGCAAGGTTGCCTTTCGAACGATTTGTCCTTGCGGCTAAATATCATCATAGAAAAGATAGAAATATAAAGTCGGTTGTGGTAAAAAGCCAGGTTTTTTGTGGACATTCACCATCTTGGCCCGGCGATTTAGGGGGACGCCGCCTTTGTTTCGCCTGCACAGAAGGGGGGGCAGCCGGGCTGGTCAAAAAAAATTGACGAAAGAGTTCCCAGGGGTTATAAATCATATCCTTCCTCAACATGCGGCAACCTTGGTGCCACCTAACGTGTTGTAATCCCTATCTATTTAAAAAAACCTTCATTTTCCTCAGGGGATATTTTGAAAGAAAAGGTATTAATTGCCAACAGGGGCGAGATTGCCATTCGTATTGCCAGGGCCTGTGAAGATCTGGGTCTCGGGTTTGTCATGGTCTATACCGAGGCAGATCGTGATTCTGAGCATGTCCAGCTCTATGCCGGCCGCGATGATCAGCAGGTCTGGCGCATATCAAGCTACACCGATCCCAACGAGATCCTCTCCGTGGCCGATCATACCCAGTGCACCGCCATCCATCCGGGCTATGGCTTTTTTTCTGAAGATTACCGCTTTGCCCGGCGGGTGACCATGCGCGATCGGCCATTGACCTTCATCGGCCCGAAATGGGAGGTGATCAAGGACTTAGGCGACAAGATCAACACCAAGCGGGTGGCCAACAAGCTTGGCATCCCCACCATCCCCGGGACCGACGCCCCCATCTATAATGAGCTTGAGGCCGAGGCGGTGGCCGATCAGCTGCTGCGGGAACAGTTGAGCCAGGGAATCGACAATCCCTCCATCCTGGTTAAGGCCGCGGCGGGTGGCGGTGGCATGGGTATCGAAGAGGTGGACCGCATTGAGCATTTCCGCCGCACCTACCGTCAGGTGAAGAATTACGCCAAACGCCAGTTTGGTGATGGCGGGGTCCTCATTGAACAGTGTCTGCGCGACTACTCCCATATCGAGGTGCAGCTCCTCTGCTCCAAGCATGGGGAACGGCTCCATTTCGGGACCAGAAACTGCACCATTCAGTCCACCGGCCGCCAGAAACGGCTGGAGGCCTCCCCTGGTTTTGATGACAGCTGTTTCCACTATGATTTTAATCAGCAGGAGGTACTCCAGCAGATTGTCGACTACTCCCTGAAGCTGGCCAGCCATGTCCGTTATGACAATGTTGGCACCTGGGAGTGGATCGTGGCCCGTAACGGCCACCCTTATCTTCTTGAGGTAAATACGCGTATTCAGGTGGAAAATGATGTATCTGCCCGGACAAGTTATGTCAAGAAGAAACAGCCTAATCTGATCCGGGAACAGATTCGCGTGGCCTTGGGCGAGAAGATTGGCTACCCCCAGCGTCAGGTGCAGCTCAAGGGCGCCTGTATCGAATTTCGCATCGTGGCCGAAGATACCAGCCGCGATTTCGCCCCCTGGATCGGTACCATCAACCGCTTTGACTTCCCTGAGTATGATTGGTCTGCCGTCTACACCCAGGTGCCCTCCAGCCGTTCCTATGCCATTCCCAGTGATTTTGACCCCAATCTGGCCCTGGCCCTGGTCTGGGGTGACTCCATAGAGGAGGCCAAGGAGCGGGGGCTTCGTTTTATCCGTGAGGTTCACATAGAGGGCGAGAGCGCCGCAGGGGAGCCAATGATGACCAACCTGCGTTACCTGGAAGATAATATTGACCGGTTGTTGACCTTTGATTAATGGCCCCTTGGTCTTATCGTAATTAATAAAGGGCGTCTTGAAAAATAGCAATTTTTCAAGATGGCCTAAAGAGAGGTAGCCCCTGGCCAGCAAGAAGTGTGGCGGCAGTGGCCCAAACCTTTTTAATAAATAAAATCTATGCAAGAAATTCGTAAACGGTTGCAAATAATTGATGATCGTATCAGTTACCTGATTCAGGTTAAGGGTACTGACGACTGGGGCAACCTGGCCGGCCTGCAGGAGCGCTTTGTCCAGGTTCGTGACAACCTCTTTGATATCGCCCCTGATGACTTAAGCCAACGCCTTCGCACCATGGAAGAGGAGATTGTCTTTCTCTTTAACCGGGCCGAGGAGGATATCACCGCCATGGACCGGGTGCGGATCGTCCGCAGTCCCTTACGCTTCTCCCTCAAGGACATCTTAGAGAATGTCTATGAGGATTATACGGAGCTGGGCGGTGAAGAGGAGGCCTCCATCGACCCGGCCATGGTGGTGGCCAAGGCTACCATCCTGCGGCGCACCAAAGGACGTGACATAACCCAGCAGGTTATGGTCATCGGCCAGGAGAAGGGTCATGGCGAGGAGTATCGCAATGGCGGCTCGGTGAAGCCGTGGGGCAACGAGAAGGCGTACCGCTTCATGCGGGTGGCCCAGACCGAAGGGATCCCCATCCACTCATACATCTTCACCCCCGGTTCCTTTCCGGTGGAGGAGTATCCCGGCGCCGGCCAGCAGATTGCCCGCAACATCTATCTCATGGCCAAGCTGCGGGTCCCGGTTATCTCCATTATCTCTGAGGGCGGCTCCGGCGGGGCCGAGGCGATCGGTCTCTCTGATAAGCGGTTGATGTTCTCCCACGGTTACTATTCGGTGATCTCGCCCGAGGGCGCCGCCGCCATCGAGGGCAAGGTGCGTGAGGGGCAGAAGGTGCCCCAGGAGCTGGTGGAACAGTGCGCCGAACGGCTGAAGATTTCGGCCCAGGACAACCTGGGTCTGGGGACCATTGACCGGGTGGTTGATGAACCCATCTTGGGTGGTAAGCGTGATGATTTCAACTTCTTCAAGCGCATCAGACATGAGATGATTCGGGCCACCGACGAGGTGGTGCTCAAGACCAAGAGCCTCCGTGCCTTCCGGGCCTATGAGCTTAAACTACAGAAGAATGAGCAGGAGGTGCCGGAAGACCCCCACATCGATATAAGCTGGGAGTTGAACCGCGACGAGGTGCGCCGCCTTCTCCAGGCCCGCTCCCGCAAGTATCGGCAGATGGCCTGCCACGAGGGGGTCTGCAACAAGGGCTCCCTGCTGGGCTCCCTGGCCCGCAAGGTGCGGCAGAAGTCGAGCAAGTATTTTTATAATGTCCGCTATGACCTGTTACACAGCCGCTCCAAACAGGTGAAGCGAGTTATCCGCGAGGTAAGTGGTGAGAGTACGGCGGTCATCCGCCAGGTAACCGAGCCCTTTACCGCCGCCTTTGATTTTCTCTCCACCAAGGTTGATCCAAGCCGGGAACGCCTCAGCCTGGAGGCCATGCCCAGCCGCGAAGAGGAGTATAACGACACCTATACCAGCCCCCTGGCCAATGAGGACCGGACCGTTACCTGCCCCAACGCCGAAAGAAGTAGTTGCAAGGATCTGTGGGTGCCGGATCTCTATGGTGAGTTTGGTGGGGTGTGCGAGAACTGCGGCCACCATTTCCCCCTGGAATATGAGTGGTACCTCAAACACCTCTTTGATCGCGATTCCATCCGCGAGTTTAACAGTGAGATCACGGCCGGCAACCCCCTGGAGGCGCCTGGCTTTGCCAAGAGGATCAAGGCGGCCCAGGATAACACCGGCCGCAAGTCCAGTATCATCACCTTTGATGGCCGGGTCATGGGGGTGGAGGTGGTTGTGGCCATGCTCTACTCCAACTTCCGTAGCGGCACCGTGGGCTCGGCCGAGGGCGAGAAGTTCGTCCAGGCCTGTGAACGGGCCCGGATGATGCGGCGCCCGCTGCTCTCCTACGTCCACACCACCGGCGGCATCCGCATTCAGGAGGGCACCCTGGGCGTGGTCCAGATGCCTAAGTGCACCATGGCGGTGAGGGAGCTGGTGGATGCCGGCGGCCTTTATATCGTGGTCTATGACAATAACTCCTACGCCGGACCAGTGGCCAGCTTCCTCGGCTGTTCCCATTATCAGTTCGCCATCCGTTCGTCCCGTATCGGTTTTGCCGGCCCCCGGGTCATCCGTGATACCACCGGTGAAGATGTGCCCCCTGATTATCAGAGCGCCCGAAACGCCCTGAAGCGGGGCCATGTTCATAGAATATGGGACCGTCGCGAGTTTAGGACCAACCTCCATCACGCCCTGATGACCATGGGAGGCAAGAGCCTCTATTATCGCTAAGGATTGTAGATTATGAGCGAAGTAAATTACGACTCTATTCTCGCGAAGTTCCGGGAAGACCCTTATAAATATGTGGATATCGTGGCCAAACATACCGGCCAGGTCCGTTTCAAGGTGAAGCAGGGTGACGACGTCAAGGGGGAGCATGGCAAGTTTCGCCACCTGCCCGGCTCGCTCCTCTGCGAGTTGACCCGGGAACGCAATATTAAACCGATCCACTGCAAGACCAATGGTGAGGTCTCTTTCCTGGCCAGTGAGCTGGAGGGCACCTTTGTTGAGGCGGGAACCAAGGTAATGACAATCCGCCACCCCTTAAAAAAGCGGGAGATCATCGAGGAGATCCTCCGCAAGGTCCTTACCCCCTTTGTGGCCCCGGAAAAGGCCAAATACTACTTTGCCCTGGATATCCAGAGCCGGATTGAAAAATTTGGCCAGCGGGCGGTTAAGGTCTCCTCTGGTGATGAGCTGTTCACCATGTCCCTTATGAAGCGTGACACCCCGGTATTCTACGATGGCGAGGCGGGGATCATTCATTCGGTCTACTTTGCTCCCGGCCAGTCCATGGATCAGGGGACACCTCTGGTGGGCATCTGTCCCCCGGCTACTCTGCCCCTGGTGGAGAAGATCATTACCCGGGTCAAGGCGGAATGGGAATAGGCCCGTTCCCCTCTCCGGCCCAACTCTCCAACCACATCCAAGACCAGGCCTTACTGCGCCTGGGCCAGCAACACCCTGACCTGCCGGTCCCGGCCATCCTGCGCCATGGCGCCATCATCGGCTGTGAGTCTTTCTATTCGTCCCGCCAGGAGAGGTGCATGGCCGAGGCACGCAGCCGAATCGCTGCCTCTGAGGCGGCCCGTGGCTCCTTTGCCAGCGGCATGGTCATCGGCGCCGGCGAGTTGACCGGCGGCGCCGGCCGTTTCCGCCGCAGCTGGCATGCCCCGCCCGGGGGGCTCTGGTTCACCCTGGTTCTGGTCAACACCCTGCGACCCCATTTCAGCCGCCTCCTCCCCCTTATGGCCGGCCTGGCCTGCTGGGCCACGCTGCGTGAGTCTGGTCTTTCCTCTGCTAGGTTGAAATGGGTCAATGATATTATCCTGGCCGGCCGGAAGGTGGCGGGTATTCTCAGCGAGTCCCTGGTGGGCGAATGCTCTGGCGAGGAGTACATCCTCATCGGGCTGGGGCTCAACGTCAATAACCGCGATTTCCCCCCGGAGTTAAGCTCGTCGGCCACCTCCCTGGCCGCCTTTGCCGGGCACGACTTTGACTTAGACCAGCTCGCCTGTGAACTTCTCAGCCAGCTTCGTTTCTACTATGGTCTTCTGGTCTACCTTGACGAGGGTGGGGGAGGGGACACTCGTCCCTTCATGGATCTCTACCGCCAGGCCTGTGACTCCGTGGGGCGGCAGGTCCGCTACGGTTTTGATGTCCAGCAGCAGCCCCTCTATGAGGCCCGGGTAAAGGGGATCAGCGATGACGGCTCTTTGGTTATGACCCTTGCTGACGGCAGTGAGATCTCCGAGGGCGGGGGGGAGCTGGTCTATCTGCCGGCGGGCTCTTAGCCGGGAGGATAACCATGCCGCTGATCTCTGTCATCATCCCCACCTGGAACCGGGTGGATTTCCTGGCCACGGCCATTGATTCGGTCCTCTCCCAGAATTTCCAGGACTTTGAGCTCATCGTGGTGGATGACGGCTCCACTGACGCGACCCCTGAGCTGCTCGCCTCCCATGGCCGCCGTCTCACCACCTTGGCCACTGGCGGCAACCAGCAGGGACCGGCCGCGGCCCGTAACCTTGGGATTAAGGCCGCCACCGGCGAGTTTATCGCCTTTCTTGACTCGGATGACTGGTGGCAGCCGGGAAAACTGGCCAGTCAGTATGAGGCGATGGCCAAGAATCCCCACTACCTGATCAGCCACACCGATGAGATCTGGTACAGGCGCGGTGCGCTGCTCAACCAGAAGAAAAAACATGGCAGGCCCCACGGTTTTATCTTTGCCCGCTGCCTGCCCCTCTGCTGTGTGGGTATGTCCACCGTCATGACCCATCGTGATTTCTTTGAGCAGGTGGGGACATTTAATGAGGAGCTGCCCTGTTGCGAGGATTATGAGCTGTGGCTCCGGGCCGCGGCCCGCCTCCCCTTTCTCAAGGTGGCAGAGCCCCTCACCTGTAAGGAGGGGGGGCGCGATGACCAGGTATCTGTCCGTTTCCGGCTGGGGATGGACCGCTTCCGCATCAAGGCCCTGCTGGAATCTTTTTTATCTACCCGATTGTCCGCCCGCCAGCGTGGCCTAGTCCTGGCTGAGCTGATCCGCAAGGCGGAGATCTACGGGAGTGGCTGCCGGCGCCATGGTCGGGCTGGCGAGGGGGATGTCTATCTTAGCCTGGCCAAGGGGTTGGCTTGCGGCCGGGAGCCAGAGGCGGATCTGGTGGCGGCTGTCTGTGCGGCTGATTTCCAGCCCCTGCCGTGAATTGGCCCACCGCGACCTTTCTTTCCTTATTATCCCCGGGATTTTCCTGAATAACGCCAAGAGCTAATTAATTTTTTTCTTCAGCCTCTTTTTTTATGATTTCGATCACACGAAAATAAAAAATGTGTTATCGTGCCGCCACTGCAAACTGAATTTAACAATAAAATTAGTGGGGTAGGTGAGATGGGAAAGAGAGTTGCGATATTTATTAGCCTGGTTTTGACCATGCTGGTCCCGACAGGCTCTGGTCAGGCCCATTTTGGCATGGTGATACCATCAACCAATGTTGTGGGGCCGGGTGAGCGTCATATCACCGCCACCCTGGCCTTTGCCCATCCCTTTACCGGCCAGGGGATGGACCTGGCCAGGCCCAAGGCCTTTTACCTGATGGCCGGCGGCCAAAAGACCGATCTTCTGCCCAGCCTGCAGCCCCAGACGGTGCTGGCCAGGAAGGGTTGGCGCAGCCAGGTTCCCCTTGGCCGGCCCGCTGTCTACCAGCTGGTTATGGAGCCCCAGCCCTATTTTGAACCGGCCGAGGACAGTTTCATCATCCACTACACCAAATCGCTGGTGGCGGCCTACGGCTGGGATGAGGGTTGGCAGCAGCCCTTAGGGCTGCCCTGCGAGATAGTGCCCCTCACCCGCCCCTTTGCCAACTATAGCGGCAACAGCTTCACTGCTTTAGTTCTCTGGCAGGGCAAGCCCCTGGCCCATGCCCCGGTGGAGGTGGAATTTTATAACCAGGGCCAGAAGAGAGAGGCGCCCAGCCCCTATCATATCACCCAGGTGGTGCATACGGACGCCCAGGGCAAGTTCACCTTTACCTGTCCGGCCCCGGGCTGGTGGGGTTTTGCCGCTCTGGGCCAGGCCGACTATACCCTGCCCGGCCCAGACGGCCGGAAACGCGAGGTGGAGGTGGGGGGGGTAATCTGGCTCTACCTGGACCCGTGGCCGGCAACCAGGTAAGCAGAGAGAGAGGGGCAGCACGGGTGGCTGGCGGTGGTAAAGTTGTTGACTATATGTTATAAAAATCGGAAACTTAGGTGAGAGATGACTTGGGAATATCCCCACCTGCCTGTCAGGGCCATACAGCTGTTTGCTTATGGAAAATATCTGCTAAGCTATGAATTCCGATTTCCTGATCACATTTGATGACTTCAGTCGTCGTTACTGGCCCCTTCTCCTGCCCGTCATCTGTCTGCTGGCCTGGTGGTTTAACTACCTGCTCTTCAAACGCCATCTGCGACTGGCCCTGTTCCGGCTTAGGCATCGCCAGACCGCTGGTATAGAACGGCGCAAACGGCTGGAGGCCTCTGAGGAGAGGCTGCAGGTAATTCTCTCCTCCATCCTCACCGGCGTGGCCGTGATCAACCCGGAGAACCGGCAGATTGAGTATGTCAATCCGGCCGGCTGCCGTCTGTTGGGGGGGGATGAGGGGGATATCCTGGGCCGGCAAATCGAGGAGTTTGAGCTGGCCGTGACGGAAAGTACTGGCACAGGTCCCGCGTTGCTGGCTGATCAGCCTAAAGAGCGGCAGCTGGCCACCCTGCAGGGGGACTCCCGGCCGGTGCTGGAAAATACGGCCAACATCACCATTAACGACCGCAGTTTTCTCCTGAAGAGCTATCTTGATCTCACGGAACAGGCCCAGGCCCGGGAGGAGGTGGCGGAACTCAACGTTAAACTCTCAAAGCGGATCCATGAGCTCAACTGCCTCTTTGGCATCACCAACCTCTTTGCCCGGCCTGATCTGCAATTAGAGGAGTTGTTGCAGAAGGTGGTGGAACTCGTTGCCTCCGCCATGACTAAGCCCCGTGACGCGGTGGCCTGTCTCTCCATCGACGAGATAACGGTCTCTTCGGCCACCTTTGTCCATACGGCCTGGCATATTCACCGTCCCGTTTTCCGGGCCGGCGAAGAGGCGGGCTGGCTGGAGGTAGCTTACCGGCAGGACCCTGGTCTGGAGTTGGCCGAGGCGTTCTCCGATGAAGAGATCCTGCTGGTGGAGACAGTGGCCCAGCGCTTGGGCCGCCATCTTGAGGGCGTATTTGCCAGGTAGGGGCCACTCTTCTAAGCTGGCCTGCGGCAAAGTCTTTTCCCCAGAAAAAAATTATCTCTTCTTCAGCTTGGCCCAGGTGTCGCGCAGGGTGACGATGCGGTTGAACAGCCTTTTTTCCCCCTCCCCCTTATCCCGGCAGAAGAAACCGAGACGCTCGAACTGACACCTCTCCCCGACCTTTGCCTCGGCCAGGCCCGGCTCCAATTTGCACTCTGTGAGAATCTCCAGGGAATCGGGGTTCAGCTGCTCCTTGAAGTCCACCTCCCTGTCCGCCTCGGGGTTCTCCACCTGAAAGAGGCGGTCATAGAGGCGCACCTCGGCGTCCAGGCAGTGGCGGGCCGAGACCCAGTGGATGGTGCCCTTCACCTTGCGGCCATCGGGTGAGGAACCGCCCCGGCTCTCCGGGTCATAGCTACAGATCAACTCAACCACCTCGCCGCTGGCCGGATCCTTGACTATCTCATTACAGGTGACGTAATAGGCGTTGCGTAAGCGCACCTCCCGGCCCGGGCCCAGGCGGAAGAATTTTTTGGGCGGCTCTTCCATGAAGTCATCGCGCTCCACATAGATCTCCTTACAGAAGGGCACGGTGCGCTTGCCCATGGACTCATCCTTGGGATGGTTGGCGGCGCTCATCTCCTCCACCTGATCTTCGGGATAGTTGCTGATGGTAACCTTTAAAGGGCGCAGGACCGCCAGGCGGCGGGGGGCGGAGAGGTTCAGCTCATCCCGGATGGCGTTTTCCAGCACCCCCATATCTATCCGGCTCTCACGCTTGGCCACGCCGATGGTCTCGATAAAGCTGCGGATGGCGGCCGGGGTGTAGCCGCGGCGCCTGAGGCCGGAGATGGTGAGCATCCGCGGGTCATCCCAGCCATTGACAAAGCCCTCGTCCACCAGCTGCAGCAATTTGCGCTTGCTCATCACCGTAAAGTTAAGGTTGAGGCGGGCAAACTCTATCTGCTGGGGGTGATTGTCGGTCTCCAGGGTGTCGAGAAACCAGTCGTAGAGGGGGCGGTGATCGGCGAACTCCAGGGTGCAGAGGGAGTGGGTGATCGCCTCCATGGCGTCGGAGAGGCAGTGGGTGAAGTCGTACATCGGGTAGATGCACCACTTGTCCCCGGTGCGATGATGGTGGCTCCGCTTGATCCGGTAGATGGCCGGGTCCCGCATGTTGATATTAGGGGAGGCCATGTCGATCTTGGCCCGTAAGAGCTTGGAGCCGTCAGCAAAGTCACCGGCCCGCATGCGGTCAAAGAGTTCCAGGTTCTCCGCCACGCTACGGGTGCGGAAGGGGCTGTTCTTGCCCGGCTCAGTCAAGGTGCCGCGGTACTCTCTGATCTCATCGGCGCTTAAATCGCAGACGTAGGCCCTCTCCATCTTGATGAGCTGGACCGCGTATTCATAGAGCTGCTCAAAGTAATCAGAGGCGTAGAAGAGCTTGTCGCCCCAGGCAAAGCCCAGCCACTGCACGTCACGGGTAATGGCGTCGATATACTCCTGATTCTCCTTTTCCGGGTTGGTGTCGTCAAAGCGCAGGTGGCAGACGCCCTGGTCATACTCCGATGCCACCCCGAAGTTGAGGCAGATGGATTTGGCGTGGCCGATATGGAGGAAGCCGTTGGGCTCCGGCGGGAAACGGGTGACCAGACGGCTGTCGTTTTTCCCGGCGGCAATATCGCCTGCTATAATGGTGCGGATAAAATCAAGATTGCTGGTATCTATGTCTGACATTTTTTTTCGATTTTTTTATATGGTTAGACCATTTTCTTGCCGGCTATAGCAGGGAGGAGTCGTTTCTGGCCCCCCTTGCTACTCATCCCCTTGGAACCACTTGTTGGTCTCGGCCAGGCGGCGGACCACCGTCTCCTGCCCCAGGTGGGCAAACACCTCAAACATGGAGGGTCCCTTTATCTGGCCGGTGAGCACGGCCCGGGAGCCGTTGATGGGGATACCCGGCTTGACGTCCTTTTCAGCGGCAAAGTCACGGCAGAGCTGTTCGCAGCTGGCGGCGGAAAAGTCGTCCAGGGCCGCAAAGCGCCGGCCCAGCTCCGGCAGCCACTCTTCAAGCTGCGGGTGTTTTAAGAGGTTCTTCTTCAACGCCTTGGGATCCATCTGGAAATCATCGCTGAACCAGGCCCGGCCATGGGTGGTGAAGTCTTTCAGGGTATGGAACCGTTCCCGGCTCATCTCCAGGGTCTGGTTGAACCACTCTCTCTTCTCACCCTCATACGCCTCGTCCCAGATCTCTGCCGCCAGGAGCTGTCCCTTGACCAGGGGGGCTATCTCGCTGATGGCCATGGTCCGCAGGTAGTGGGCGTTAATGTTGATCGCCTTGGGGTCGGTGAAGAACTTGGGGTCACCCTTGCGGTAGTTGAAGATGGAGTTTGCCTTGTTGATCCGCTCCAGGGAGAAGGCCTCGATGAGCTCTTCTTTGGAGAAGATCTCCCGGTCATCACCCGGCGACCAGCCCAGCAGGACCAGAAAGTTCACCAGACCCCAGGGCAGAAAGCCCTGCTCCCGGTAATACTGGACAGAGACTATCTCGCCATGGCTGCGTTTGGAGATTTTTTTCTTCTGCAGATCCAGGGTGAGCGGCATGTGGGCAAAGGTGGGGATGGGGGCGCCTAAGGCCTCATAGATGAGAAGCTGGCGGTTGGTGTTGCTCAGGTGGTCCTGGCCGCGGATGATATGACTGATGCGGTCGCGGATGTCATCCACCACGTTGCAGAGCAGGTAGAGGGGCTTGCCGTTGGAACGGACGATGACAAAATCCTCAATATCGTCATAGCTGCGGCCGATGGTGCCCAAGACCTTGTCGTCATAGCTGACCATGCCGCTTCTGTCCCGGGGTACCTTGAAGCGGATCACCGCGGCCAGGCCCGCCTCTTCCTTGGCCTGCACCTCGTCCGGGCTGAGGTGACGGCAGGTGCCGTCATACTTGACGTCCCGTTTTTCGGCCAGGGCCGCCTCCCGTTTGGCCTCCAGCTCCTCCTTGGTGCAGAAGCATCTGTAAGCCTGGTCGCTATCCAGAAGCTGCTGGGCCGCCTTTTTGTGATCTTCGCTGAACTGGGTCTGGAAGTAAGGGCCCTCGTCCCAGTCGATGCCCAGCCAGGTGAGGCCGTCGATAATGCCCTTGATCGACTCCTCGGTGGAACGCTCCGCGTCGGTGTCCTCGATGCGCAGGATCAGTTTGCCGTCATGTTTCTTGGCGTAGAGCCAGTTGAGGATGGCGGTGCGGGCGCCACCGATGTGCAGGTAGCCGGTGGGGCTGGGCGGGAAACGTAGACGAACCTCTTGTGACATGACAAACTCCTGAAAAAAGTAAAAATAATATAGATATTCTTTGTGCTATCGTAAGTAGACGGCAGGCCATTTTCCTGACGGATCGGCCCAAAAGAAAAATTAGTCAATATACATTAATGATCGTTGTTTAGCTGTGAAAAAAAGATGAAAAACCGTTTTTCACTCTGGGGGATATTCGCCTCCCTGCCCCTGGCCCTCTGCACCATGGCGGCCCTGGCCGCAAGCGCGATAGTGGGGACCATTATCCCCCAGAATCTGCCAGGGGACCAATATGTGGCAAGTTATGGCCAGGGCTCAAGTCTGCTCATCAGGTTTATGCAGCTTGATGATATGTATGGCTCCTGGTGGTTTCTGGGCCTGTGGGGCCTGCTCACCGCCAATATCCTGGTCTGCAGCCTGGAGCGTCTGCCCCGGGTCTTAAAGGTCCTGGGCCGGGATAATCTCGCTGTTTCCGCCCGAGAATTGGAGCGCCGCCATCTGCGCCAGAGTTGGCAAGTGGGGCTGGCCCCGGCCGCAACCGTTGTCTGTCTTGCCAGACATCTCAAAGGAAGGGGCTGGCCCTGCCAGATTAGGGAGAGTGGCCAGGGGACCCTGCTCTTCAGCCAGCGGGGCGGCTGGTCCCGGCTGGCGGTCTACCTTGTCCACCTGGCCGTGGTCATAATTATCATTGGCGGGGTGGTGGGGCGTCTCTGGGGCCTCCAGGCCAACCTGGAACTGGTGGAGAGTCAAGGGGTGGATAGTCTTGTCAGCCCGGCTGGCAATAAGCGTCTGCCCTTGGGCTTTACCCTGCGTTGTGACGGATTCTCTCTGGATCACCATGGGGATGGCTCGGTTAAGGATTACCAGGCCCTGCTCACCGTGCTTGATGGTGACAAAGAGCTGCTCAACCAGCGGGTTGCGGTGAATCATCCCCTCCATTTCCGCGGTCTCACCATTTATCTCTCAGACTATGACTCCTTTCATGAATTTATCTTGCGTCTCCAGAGTCAGGGGAGGGGACAAAAGAAAGAGATTTTGATCCTGCCCTATCAACAGACGGTGGAGTGGCGGGATCTCCTGCTTGAGGTTTCCCAGGTGCGCCTTGCGGGAAGGGAGCCCGTTGTCAGGGCCATGCAGATAAGATGGCAGGAGGGGGGCGGGGCGACGCGGGAGCAGTGGTTTACGGTTAATCAGCCCGTTGCCCTGGCCGGAGGCCAATACTCACTTGCCGCCAGTCAACTCCATGGGGTGAACCTGCAGGTCCGGCGTGATCCAGGCCTGCCCCTGGTCTATCTGGGCTTTGTCCTGCTCTTGGCCGGGCTCAGCGTGGGGCTCACGGTGAGCCACAGGCGGATCTGGCTCCTGGTGACAGCTGAGGGGGAGAAGAGTGTTGTTACCCTGGCCGCCGCCAGCAACAAGAAATCGCCGGCAAGGGGTGCGCCCTTTGCCGCCCTTGCCGCCCACTGCCGGGAGTGCTGTGGGGTAAGTGAATAATCGCTTTCCAGAGGCGGCGCGGAAAAACTGGCGATTCAGCCGCGCTAAATCACCCTGTTAAAAAAAATCACCTCTTAAGCTCGGCAATAAACCTATCTGACGAGGCGATGGCCAGGTTCATCTCCTTGATGAGGCCGCCAATGCGTCTCTCCAGCTGGCTGAATTCAGCCTGGAGGGAGCCAATGGCCTGGGCGTTAAGATTATGCTTTAAAAAGAGAACGTTATCCCGGAAGGTGAGGAGGACAGGTTCCATGCTCTGCTCCGCCTGGTGCATGGAGCGCAGCATCTGGTTGTAGCGATTCTTGGTCTCTGTGAGCTGGCGCTGGCTGGAACGGCGCATATCCTGGTTCTGGTATAGCTTGAGCTCTTTGCGCCACTCACTAAACAGGGCCTGGGCCACATCCTCCACCGCCTCTATTCTCTCCGACACCTCTGCCGCCGCATCCTCACAATCCTCATATTCGGCCTTAAATTTTCCATACGCTTTCTCCAGGTTGCTCTCCTTGAGCTGCACCACCGACTGAAACTCCTCCAGGGCCGACTTGAACTCCGCCTGGGCCTCGGCCTGGGCGTCACGGGACTCCTCCACCCGCTCCACCAGGATATCCCGTTTATGGATGCCCACCTTTTCCATGGCGCCATAGTAGGCCTTGGAACAGGAGGTGAGCATGAGCAGGCAATAGATAGCCCCCAGAAGAGCCATAAAGATGGGGCGAAATGAGTTAGCCACCGCTGAATCTCCCTTTTTTAATTTCTGGAAAAAAATTATTCCCATAGACAATAGCGAACTTGCCGAAGCTGGGGCAAGGATCCAAGTAGCAGGAAAGGGCAAAAAGGAAACGCCCGGTCTACTCTTGGGCAGGCCGGGCGTTTCTTTGCTACTATTACTGCCAGTCGACCCTATTCCGGTTCGTCGTGGCACTGGTCACAATCCTGGCCGATGGTCTTACCCACCTGGGTGGCGTGCTCGTCATCATGGCAGCGGAAACAGCCATAACCATCATCCGCGTCCTGGTGGCCAATATGCTCCGGGTAGGTTCCCCAGGTAACCTTCATATTGGGCCAGACGTTGTTCAGGTATCCCTCCAGCAAATAGCGGCCCGAGTTGATGATCTCCTCCTCGTGGGAAGTCACAAACTCATTGCCATGGAGCTTGGCCAACCCCTCCATCAGGTCCTCGACGATCTGCTCAGTGGCCTCGTTGCGGCTGGTGTACTCCTTCTGCAGGACAATAAGGGCCTGGGCCCGCATGCCAGGGATCTCTGGTGAGAGCTTTTTGGCGTAAAGACCAAAGTCCACCAGCTCTTCGAGGCGGTCGTAGGCGTGGGTGGGGCGGTTATGGCAATCGATACAGTCCATGGTGCGCCATTTGGCCTGGGTCCCTGGTTCCGGCTCACCATCACCTATCTGGTACTCCTCAGTGACGCCCTTGGTCCGGGTGACCTTTATCTTGCCGATCCTGGTCCGTTTTTCATCCAAGGCTTGGTACTCCACCTTGATATCACGGCTGACGTGCCAATGGATGCCCTCGAACTTGTCGTTAACGGGGTTGCGGCCGCCGATGTGCAGGGCGATCTCCTGCACCTGCGGATTCTTCTGGTCCTCATCGCTGAAGCTGATATAGGTTTTGACCTTTTTGCCGATGAATTTTTCCGGCCAGTGGCACTGTTCACACGTATCACGGGCGGGGCGCAGGTGCTCCACCGGGGCAGGTATGGGGCGGCTGAAACCGCCATCTATAACGGCCTTCACCTGGCGCAGGCCTGAGAGCTTGGCCTGGACATACCAGCTGGCCCCCGGGCCGATGTGGCAGGCCACGCAGGAAACCTTGGCATGGTCTGAGCGTTGATAGGCGGTATACTCCGGATCCATCACCGAGTGACAGACCACCCCGCAGAAGTAAGGGGAGTCGGTGAAGTGATAGCCCTCGTAGGCCACCACCACCAGCACGGTTATATTGATTACGGAGAGGATGATAAAGAGAAGGATCCCCTTGCGATGCTGGGCGTCGGAGAGGTCTATCTTCAGGTTTTCCACATTGGTCAGGCTCTCCTTAAACCATTTTTTGCGGCGGAAGTAGCAGGAGAGGGGGATGAGGACCAGGCCGAAGAGCATGGCCCCGGGCAGCAGCAAAAAGGTGAATATGGCGTGATAGGGGTTGTGGATCAGGCCGGTTAGGTGGGCAATTACCCCGAGAAGGATCAGGGTGATGGAGATGGTGGTGATGCTGACGCCAATGACCCCCAGGGGGGTCTTCCAGGTGCAGGCCAGGAGCTGGTGCCAGGCCCCGCCTTTCTCACCGTTGTTGTTAGGGTATGAATCTGCTGGAGGTCCAGCACCTTCCTCTCTCCCAGCCCGTTTTTTCTCTTCCTGCTCGCTCATCTGTCTCCTCCCTGTAGTCTCTGTTGGAGAATATCCGCTCCCCTTTCACTGGTGCTGATGATCTTCTCCAGGATCGCCCGTTGTTCTTCCTCTTTTCCCCTCTCGGCCCAGGAATCACTGAGCAGCTGGGCATAGTTGATAATGCCGTTCAGGTGATTGATAACCTTGTTAAAGGCCGCGCAGTCCTCGGTCCGTTGTTTCTTCTCTTTGCCGTTATCTGCAGCAGGAGAGACCCTGGCACCCTGAAATCTGTTGAGGGCGGTGACAAAGCGGCCTATCTCGCGACTGCTACCCTTGGCGGCCTTTAGGTCAATGGCGGCCCCTTCGCTCTCTTCCAGCTGCCGGGCAATCAGCGGCAGTGGCGCCACGCCCCGGCGGTAGATGGTTATAAGGCTGAAGAGGAGCAGGCAGATCAAGAGCCCTGTCAGGGCCAGGGTGACCTGGAGCCAGTGGATGAGCCGCTCCTTCATCTCTGTGGTGACAACACGATCAAAGGCAAGGAACTGTTCATTCAGCTGCCTGAGCTGACCGATGATCTCAGCCTGGCCCTTTTTTTCGCTGGCCAGCTCCTGGCGCAGGCTGACAATGAGGCCGGACAGATTGATATCTCCCAGGAGAGAAAGTTTGTAATGGCTGGGTATCACGTTATTTTCCAGCATGGCGCTGAAACGGCCATGGAGGGATTCAAACTGATCCGCTACCTTGTCGAGCTGCTGGCGGTTGCCCACAAGCAGCGCCTCGATGGCCTGTTCGCGGATGGTGGTATAGCTGAATATCAGCTCTGAAGAGAGCTGGGAGACCCGCCGGTAATCGGTAAGGCTCTTATTATAACGCCAGCCGGTGGCCAAAAGGCCGGCAAGGAGAAGGGTGATGATGACAAGGTTGCAGGTAACCAGATGCCTCAGGGTAATCACTCTCTTTCCTCCTCTGCCTCTTCATCCGGGAGACCCTGGGTGCAATTTCCCCGGACGTCACAGGTGGCGCAACTGCTCTCCTCATGATCTGCCGCCTCCTGGGCCCTTTCATCCTTTTTGACACTGCACTCCATTATGATGTCAAACTCCTCACCATCCAGGGTTTCCACCTTCAACAGGATCTCGGCCAGGTTATGCAGCAGGGATTTTTCCTTGGTCAGGATGTTAAGGGCTGCCTTGTAACAGTCGCTCAACAGCTGCCGGATCTCCTGGTCGATATCCATGGCCACCTCAGCCGCCATGGGCAGACGGCTGGCCTGGCCATCAAGAAAGGAGCTGTCATCGATGGCAAAGGCCTGGGCCCCCATCTTATCGCTCATCCCCCATTTGCACACCATATCGGTGGCGATGCGGGTGGCGGTGAGGAGATCGTTCTGGGCCCCGGTGGTTCGTTGCTGGAAGACGATCTCCTCAGCGGCCCGGCCCCCCATGAGAATTATAATCTTATTGCGCAGGTACTTGTATGAGTAGGCGTGGCGGTCATTTAACGGCATCTGCTGGGTCTGGCCCAGGGCCAGACCGCGGGGGATGATGGTAATCTTGTGGAGGGGGTCTGATTCCGGAAGCTTCTTGGCCACTATGGCATGGCCCGCCTCGTGGAAGGCCAAGGTCTTGCGATCCTTGTCCGTCATTACCAAACCCTTTCTCTCCACCCCCATGAGGACACGGTCCCGGGCCCGATCAAAGTCCTGGCTGTCGATGAACTCCTTGGCCTGGCGGGCCGCCAGCAGGGCGGCCTCGTTCACCAGGTTGGCAAGCTCCGCCCCGGTGAATCCCGGCGTCACCCGGGCGATGATCTCCAGATCCACCTCCGGGGCCAGTTTAACCTTCTCGGCATGGACATTAAGGATCTTCAACCTCCCCTTAACGTCCGGGGGCTGGATGTTGATCTGCCGGTCAAAGCGGCCGGGGCGCCGCAGGGCCGGGTCCAGGATATCAGGGCGGTTGGTGGCCGCCAGAACCACGATGGTGTCTTCGCTGGCAAAGCCATCCATCTCCACCAGCAGGGCGTTTAAGGTCTGGCCCCGCTCTTCCGGCCCGCCGGCCCCGCTGTTGCCGCCGGCCCGGCTGGCGCCAACGGCGTCGATCTCATCGATGAAGACGATGCACGGCGTGTTGCCCTTGGCCTCCTGAAACAGGTCCCGCACCCGGCTGGCGCCAACGCCGACAAACATCTCCACAAAGTCTGAGCCGCTGAAGCTGTAAAAGGGCACCTGGGCCTCACCGGCAATGGCCTTGGCCAGCAGCGTCTTGCCTGTCCCCGGGGGGCCCTGGAGGAGAATACCCTTGGGGATGCTGGCCCCCAGGCGGCGAAAATTTTCCGGTTTCTTGAGGAAGGCCACCACCTCTTCCAACTCCTCCTTGGCCTCGGGGATGCCAGCCACGTCGGCAAAGGTAAAGCTCAGCTCATCGCTGCCCGGGGTGATGAGTTTGGCACTGGCAAACTGGCTCTCCTCCTCCTTTTTGCGGCGATGGAGGGAGACCCAGAAGACCAGAATGGTGGTAACAATAACCAGCACCAGGATGGTTATATAGATCAGGGTGAAGCGGTCTTCCTTTACCTGGACCCGGATGTTCTTATCCTCGACCCGCTCCAAAAAGCTGTTAGCGTCCGGCACCGTGGTGGTGAAGGTATGACCCTCGGCGTTGGTAAAGGCCACCCGGTTGCCAGTGAACTCCATGCTGACAATGCGATTGTTGTTGAGATGCTCAATGATCTCGCTGTAATCACGGTGGGGGTGCCGATGTTCCATGAACCAGAACAGGGTGGCAAACATCAGCAGGATTAAAACTAACAGCAGGATTAGCAGGTTACGTGCCAGGATGGCCATGGGCATTCTTCTCCGGATATGGGGGGCCAGACTTTAGCTTTAGCTACTAGCTAATGATATAAAAAAGACCAGATGTTTGCTAATTTTCAGGTCTTTTTTTGCCCATGGCAAATCCTTAAGAAGATGCTCCCGGATATAATATCTCTTTCTAGCCAAAAAGGAGGGGGCACCACCAGCAACTGGCCTGCGGCTGGCGCCAATCGTTTTTTTAAGCGGAAAAAGCCGCACCCATGAAGAGAGAAGGCTAATTTACGCTCTGGAGAAGAGGCCGGGGCGACTAAAGGTCTTTACGCCTTTACATGCCGCCCACGGCGGTGAACCAGCTGGCAATGAGCTTGAAGGGGCCGCCCACCTGGACCATGGCACTGACCAGGGCGGCAGCGCTCCACAGGCCAATAATGATGCCGAAGGCGGAGATGGCGCCCAAGGCAACATTGTTGATCTCGGTCTCCACGTTGCCATCTTCAATGATATGACTCTTGTCTCTCTCCTTGGTCCGTACCCTTTCATTCACCATCTAAATATCCTCCTCGTCGTAAGGTGTTAGCTTCTTTCCTGGCAGGTCACTGCTCCTGGTAATAATGGGTCTTAAAAACCACCCACGGCCTGAACCCAGGCAAAGGCTAACTTGAAGGGGCCACCGGCCTGAATCATGCCGCTGATCAAGGCCGCACTGGCCCAGAGGCCGATAGCTAAGGAACCAAGCCCGGCCGCACTGGTGACAACCTGGCCCACCACCTGACTGGTGCTCTCTTTCTCTCGGCTGACGGTTCTGCTTTTGGTGCTGGTTTTAGTTGTGCTCATGGCTATCATCTCCCTCAACTGTTTGAATATGTTGGCCTAAAGCCTGTGTTTTCCTGCTGCTGGGAACCGCTCCCAGTAGAGGCTGCTGACTAGTTAAATTGCACGGGCCGTGCCAAACTCTCGCGAAGGTCAAAGTGGCAGCTTAGTTTTTTTCTAAGCTGTTGATCTAGTTAAGGAAAAAGATATGAACTGGCCGGAAGTGGGCTGGCCACTGGCCGGAGATGGCAGGGGGAGGGGGGAGGAGAGGGAAATAATGTGTCGCAAAAGCGTTGCAAAGGTGTCGCGCCGCAACAGCAAGCGTTGCTTATTGCGACACCTTTAGGCTGCTGGCCACATCTGGGGCGATATGAAATCGTTGCATCTGGCGATACAGGGTGGAGCGGTTGATGCCAAGCAGCCTGGCGGCCTTGGCCTTATTGCCCTGGGCCTGTTGCAGGGCGGCAATGATCCGCTCGTCCTGGCGCTGGATCCGCCCAGCGGCCAGAAAAGAGTCTGGGGCGCTGACGGGGGGGGCACTCTCCTGGCTGAGCTGGCCAGGGGCAGTGGTCTCGCCCTCCTGGGAGCAGATCTCTTCTGGCAGGTGCTCTAATAGCAAGGTGGGGCCATTGCAGAGGACACAGGCCCGTTCAATGACATGGCGCAGCTGTCTGACATTGCCCGGCCAGTAGTAAGCGGTGAGGGCGGCCACGGCCTGGTCTGAAACCGTGGTGATGTTTTTGTGCAGCTCCTTGCGAAACTTGGCAAGGAAGTGGTTGATGAGCACGGGTATGCCCGGGGTTCGCTTGCGCAGGGGCGGCAGGTGGATCTCAATAACCTTGAGACGGTAATAGAGGTCTTCCCTGAATTCACCCCGCCGCACCTTTGCAGCAAAATCAACATTGGTGGCGGCGATGATGCGGACATCCACCTGCACCGGCCGGTCCTGGCCCACTGGGGTGAAGGTTTTTTCCTGGAGAAAGCGGAGGAGCCGCAGCTGGGTCCGAGGGGGGATCTCGCCGATCTCATCGAGGAATAAAGTGCCGCCGTTGGCCTGGAGAAGGCGGCCGGCCCGGTCGCGATCGGCGCCGGTGAAAGAGCCTTTCCGGTGACCAAACAGCTCACTTTCCAGCAAGCCTTCAGCAATGGCGCCGCAATCAACTTTAACAAGGGGCATGTCGCGCCGGTTACTCTCGGCGTGGAGGGCCTCGGCCGCAAGCTCCTTGCCGGTGCCAGATTCGCCGGTGATCAGTACGGCCGTATCCACCTTGCCCACATTTTCGATGAGGCTGTAGATCTCCTGCATGGCCGGGCTCACCCCCACATAGCCGTGGAAGGTGGTCCGGTTTTTGTTGTTACTGCTAATAGGCTCCGGCAGGGTGATGTCCCGGGCAACGATGACCGCCCCATGAAACTCATCATTTTCACCGTGCAGGGGGGCGGCATTGAGGCTGATGGTCTTGGTGCGGCCATCCGGCATGGGGCATTCCAGCTGGTGCTCCCGGACCTCCCGCCCCTCATCGAGGACCTGGCGGGCGTCTTCCAGGCAGGCCAGGCCAACTTCGGGGGGCAGGGCGCCCAGGTCCTGGCCTTGGCTCACGCCTTTCTGGGACAGCCATAGCCGGGCCGTATCGTTGATGTGGACGATCTTCATCTGCGGATCCACCGTGAAGATGGCGTCACTTACAGAGCGGAAGACTGTTTCCAGGTAACGCCGGTATTTCTCATTTTCCTCCTGCAGTTTCTTGGCTTTATTCTCCAGTTCCCAGTGCTGCAGGGCCTGGCGGGTAAAGCGGAGCAGGGTCTCTTTGTTTACCGGCTTGGCGATATAGTCGAAGGCGCCGTAACGCACCGCTTCCGCCGCCGTCTCCAGGTTTGGAAAACCTGTTACCATCACCACCGGACATTTAAGGCCGGTTTCCCTGATCTGCCGTAACAGGTCGGTGCCCCGGGTCCCCTTCATGACAATGTCACTGATGATCAGGTCAAAGTCGGTCTGGGCGATGGCCTTTAAGGCCCGCTCCAGGCTGGGTTCGGTGTGGATCTCGCCATACCCCTCGCGGCTGAGGAACATGGCGAATGTCTGGCGGATGGAATCCTCATCGTCGACGATGAGGATCTTGGCCTCGCTTTTATTCATTTTTTCTTTGTCTCTATTGCGGCCTGGGGAAAATCAATAATCACTTCGGTATATTGGTTGAGGCGGGAGTTAAGGTGCATCTCGCCGCCAAATTTTTTAACTATACCATAACTGATGCTCAGTCCCAGGCCCGTGCCCAGACCGGCCGCCTTTGTGGTGAAGAATGGCTCAAAAAGCCGTTCCAGCAGGGATTGGGGGATTCCTGTGCCAAAATCTTTTATCACTAAACGGCAGAAAGACTCCTCTCCCGCCATTGCGGCCCCCTTGATCTCTATCTTTTTCTGCCTGTCCTGGCCCGGGAAGCGCTCGTTTAAGGCGTAACGGCTGTTGCTGAGGATATTGAGGATGACCTGTTGCAGTTGCCGGAAGTTGGCCTGGATGTTTAGGCCCTCCTCCGGCAGGGAAACCTCCACCTCTATCCCGTCATTACTGAGCTGGTGCGCCACCAGGGCCAGGCTTTGCCGGGCCACCGCCGCTAGACTCACCAGTTCCCGGTCATCATTGCCCTCCCGGGCAAAGGAGAGCAGGTTATGGATTATGGCCGCGATCCGTTCCCCCTCCAGGACTATCTTCTCCAGCAACTCGGCCTCCGTTGAGTCATGGCCGGCGTCATCGAGGAGGATCTGGGCGAAGTTAATAATGCCGTTGATCGGATTGTTTACCTCATGGGCCACCCCGGCGGCCAACTCGCCTAAGGCGGCCAGCTGGGCCGTGCGCATGGAGTCCTCCTTGCGCCGTTCATCCACGCTAAGCTCCCGGGCAATGAGCATGAGGCGACTGATGGTGCCGTCATTATCCTTGACCGGCGTGACGGTGAGGATATATTCGCCGCCTAAGCCTGGCAGCCTGGTCTCCTCCACCTTGGGCCGGCAGGTGGTGAGAAACTGCTCCAAAGGACATTCGATGTGGGGCCAGCGGCCGCCGTGGATGATCTTGCAGATCCCCTGGCCAATCACATCTGAGCGCTTTTTGCCGGCGGCGCGTAAGGTAGCGGGGTTGGCCTCGATGATGATCCCGTCCGGCCTCACCACCATGACCGGATCCTGGATGGCGTGGAAGAGCTGCTGCCATTCGCCGTTTAGGCCTGGGCGCGGGGAGGGGGGGAGGGGGGGCATGGTGATTTCAACCGCAATCGACCTGGCAACCGCAGATCTTGGCGATGGCGTGGGGCAGGGCCGTCAGGATAACGGCCAGGTTTTCCCGGGCGCCCCGTTCACTGCCGGGCAGGTTGATGATCAGGCAGCCCTTGCGAATGCCAGCCACGCCGCGGGACAGCATGGCGTGGGGCGTTTTCGTAAGGCTTTCGGCCCGCATCGCCTCGGCAATGCCTGGCACCTCACGCTCAAGAACTGCTCTGGTTGCCTCGGGCGTGTTGTCCCGGGGGGAGACCCCGGTGCCGCCGGTGGTGAGGATGAGTTGCAGTTTGTCGTTGTCCACCCAGTCGCGCAGGGTGGCGGCAATGGACTCCAGGTCATCACTGATGATGGCCTGGCGGCGGATGACAAATGGCCCGCCGCCACTGAGCTGCTCTTTCAGCTGGGGTCCGCTGGTGTCCAGCCGCTGACCCCGGGCGCCCTTGTCACTGAGGGTAAGAATTCCGCATTGAAAGATCTGGTCTATCTGGCTCATGAGGGGCCAGCGCTGATATGGCTGGCAAGGTGGGGGGGGAGTTGTTCGTAATGGGAGAAGTCGGTGGTAAAGGTGGCCCGGCCGTCACTGAGCTGGGCCAGATCCGCCCCATATTCGAGGATCTCCGCCATGGGAACCTGGCTGATTATCGTCTCATTGCCAGGCCTGCTTTTCATCTCCATAACCTTGGCCCGGCGGTTGTTCAGGTCACGGATAACCTGACCCACACTGTCAACCGGCAGGTCGATGGTCAGTTTCATTATTGGTTCCAGCATCTTGTTATTATTATCTGGAGATGAGTTTGCCTCCTGGTAGGGGATCTGGGGCAGGGTCAGGTGGAGCTCAATACCATGTCTGTCCCTGATCTGCTGGCATACCGTTTCCAGGTGCAGACGGCCCTGGCCGGAAAGCAGGGTCTCTCCGGTCTGGGGTTGCTGGGCCACTTGCAGGGAAGGGTCCTCGGCAATGGCCATGGCCAGGGCCGTGAACATCGCCTCCATATCCGTCTCCGCGCTGTGGACCGAGCAGGTGGTGGAGGGGTGAGGGGGGCTGGGCAGCTCCGCCAACGGGTCCATATCTTCCAGGCTGGCAATGGTGTCCCCGGGGCCACTGTAACGCAGACCACTTAAGGCGCCTATCATCCCGGCCGTGAGGCTGTCGGTCTCCGCTAAGTCGTCTCCGTCTGGGATAAAGATCTTTTTTATCTGTTCAGGACATTTGCGCGAGATATTAAAGGTGTCTTTGTTTAAGGTGCCCTGTTTAACCTTGCAGTAGAGCAGGGGCCCATGCTCGCTGCTGTTCTCATGGCGGAAGAGCTGGGCCAGAAGAGGGGAGTCGGCCGAAGGCGCGGGGGGGAAGAGATTGTTTATCATCTCAATGAGGGTGCCGATACCCAGACTGCCTTTCGCGGCCCCAGGCAGTACCGGGGCCAGGGCGCAACTGGCCACGGCCCTGGCCAGGCTGTATTTCAGGTCAACGATGTCAAGTTCCCCTTCCTCGAGAAACTCCTCTATGAGCTCGTCGTCCGTCTCCGCCACCTGCTCCATCAGCTTCTGCAGGGCCAGGTACGCCTCGCTGGCCAGCTCCGGCGGGATGGTGTCGTGACGGACAGCGCCATTTTCACTGAAATAGATCGCCCTTTCATTGATGACATCGATTACCCCTTGAAAGTCAGGGCCGCTGCCAATGGGGAGAAAGATCAGGGCCGGGTCCAGGATGATATTTTTTTTGATTGCCGCCACCGTGGCGGAGAAATCCGCCTCCGCCACATCCATCTTGTTGATAAAGATGATGGCGGGCATGGTGGAGAGCTGGATGAGCTGGGCCGCCTTTTCTGTCTGAAAGGAATGGGCCTCGTCAGCGCAGATGGAAAGGATGGCGCTGTCGGCGATATGGGCCGCTATCATGCTGTCGTGGCAGAAGTTATCGTTGCCGGGAGTGTCGATTAGAACCAGCGCATCATCCTGGTGTTCACAGGAGAAGAAGGTCGATCTGGTGTTTTTTTTGAGCTCGGCCCGATTGACATCTTTCCCCATCGCCTGCAGCAGGGACTTGGTAAGCGATGACTTGCCGGAACCGGTATGGCCTAAGAGGATGACGTTTCTGATCTTTTGCCCCATGAGTTTATTCCCCTGTTAGCCCCGCCCGTGAACCAGGAGGGGAGTGGATTATGAAATGGCAAATTAGTCTTTTTCTTGGTATTAAGTGCCAGAGTATTCGTGGATCGTAATTACGCGAATGGCCTTTCCTGCCTTGAGCTGAAACAAATAACATGTCGCTTCATACTTTGCTCATTAAACCCGCAGGAGTTGTCTCTCTGACAGGGGGTGGAACCGCTGGTCGGTTTGCTAGGCAAACCCGGGCATTGCACTCCCGTGATTGTCAGGTAAGGCGTTGTTTTAAGAAATATTATCTTATTATTTTGTTCTTTGTAAATCAAGAAGTTAGCCTGAACTTATGCGCCAAGCCTCCGAAAATACCGCCAAGATAGCCCGGTCCGCCGGCCTGGTCAGCGCTGCCGTCCTCTGCAGCCGCGTACTGGGGTTGATCCGGGAACAGGTCTTTGCCATCTTCTTTGGCGCCGGCCACGCCTATGACGCCTTTGTTGTCGCCTTCCGCATCCCCAACCTTCTCAGGGATCTCTTTGGCGAGGGGGCCCTTTCCGCCGCCTTTGTCACGGTATTCAGCGATTATGACGCCACCAAGGGGGAGAAGGAGACCTGGCGCCTGGCCAATAATGTCTTGACCTTTTTCGCTGTTTTCTTGAGCCTTCTCACCTTGCTGGGCATCTATTTTGCCGAGGATATTGTCCGCCTCATGGTCCAGGAGGAGTATGAGGTTGTTGCTGGTCAGGTGGCCTTGACAAGCCAGCTGACCATGATCATGTTTCCCTTTCTCCTGTTTATCTCCATGTCGGCCGTGGTTATGGGGGGCTTAAACAGTAAGGGCAGGTTCTTTGTCCCGGCCCTGGCCTCCAGCTTCTTTAACCTTGGCTCCATTGTCGGGGGCCTCTCCTGCGCCTATATCCTCCACCGTCTGGGGCAGCCGGCCATTGTCGGCATGGCCATTGGCACCCTGATTGGCGGGGGCCTGCAGCTCTTCAGTCAGTTGCCAAGTTTTAAGGCCGTCGGTTTCCGTCTGCGGCCGCGGCTGGACCTCGCTGATCCTGGTCTGCGCCGCATTCTGCTGCTGATGGGTCCGGCCGTGGTGGGCTTGTCCGCCACCCAGCTCAATATCTTTGTCAACAACAACTACGCCTCCGCCTGTGGCGAGGGCAGTCTCTCCTGGCTCCAATACGCCTTCCGTCTGGTCCAGCTGCCCATCGGACTCTTCGGGGTGGCCCTGTCCATGGCCAGCCTGCCCCTTATCTCCCGTTATGCCGCCAAGGGCGACATCGATTCCCTGCGGGAGACGTTCAGCTCTGCCCTGATCATGGTCTTCTGCCTGGCCATACCCGCCACCGTGGGCTTATGGATGTTGTCCGAACCGATAATCGCCCTTATCTTTGAGCATGGCCGCTTCACCGCGGAAGACACCAGGCAGACCGCGGCGGCCCTGCGCTTCTATGCCATTGGCCTCTTTGCCTATGCGGCGGTAAAGGTAACAGTGCCGGTCTTCTACGCCCTGCGCAATACCAGGGTACCTGTGGTTGGCAGTTTCATCGCTGTGGCCATTAACCTGGCCCTGGTCTCCCAGCTGGTGAAATATTTTGACCATCGGGCCATAGCCCTCTCCATCTCAGGGGCCTTGATAGCCAACCTCGCCTTTTTGCTCTTTAAGCTCCATGGCCGCCTGGGCTCTCTACCCCTGCGCTACATAGCCACAGGGGTGGCAAAGGCGGTTATGGCCGCCATTGCCATGGGATTATGGCTCGCCCTTTATGGTCACTTCCTGGCGCCGTTGCTCCAGGGGGGAGTTTTCTTGCAGCTGTTGCTGGTGGTGGGCGCGGTTGCCAGCGGGGCCTTGACCTATGGCGCCTGCCTCCATTTCGCCGGGGTGAGGGAGTTTAGCGAGATTGTGCTTAAGCTGCGGCAGCGGTTGGCCTCGTTGTCTAAGGCCGGTTAATTAATCAGCTGGGCCCGCCCCTTTGCCATTGCCGCCAAGGGGCAAAGGAGACGGTTGGCCCGCCATCTCATGGAGCAGGTCCAGCTGACAGAGGAGGGCCGGGACAGCGCTGTCCACCCTTAGGATGCGGGGCCCCATTTGAAAAGGACTGAAGCCGTGCCTGGCCAGGCAGTCCACCTCGAAATCCACCCAGCCCCCCTCCGGGCCAATGGCCAGCAGGCTCCGGTTTCCGTGGCCCTTTTTGGCAAAAGCCGCGGCCAGGCCCGCGCTGGTGTGGGGGTGGGCCAGGAGATGGTGTTGGTAGTCTGGGATTATGGTGGGCAGAAAATCTTCAGCAAAGGGCAGAAAGCGCTTGAAGATCTGGACCTGGGGCAGTCTGGTATGGCCGCCCTGCTCCAACCCCTGACGCAAGCGCTGGTCGATCTTTTCGGGGCAAAGCAGGGAGGCGGAAAAAAAACTTTTTTCCACCCGCTTGGAGCGGATGATAAAGAGACGTTCCACCCCCAGGGTCGCTATCTGACTTAAGATCCGTTTCAGCATGATGGGCCGGGGCAGGGCGAGGATAAGATCCCGGCACCCCGCCGTTTCGGCGGGAGGCGGCTCTGGCCCTCCCAAGGCCATGGTAACCTGCCCCGGATCAATATTAATAATTGTCGCCGGGAAGCAGGGACCGTTGACAAGACCGGTCTTCAGGCTATCGCCAACCCTGGCCCGGAGAACCTTAATGATATGCCGGGCCCGCCGGCCCTTCAAGACCAGCCTGCCATTATTGTTTTCATGATCGGCAAAGAGGATGATGTTCATTGGCTTATCTAATTATTTACAATATTATCCAGAATTTATTGTTGCTCGTCCTCTGGCCCTTGGCCCTGGTCCTGGTCCTGGTCACCCCTAAGTACCGGGGCAGAATAAAGGGGCGGTTAGGGTTCGGCCTGGGTAAAGAGCTGCGAAAAATAGGGCCGCCCACGACGGGCCAGCGCTTCTGGGTTCATGCCCTGTCCGTGGGTGAGGTGGCCTCTGTTGTAGCATTGGTCCGAGGCTTACGCAAGAGCTACCCTGAGGCGCAGATTATCATGTCCACCACCACCCGCAGCGGCGCCGAACACGCCCGGCAACGGTTGGGAGCGCAGGTGGATCTGTTTGTCGCCTTCCCCTTGGATCACATCTTAGTGGTTCGCCATTTTCTAACGATGATCCGGCCCGATCTTTACGTTCAGGTGGAGACCGACTTCTGGCCAAATTTTTTGGCTCTCACCGCGGCCCGCAAGGTTCCCGCCCTGCTGGTCAATGGCCGGGTGTCCGCCACCACCTTCGACCTTTACCAGCGGTTTGCCGGTTTCTTTCGTTTCCTTTTTGGTAATTTCAGGCTCCTGGCCATGCAGACCAAGGGCGACGCCGCCCGCCTGGTTGATCTTGGCCTGCCGGCCGAGGGGGTGGTTGTCTTCGGCAACCTGAAAATTGATGCCCTGATGCCTGAGATGGCGGCGGAGAAGGGGGCGGGGCGGGGCGCCCTGGGCCTCCCTGACAACAAAAGGATCCTGGTGGCTGGCAGCACCCACCGTGGCGAGGAGGAGGAGCTGATCGCCTGTTACCAGCAGCTGCGAACCGCTTATGATGACATCTTTCTGGTCCTGGCCCTGCGCAACGTGGAGAGGGGGGCCGAGGTCGCGGCCCTGGCCCGGACCAGGGGGCTGAACCCCTCCCGTCGTTCCCACCAGGAACAAGCTGGTGACCAGAAAGGGCGGGCTGATCTATTAATTGTCGATACCATGGGTGAGTTGCCCCAATATTACCGGGAGGGTTCTCTGGTTTTCGTGGGGGGGAGCCTGGTCGCCGCTGGCGGCCATAACCCCCTGGAGGCGGCGATATTCTCCTGCCCTGTCTCCTTTGGTCCGCACATGGAAGATTTTGCCGATCTGAGCCATGATATGCTGGCCTTCGGTGGAGCCGTTCAGGTCGCCACTGATGCTGAGTTGCGCCAACTGTGGCATGATATGCTGGCCGACGAAGAGTTGCGGCAACAGGGTGGGAAGCTGGCCCATGCATTTGTGATCAGCCGCCAGGGCGTGACCAACCGCCATCTGGAAGCCATAGCCAGGCTCCTTGAATCCGCGTCTTTAAGAAAATAAAGAGGGAAGGGCAATATGACAAAGAAAACCACCATTAATCCTGATTCCCCCAAGCTGCTCTATTTTTTCGGCCGGCCCCTTGCCCCTCTCTATGCCGGTCTCATGGCCAGCCGGGCCGCCCTCTATAGTAAAAATTTCTTCAGGCGTCACCAGGTGCGGGTGCCGGTTGTCAGTGTGGGCAACCTGACCCTGGGAGGCACAGGTAAGACGCCAATGGTAATCTACCTGGCCCGCCTGTTGGCCGACCAGATGAAGGTTGCCGTGGTCAGTCGTGGTTACCGCGGCAAGGCGCGGCAAAAGGTAAATGTGGTTTCTGATGGCTCGCAGATATTTCTTGATGCCAGAAAGGCCGGTGACGAGCCAAACCTCATGGCCCATTCACTGCCCGGCGTGGCTGTTTTGACCGGTAAGAAACGAATAAAGCCGGCAAGTTATGGTGTTGATGTCCTGGGGGCAGAGGTAATTATCCTTGATGACGGCTTTCAGCACCTGTCCTTGAGGCGTGACCTTGATATTGTTCTGTTCAAGGTGGATACCTTTATGGGCAACAGCCGCATCTTTCCCGGTGGCGATCTTCGTGAACCCCTGGCCGCCTTGCAGCGGGCCAGTTGTTTTGTCCTCACCTGTGTGGATGAGGATAATCAGCAGTTGGCCGCAGCCCAGCAGGCTGCCCTGGAGAAACGCTTTCCGTCCACCCCGGCCTTTCAGGCCTCATATGAACCGGTTGGCCTGGTGGCCCAAGGCGACCAGGCCATACCGGTGGGCTCCTTCCCCTGTGGTGCCTTCTGCGGTCTGGCCTCCCCCCGTAACTTTCAAAAGAGTCTGGAAATGGCGGGCCTTGATGTTCTTTTTTTTAAGGCCTTTGCCGACCACCATGATTATTCTGAGCGGCAACTGCACTCTCTGGTGGATCGCGCTAAAAAGGCCGGGGCCCAGGCCCTGGTTACGACGGAAAAGGATATTGTCAAGTTGCGCGGTATGCGTCTGGATTTGCCCATCTTTGCCCTGCGCATGGAGATGAGGGTGGCCGGGGACTTTGATATGTTTGTCAGGAAGCAACTGGCAACTGTGGCAAAATAACCCGTTATTTCCTGGGCATGCCAGGTCTGTGCTCTTTTGCCCACAATGAACTTTCAACCAGCCAGACCTGTAGTTGCCATATAAGTATCTGAATTACTGTGTTTTCCCTTCAAACATCCCAGCTTCTTTCCCTGTGGCACATAAATTGCTTTGATTATAGCCAGTCAGTTAAACAGTTTTCTTTGTTATGTTTTTTGGTTTATCGAAAGTAAAAAAATATGGCTGCCGCTGGAAGTTAGAGGTGGCAGCAAAGTGGAAGGCAGCGATATGAGCCAGCATACCGTAAGTAAAGAAGCCACATTTGCCGGTGTAGGACTACATTCGGGTAAGGTCGTTAAACTCACCATCAAGCCTGCCCCGGTAAATCATGGAATACGTTTTGTCCGGGTTGATCGGGCCGAGAAGCCCATTGTCCCAGCCTCGATGTGTAAGGTGCACGACACCCAGTTGGCCACCACCCTGAGCCAGGATGATGTCCTGGTGGGTACCACTGAGCATTTACTCTCAGCCCTCTCAGGCCTTGAGATTGACAATGCCATAGTGGAGCTTAACGGCGACGAGGTGCCCATCATGGATGGCAGCGCCGCTCCCTTTGTCAGAATGCTCAAGGGTAATCGCCGTAAGCAGCACGCCAGTCGTCTGATGATGAAAATTGTCAAGGATGTGGTTTATCGCCAGGGCGACAGTGAGGTGCGGGTCTCTCCCCATAAGGGCTTCAAGGTTACCTGCCGTATCGATTTTGACCATTCTGTCATTAAAGACCAGCGTTACACCCTTGAGGTGAAACCCGATTCATATCTGAAGGAGATTTCCAGGGCCAGAACCTTCGGTTTCCTGGAGCAGGTTGAATATCTCCGGGCCCATGGCAAGGCCCTGGGCGGTTCCCTTGATAATGCGGTGGTAATTGACAAGAATGGCGTGGTCAATGAAGAGGGCTTACGTTTTGGCGATGAGTTTGCCCGTCACAAGGTGCTGGATCTCATCGGTGACCTTACCCTGTTAGGCTGCCCCATTCTTGGCCATGTCCAGGCCTATAAGGGTGGACACACCCAACATCTCGCCTTCATGGAGGCCCTGGCGGCCAACCCTGACTCCTGGCAGTTAGTGGACTACAGTGAAGATGGCCGGGAAAGTGTTCTTGATAAGGTTAGGCTTGCCACCCTGGCGGCCGGCAAGAAGATCCTGCCCTTTCTGGTCCCGCCCTGCTCTCCGGCCCCGGTTTCCCAGGCGGTCTAAGTAGCTTAACAGTTCTTTATTCAGCCCCATAAAAAAAGCCCCCGGTATATCACCGGGGGCTTTTTTTATGGGGTTTATGATGCCTTTTCTATTTTTTCATCCAACCCCTTGTCTATTCTTCTGTGGCCATGGAGGCGGACAACTCCTCCTTTTCCTTGATCATCGCCTCTTTACCCGCCTCAATGGCATCGGTCAGGTTTTGCTTTTTCTCGTCCAGGTAAGTCTTTCCCTGCTCCACCATTTCATTACCTTGACTGATGAAGGTCTTGCCGCGATCAATTAAGTCCCGGCCCTGATCAATCATGGTGTCGGCGGAGTCCCGCATGTTGTCTGGAACCCGTCTTGACCTCTCCCTTATGTCATTACCGTAGTCCGTTATCATCTCTCGGGTCTCTTGACCGCTCTTGGGAGCGTAAAGCAGGGCAAGACCGGCGCCAATAATGGTGCCGGTTAAAAATGTGAGCAGGGAGCCTCCGCTGCCATTATCTTTATCCATCGTTTCTCCTCCTGGCTAATTTCTCGGGAGCGTTTGTTGTTAAGTGGTGTCTGGTTTAGAAAAAGAGTTACTAAAAAAATCTCTTCATCTTTGGGGGGAATGTCAATTGCCTGGGCTGTAATTTTTTTCCATTGGCCGCCTCCTGCTGGCCAGGAAGGCCAAGGCGGCAAGATATTTCAAGATTCGCGAAAACATTTATCACACAAGGTCGAACAGAAAGTATTCAGGGGCTATTTTTTGCGGAAAAAACGGGCAAAACCCTGCAAGCCGGCGTTCAGGCCGGCAATATTTATCAGAAGGGGGGCTATCTTAGTTTGGACCAGCTGGGTTGTGTGGAGGACAATATCGCTGGCCTCCTTGGCCCGGTCTATGACCAGGTCAGTCTGGTCAATCTTATCGTTCAGGTTGGCGGCTAGGGCGTTTACCTCTTCCACGGCCTCGTTGATCGTGCCCAGGAGAGGCTCAAGTTCCTCATCAACTTTTTTAAATAAGCTGTTGGCGCTGGCCGCCGTTTGTTGGAGTTGCCTGAGAAAGGGGACTAGAAAAATTAAAAGTATTATGAGGCTAAGCGAGGCAATGGTGAGGAAAATGGGCAAAGGGTCCATGGCTAAAAATCCTTACGGCTCCTGGGCATGATCGTGAATTTTCTAAAGAAAACAGCTAAAAATCCGTGGCGCAAGGGCTCATTTATTGCCCCCTGAACCACGTTTTGCCTTCTTCTTTAGGCCAAACTTCTTCATCTTATACTGCAACAGGCTCTTGGTGATGCCCAGGCTGTGGGCTGCCTTGGTCTGGATGAAATCGGCATTTTCCAGGGCCCTGGTTAACATCTTTTCCTCCAAGGCGTTTAAGATGTCCGGCAGCCGAACCTCTGACTGGAGGATATCATCGGCATTAAAGTCGGCAACCAGGTCGGGGCGATGGGCATCTGTCATGCTGTCTGGTTGTACATCTTCTGGTTTTATTTGATTATTGTTGCACAGTATGGAGGCGCGTTCAATAGTGTTTTCCAGTTCGCGCACATTTCCGTCCCAGGGGAGGCTGGTTAAGAAACGGATCGCCTCATCAGAGATACTCAAACCCTGTTTGTTCATCTGGGCCGTGAATTTCGCAATGAAATGGGTGGTAAGCAGGGGGATATCATCTATTCGTTCCCGCAACGGGGGGACATGGATGCGCAGGACATTGAGCCGGTAGTAGAGGTCTTCCCGGAAGCGCCCCTGTTCAACCTCTTCTTTCAGATCCCGGTTCGTGGCGGTGATCAGGCGCACATCGGCCTGGAGTTCTGAGGAACCTCCCACCCGCTCAAAGGTCTTCTCTTGGATGATCCGGAGAAGCTTCGACTGCAGTTGTAAGGGCATCTCCCCGATCTCATCGAGAAAAAGGGAGCCGCCATCCGCCCTCTCAAAACGTCCCTTGCGCAGGGTGATTGCCCCGGTGAAGGCCCCTTTTTCATGGCCAAACAACTCGCTTTCCAGCAGGGAATCAGGCAGGGCGGCACAATTTACCGAGATAAAAGGGGCCTGGTCGCGGCTGCTGTTGTAATGAATGGCCTTGGCGATGAGCTCCTTGCCAGTGCCGCTCTCGCCGGTGATGAGAACTGAGGTGGTGGTGGGGGCCACCTTTTCGATGAGGCTGTATACCTGCTGCATGGCCCGGCTTTTACCAACCATCCCGGAGAAATCTGTTCTGGTATTGACCTCATTGCGTAACCTGCTGTTCTCCCGGAGCAGGGAGTAGTGCTCAATGGCCTTGTTGATATTGGCCAGCAGTTCGTCATTGTTGAAGGGCTTAGTCAGGAAGTTGAAGGCCCCGGCCTGCATGGCTGCCACGGCGTTTGCCACCTCACCGTAGGCGGTCATCATGATAACTGGCAACTGGCTGTTTAACTCTTTGCTCGCCTGCAACAGCTCCATGCCATTCATTCCCGGCATCTGCATGTCTGTCAGGAGCAGGTCGAGATCCGTATCGGCGATGATCTGCAGAGCCTTCTGGCCATTTTCAGCGGTGAAAACCTCAAACCCCTCCTCTTGCAGGAGTTCTTCCAGGATTATCAGGTAATTTGGCTCGTCGTCGACAACCAGCAGGGTATTCATGAGTATTATCTGCCTATGAATTTTTGCCTTAGGCCTGGCAGTTGCCTGGGGACTTGCGGGCCAAGGATAATTTCGTTAAGGCGGCAAGGGGTGTCTGCTGTTTCCGGGAGGTGGCCCCCAGTCGCGTGCCAGGCCGAATGTCACCATGAAAATCACTGCCACCCGTGACAAGCAGCTTATGTTCCTGGCAGTAGTCGAGTAATTTTCGGCAAAAGGCGGATGAGTGGGTGGGATAGTAACATTCCACCCCCGCCAGGCCAAAGTCAAGAAGAATGTTAATGATTTTCACTAGTTCTGGCCATGGTTTTTTGCTGGTGCCGGGGTGGGCCAGGATGGCATGACCGCCAGCCCTGTTGATCATGGTAATGGCCTGGGAAGCGGCCAAGGGGGTTCGGGGCACATAGGCGGGCCTCTTGCCCCTTAAGAATAGATCAAAGGCGTGTTGCATATTGCTGGCCCGCCCCTCTTTGACCAGGTAAGTGGCAAAATGGGGTCTGCCCACCTGGCCACCTCCGGCTATGGCCTCGATATCGGCATAGCTTAAGGCCATGCCAAGATCTTGCAGTTTTTGGGTGATGGCGAGGTTGCGCTCTCTCCGATCACTTTGGATTTTTCCCAGGCCGGCAAGGAGTTTCTCATCCCTATGGTCAAAACCATAACCTAAGATATGGAGTGGCATCTGTTTGAGGTTGGCGCTCAGTTCCACTCCGGAGATAACCTGCAACCCCTGTTGTCGACCATGGTGAAGAAGCTCCGCAACCCCACTGACGGTGTCATGGTCGGTGAGGGCGAGGCCGGCCAGGTGCAGTTTCTTGGCCTGATCCACCAGTTCCGTGGGGCTGAACGTTCCGTCTGAATAGGTGGAATGGCAGTGCAGGTCAACGAAATCCATGATCTCCCTATTTGCCGAAAGCGCACCCCGTTAAGGATAGTTGTTTTACACTCTGGGACTTTGTTGTAATTTACAAAACAGAGCTGAAGATGGGGTGGAACAAATAGGTAGATATCCTACTGGTTCAGGTGCGGCTACGCAAGGCCTATGTCGGAGGATGATCCGCGCTGATCAAAGCGGCCATGGTCTGCGCCAACGGGCCAGTCTCAGCTTCGCCACCACAATTTAATTGGCAAGATAATATATGTTATATTAATATGTTGTGAATAATAACAGGTCGTGATCTCTTTTCTTGGCCCCATTTGAGTCTTTTTTACTACTGCACCGTATTTAAGTTCACTGGACAGTGAACCGGTCCCCCAAAGCAACTTTCATATAAACAGCTGGAGATATGGGTTATGGCACAGATTGATGCCTTTTTTAAGTTGATGAACGAGCAGGGCGCCTCTGATTTGCATATGGTCGCGGGTCAAAAGCCGATATTGCGAATTCGGGGCGATATTGAACGCGTTAAATATAAGGTGCTTGAGAACGATGAGCTTAAGGCCATGGTCTATGAGATCATCACCGAGGAGAAGGCCAAGCGTTTTGAGGAGACCGGCGATGTGGATTTTGGTTATGAGATCCCTGGCCTGGCCCGTTACCGTGGCAATCTCTTTCAACAGAAGTATGGGGTGGGGGCGGTTTTCCGCGAGATCCCCAGCGATATCCAAACGGTCAAAGATCTTAACCTGCCATCGGTTGTCGGCAAGCTCTCCCAACTTCCCAAGGGCATGGTCCTGGTAACCGGTCCCACCGGTAGCGGTAAATCAACCACCCTGGCGGCGGTAGTGGACGAATCAAACAGAACCCGCAGTGATCATATCCTCACCATCGAAGACCCCATCGAGTTTGTCCATAAAAGCCAGATGTCGGTGGTTAACCACCGGGAGGTTGGCTCCCACACCAAGAGCTTTTCCGCCGCCTTGCGTGGTGCCCTGCGTGAGGACCCGGATATTATTCTGGTGGGTGAGATGCGCGACCTGGAAACCATCTCCCTGGCCATGGAGGCGGCCATGACGGGTCATCTGGTTTTTGGCACCCTCCATACCCTCAATGCCGCCAAGACTGTGGACCGCATCGTTGAAATTTTCCCCTCGGAACAGCAACCCCAGGTACGATCCACCCTGGCCGATGCCCTGAAGGCGGTAGTCTCCCAGACCCTGTTCAAGAGAAAGGATGTGCAGGGGCGCTGTGCCGCCTTGGAGATTCTGATCTGTACCCCGGCAGTGCGGAACTTGATCAGGGAGGGTAAAACCTATCAGATTCCCTCTGCCATGCAGACCGGCAAGAAGTATGGCATGCAGACCTTAGATGACGCCATCATGGATTATCTGCAGCGCGGTTGGATCTCAGCCGAAGACGCCTATATGTACTGCATTGAAAAGGGTAAATTCGTTCAGTTTCTCCGCAAGCCGCCCACTGATTTTACCGAAATATAGCTCTTTTCAGAGTCCGTAATTCCCAGCTGTTTCGTTACGTAAAAAAAAGTCTTATTGGTGCCGGATAAGCGGCAGGACAACGCGGAGTAATTCAGAGATAATAACCGGTTTGGCGACAAAGTCGTCGATGCCGGCGGCAAAACAGGCCTGACGCGCCTCAAGGCTGTTGTTGGCGGTCACGGCAATAATTGGCGTCGGCGTGCGGCTATCCTTATTTTCCAACTGGCGTATTTCCCGGGTAGCCGCGTAACCATCCAAGATGGGCATCTGAATGTCCATTAGGATGGCGGAATAGTCGCCTAAGCGCCATTTCTCCACGGCATCCTGGCCATTGCTGGCCTGAGAGGCCGGTATCTTGTGCATCCTTAGCAGATCGACAAGAAAACTACGGTTGATCTCCTCATCATCCACCACCAGTATATCTTTCATAAGAAAGCCTAATTGAACATATTGTTTGTTGGGCTTTGAGGTCGTAACCTACCCTGTTTTACCATATGTGCCAATATTTTTTGTTAGGAAGTGGGGCCAGGGTGGGGTGAGCCCTTAAGGCTGTCTTGAATAATTAGATGTTTCGGAGTCTCGTAAACTCGTTTATGCCCTTTAGGGTGCTTACCTGTTTAAAGACAAGGAACAGTGAAAAATTAAAAACACTGCATATCAATGATATATGAGCATTTTTCTTTTTTTGCTGCGACTCAGTAATTGGCTGAAATGGCAATATGGCAAGATAGCCTTAAAACTTGATGGTGTTGCCGGCCATCAGCGTCAGCTGATCTTCATAGACAGGCATTATCACCTGAAAACTTGCCCCCTCCCCAGGGGTCGAGTCAATGGTCAAAGCGAATCCTAAGTCTTCGACCAGTGACTGGCTGACTGACAGGCCAAGACCGGTACCCTCACCACTGGCCTTGGTGGAGAAGAAAGGCTCGGTGCAAAGTTTCATTGTCTTGCTGTCCATGCCAATGCCGTTATCGCTAACCTCTAAGATGATAACTGATTCCATTTCGTCTTTGGCCATGGGATAAGCGGCCAGCAGCTCCTGAATTTCAGGGTTAAGAGACTCATGGCGCAGGCTGATTTTCACCTTCATCTTATGGCCGGCGCTGAGCTTCGCCTTTTTTTGCACGGCATAACGGGCATTGGAGAGAAGATTTACCACTATCTGGCTGTAGAGCTGGCTGTCAGTTTTAATGGTGGGCAGATCTTCGCTGATATCATTCTCCAGTTCAATGAGGAAGAGGCGGAACTGCTCCTTAAAGAAGGACAACGCCTTAATGGTTGGCCAGTATGGGTTGATGTTACTTAGATGTTTGTCGGAAAATGAGGCAAAACCGCGCAGGTCCTCAATGATTCGCATGGACTTGTTTACCTGGCGGGTGATGTCATTGGCAATATCAATTTCTGAGCTGCCCTGCTCCTGGTTACGGAAAAAGTCTTTAAACTTGTCGGCATCCAGACTGATTATTGACATTGCCTCATCAATTTCATGGGCCATGCCCGCCGCCATTTCGCCAATAACATTGAGGCGACCGGCGTGGGCCAGCTGGTCTTGGCGCAGGTTAAGGTTCTGTTCAATTTCCTCCCGATGCACGGCCTCGCCACAAAGACTGGCCACCGCCTTAATCGCGTCCAGCTCCTCATCATGCCATATCCTCTTTGCCTCGCAGTCCTGGACACAGATAAAGCCCCAGACCCTGTTATTTATGTTGATCGGGGCACAGGCAATGGCCTGAATATCTATCTCCTTTAATCTCCGCGCTTCATTGGCAGGCATCTCGTCAACGGTGACAGCCAGCATGGAACCAGATGCCAGCAAGGCTGGCCAGCGTTGCAGGTCCAGGCGGGCATAGTCAAAGTCATCTGCTATGGCCGCGCTATTGCTGTTAACATAGCCGTCGGCATTCCAGGCAAACTCCTGGCGGGCCATCAGGTGGCCATGTTCATCGTGGTAATTGCTGTATATATGGATACGTGAAGCGGCCATTACCACCCCCAGCCGCGCCAGCAGCTGTTCCGTAAATGGCCGCCACTTCCGGGAACGGATGAGCTTTTGGGCGGTTTCATTAACCGCGCCCAGAATCATGTCACGGCGGATCAGGGCCTCCCGCAGTCTCTGGCCGTTGTGCAGTTCCTTTTGCAGGCTTTGATTTTTTTCACTTAACTCCCGAATCAACTTTTTGTTTTGGACCTGGAGGCGATATCTTTCCGCCGCCTTGTTAAGGTCCATCTGCAGGGTGGGAATATGCCATGGTTTGCTGAGATAGGAGTAAACCTCGCCTTTATTGATAGCCGCAATAATATCTGGCGGATCGTTATAGGCGGTCAGCATAATCCGGACCGTATCCGGGGAAATCCGGCTGATCTCCTGCAGAAGTTCAGTGCCATTCATGCCCGGCATTCTTTGATCGGCAACGACAAGGGCCACCTCTTCAAGTTCATTGAGAATCTGCAAGGCCTCCTCGCTGCTGGCAGCCGTGTGAATGTCGAAATGATCGCGGAAGGCGTAAGAGAAGTTGGTGAGGTTAAACTCTTCGTCATCCACATATAAGAGGGTCAATTTATCCATTTTAGAGCTATATATATTTCTTAGTCAGGTAAAGGCATTAAACAGCTTGGCCCAAACTATACCTTTTCACAGCCATTCTGTCGAGGAGAGGGGATCGCAGGGTAAAGGCTCTCATCTCCCTGGAGAGAGGTAACCATGGCAATTCTCGGGAGGTGATAAAATATTATAATTTAGCCTTCAATTCATCTCCGACACTTGATATTATTAAATAGTCCAAATATCTTAATACTTTAAATGAGATTTCCATGTCCCAACTAACCGATGTCCTTGAAGTGATGGCCCAGGAATTACCCGGTTTTGTCGCCTCGGCAGTTGTTTTTATAGATTCGGGCCTGCCCATTGCAGAATATTCAACTGATCCGACCATTGAACCAAGTGTTGCCGCTGCTTATCTGACAACTGTTGTTAAGGCAAATAACCAGGCGATTAAACTGATGGCGGGTGAACAGGTTGCTGATGATATCCTGGTGACAACTGAATCACATTATTTTCTCATTAGATATGTTCAAAACCATTCATTTTTTACTTTTATCATGTCTGAACGCAACGAATGGCTTGGGAAATCGAGAATGTTAATATGTAAATATGAAAATAAAATTAATGACATACTCCTTAACAAGTAAATATCTGCTTATGCCAAGTCAGCTACCTGTCATAACTAATAAAATAAGTGCCACCTTAGGTTGACAAATTAAATATATTTTGTGAGGTTGTTGATTGTGGGACTTGTAAACATGAAGAAAATGGAGGTTCAGATTAAAATTGTCTACTATGGCCCTGGCCGTGGTGGCAAAACAACTAATCTTCATTATATTAATAATAAGTTTAAAGAGCGTATTAAAACGAATATGGTCAGCATCAAAACCCATGGTGACCGCACATTGTTTTTTGACTTCTTGCCAATGGAAATAGGTACGATAAAAGGGTTTAATGTTAAGGTGCAAATTTATACCGTTCCAGGGCAGATCAAGTATAATGCCACCCGTAAACTGGTGTTGAAAGGCGTAGATGGTATTGTCTTTGTCGCGGATATGCAGGAGGAGATGCGGGAAAAGAATATCAGTTCTCTTGAGCAGATGAAGGAAAATTTGGCTGAAATGAATAAGGATATTGCCACCATTCCCCTTGTTCTTCAGTACAACAAGTCCGATTTGCGAGAGGAGGGTGTTCCCCTTCTTGACCTTGCCACCATCGATGGGGATTTGAATAGCAATTTGCAAGTGCCGTCCTTTGAGGGAAGTGCCATTAGTGGCTATAACGTTGCGAAAACTTTAAAAAAGGTTATTTCGCTAACCATGAATTCTATTAATAAAGAGTTGTTATAGAGGGAGGGGAACGTGACACCGCAAATAAGCGAAGGTGATGCCAAGATTATGGAGCAGTTGAAATCTGCCATATTGGACCTTGACTGGGAAATATCAGTTGCGGCCATAGCCCAACTTGAAGAGCAGGTGAAGATTCTCCGTTCAGCCTGGTCTGACCAGCGCATTCCGCTGATCTATCTCCAGATAATCGGGGCACTGGGCCAATACGCCAAGGTTGCCCTGCGGCGTTCTCACCCTGGAGCCGTTCGCCTGTTAAGGGAGGTTTTCCAAGGCCTTGAGGAGAGCGTGGGTGAGTCGAAACTGTCAGATGATGAAAAAACAAGCAAAGTTACTGATTTTGTTAACAAGTACAACGTGTTGAAAGGCGAGATTACCAAGTTTGACAAGGAGCAGAAGGAAAAGGAGCTAAAGGGTAGTCAGGAAAAAGAGCCTGAAGAACCAGAGACGACGACAGCACCTGAAGAAACTCCACCCGAGCCGGAACCATCCCCCCCCGCACCCTCCCCTGAGGAGGCAGTTGTTGATCCAGATGAAGAGACAGTTGCTGAGACTGGCGGGGATCTTGATGAATTCTTTGTTGATGATGAGGATGAAGACTCCTCTGCTAGCCAGGAGGAGGCAGAGACGACGACTGCTTCCCAGGTTAACAATGAACCTGATCTCAGCATCTTAGATGCATTTGTTGATGGTAAGGGTCAGGGGAGTGGCGAGCAGGAGAGCTTGGCAGGAGCGGATGAACCGGGTGTAACTGAAGCTGGTGAAACATCATCAGAGGTGGATACCGCCCTGGATGATTTTTTTGCCGATGAGGGCGATGATGGTGCCGCCCTTGAGTTGGCGCCAAAAGAAGAGGCTACTGACCCTCAGTCCTTGACCTTGGAGGATAAAGGAGAAGACGCTGGGGCCCCTGAATTTTCCTTTGACGAAGAAGAGGACGACGCTCAATCTTTGACCCTTGATATCGGAGGCGTGGTGGCAGCAGAGGAAGAAGGGTTGCCGGCTGAGGATGAGCCGCTCCTGGTTCTGGAAGAAAAGAGCGAGGTTGAACCGGTTGGCGGAGATGTTGGCAGCCTGAATCTTGATATGGACGATACTGGTCTTGCCGGGGCGGAGGATCTGGTTGCCGAAACGGATGAGGCCAGCGCCATTGCGGGTCTTGCCGTGCCTTCTGAGGGTGAATCTGCTGAATTAGAGGCAGCGGCGGAACCGGTAGAGGCAGGGACGACTGAGCCAGACATGGCAAAGGAGGTGGCGTTACCATGTGAGGATTTGCAGATGCTGCTCTTATCGGTGGAGTGGGAGGTGGGTGACCAGCTCCTGGACTCCATTGATTCTGAGCTGTCACGCCTGCGTCAGGATCTGGCCGCCAACAGCTCCGCCATGGTTCCCCTTGATCTTCTAAGTACCGTTTTGGCCTATATCGGCCGGGAGCAGGCCGAATCAATCTCAGAATCCATGGCCTGCCTGAAGTTTATCACCGAATGTCTGGCCGAGATCTTAACGGCCGCTGACGATCTACCCCGCGCCAGTCAGGCCGTGCACCGAGCAGTCTCTTCTTTTATAGAGTGGCATGAGTTGGTGGTTGTTGATCTTGAAGGACGCCAGGCAACTGGAGAGAAGTCGGCTGAAACAGTTGCCGCCCCGGAACCCCTTGCTGACACAAAAGAGGATGTCTTGGGTTCCATTGCTCAGCTGAAAGAAGAGTTGTTAGGTGAGGTTGCCGAGTTCATTGAGGTTAAGATCAAAGAGCTGAATTCTAAATTGCTGGGCTAAGGAGATGACCACGAGGGGGGAAGGGCGGTTAGACAATGACCATTGTCCTCCCTTCCCCCCTTACTCCATATTACTTCTCATTTCTCAAGGCCACCCTTTATTAACTGAAGGGGAAGGCTGTTCACTAAGCGGAAACAGGCGCCAGAGATAAGAAAAAATTCATGCTCATATTTTGTGAAGACTGTGGGGCCCAGCAGAACATTGAGTTTGATCAAGAAAATCCAGAGGAAGTTAAGTTCCGCTGCGATGCCTGCGGCTTTCTTATTTCGGTATCACCTCCGCCTCCGCCCTCTAGCCCCTCAGGACAAGAGCCGAAGGGGGATAAATCACCCCCAGATCTCCAGTTACTGCCATCCCATGCCTGCATCGACTTCGGCGTTGTGGCGGCCAATAAAGAAAAGAGGCAGACCTTACTGGTTGCCGCGGCCGATGGCCGGAGAATCGATCTGCACTGTACGGTAAGCAGGTCACTTTGCGAAAATGTCAAGGTCACCCGGCTGTCACACATCTCATTTATGGTGACCCTGGTTACCCCGGCCCTGAAAGCCTTTGATCTCCTGCCCGAGTTTGACGACATTGGCCTCCAGCTGGAAGACGTGATCTCCGGGGCCAAGGTCCAGGTGGCCATTGCCTTCAGGCGTGACGTGCCATAACTGCTGCAACTCTTTCCCCCCCGGGGGCCGCAAGGCCCTGGTCCCAATCCAGAGAGTTAACCGTCTCTGGGGTTATAGGCCTTCCTGTTCAAAGCTTATCTTGCCGGCATCGGCATTGAGCATCTCGTCACACAGCTGGCTCGCCGTCTCCCAGCTGTAGGCGGGAAATTTCTCTTTGGCCTCATTGATCTTGGCCGTCAAACACTCCGCTAAGCCCTCCTTGACCACCTGGGCGTGTTTACCCAGCCCCTCATGGCTGATAAAGACCAGGGCGTCAATCAGGTCTGCTATCTTAACGATGATCAGCACCTCCTCACTGAGCAGGGCCTTATGCTCATAGAGCCAGGGGGCAAGCTCCCGCTCTATATCCTCCAGGGGATTATCTTTGCCGGTTAAAGCCTCGATCTTGCGCTTTAAAGGGGAGGGCAGATCGCCCATGAGAAGCTCAGGCGTATCGTGCCAGGCGCAGTACTCCACCATCTTCAATCGGTCACTGTCAGATAGGTCTGCCGCCATTATGTCCTTGGCCAGCCGGTTGGCGACAATGAGGACCAGGAAGAGATGTTCCGCCAGGGTCTGCTCCCGCAGGGTGCGGACACTGTGCCAGCGGGTGACGTGTCCCACTCGGGTTATATCAGCTATGGTTAGGGGCATGATGGTTGCCATTCCTCGATAAACAATTGTTGTTTCAGCTACTTATAACAAATAGTTAACTAATCAGGCCGAACGCGTTCAACCCGGGAGAGCAGGGTGCCATCGCTCAGCTGCTGGCGGATCTCATCACCCTCTTTCACCTGGGCCACAGAATGGATTATTTTATTCTCACTGTCAAAGGTGAGGGAGTAGCCCCGGGCCAGGATGGCCAGGGGACTCAAGCTGTCCAGCCGGGTGGCGTTTCGGGCCAGGCGCAGCCGCTGTTCGCCTAGTAAGGCGGCCATGGCAGCGGCGAGACGCCCCCGCATCTCACGGCAACGCTGCTGTTTCAAGGGCAGAATGGCCAGAGGGGAGCTGTAGCGCAACCGGTTGTGGCGACTTTTAAGTCCCTGCCGATACTGCTCAATGACGCCGGCCATGGCCTGGCTCAGATTGTGGAGGCGATGATCCAACCGCAGGCCATGGTGATTGATGGTCCCCCTTACCCCCCGCAGCCGCTCCTTATGAAAGGCGAGCATCTGGGACCCTTGGCCTATTCTCCCCGCCACGACGCGGGCCAGCCGCCTCCGCTGAAGGAGAAGCTGGCGGGCAAGCTGCTCCTTGTCGGCCACCACCATCTCGGCCGCGGCGCTGGGGGTGGGGGCCCGCAGGTCAGCGGCAAAATCGGCGATGGTAAAGTCGATCTCATGGCCCACGGCTGAGACCAGCGGCAGCCTGGAGGCGGCGATGCTCTCCGCCAATCCTTCATCATTAAAGGCCCAGAGATCCTCCAGGGAGCCGCCGCCCCGGGTCAAGATGATCACCTGGGCCCAATGGCGCCGGTTGGCAAGCTTAATGGCCCTGACCATCTCAGCAGCCGCCCCCTCGCCCTGGACCCTCACCGGCAGAAGCTCCACCTCAAGGTTGCTAAAACGGGCCTGGGCGACCTTTAAAAAATCGTGGATGGCGGCGCCGCTGGGGGAGGTGATGAGGCAGATCTTGGTGATCAAGGCGGGCAGGGGACGCTTGCGCTCCGGGGCAAAGAACCCCTTGGCGGCCAGTTTCGCCTTCAACCGTTCCATGGCCAGCTGCAGTTCCCCTTCGCCCTGGGGGGTGATGCTGTCGATGACGATCTGGTAATCGCCGCGCGGTTCATAGACGGTGATCCGCCCCCGGGCCAGGACATGCTGGCCATCGGCCAGCCCCTTAGTGAGATAGCGCAGCTGCCCCTTGAACATCACCGCCTTTATCTGCGCCTTGCTGTCCTTCAAGATGAAGTAGTGGTGGCCGGAGTAGGGGACCCGGAGGTTGGAGATCTCGCCGACAATGGTCACAAAGGAGTAGTGGCTCTCCAGCAGTCCCTTCAGGGAGCTGGTTAGTTCGCTGACGCTCTGGACCCGGTCACCGGGCTGGGTGAAATTCTTCATGGGGAGGCAAATAAAAATTACTGGTGCTGGCTGGCCAGCTGACCGCAGGCGGCGGAGATGTCGGCCCCGCGACTGGAACGGATCAGCACCGTGTAGCCCGCCTTTTTCAGGATATTCTGGAAGGCCAGGACCTGCTGCCGGCCCGGGCGCTTGTAAGGTATTTCCGGGGCCTCGTTGCAGGGCAGCAGGTTTATCTTGCAGGGGATGCCCCTGAGCAGCCGGGCCAGCTCCCGGGCCTGGGCCACACCGTCATTGACGTCGGCCAGGAGAATGTACTCGAAGGTGATCCGCTGCCTCTTCTGGAGGGGATAGGCCTGGCAGGCGGCGAGAAGGTCGGCAATGTTATAGCTCTTATTAATGGGCATGAGCTGTTCCCGGATGGCGTCACTGGCCCCATGCAGGGAGATGGCCAGGTTAAGGCCAGCCGGGGCGCGGCGGCCCAACTCTATAAGCTTAGGCGCCAGGCCGCAGGTGGAGATGGTTATCCGCTTGGGGGAGTAACCATAGGCCAGATCGTCACAGAGGATATCGAGACTGGTAAGGAGATTCTCCAGGTTGGCCAGCGGCTCCCCCATCCCCATGAACACCAGGTTGTGGATCCGATTTTCAGCGCCAAGATCGGCCTGGACAACGCGGAGCTGACCGGTGATCTCAGAGGGGGTCAGGTTGCGCTTGAACCCCATGGTCGCCGTGCAACAAAAACTACAATCCATGGCACAGCCCACCTGGGAGGAGACGCAGAGGGTCAGCCGCTCATCATCGGGGATGAGTACGCTCTCAATCACGGCGCCATCGGCCAGGGTAAGACCATACTTTCTGGTGCCATCCGCGCTCACCTCGCGGGCCGCCACCTCTGGCTCGCTGAGCTGGGCCAGCTCCTGCAGTTGCAGGCGCAACTCCTTGCTCAGATTTGTCATCTGACTGAAATCAGCTATGCCGGGACGATGGAGCCAGGCGAGGAGCTGCTTGGCCCGAAAGGCGGGGAGGCCAAGGCTGGCCACCCAGTCAACGAGTTGCTGGCGGGAGAAATCGCGGAGATCAGTTAGGTTGGACATGCGGCTCAACTTAAGGGGCTGGACCGGAAACCGCAAGGCCTAAAGGACTTATTTTCAGGGGGCGGATGATTCCCCTGGGCCAGGGCCAGGGCTAGAGATAAAAAGAAAAATGAACCGGATAGAAGGGGATCTATGCCCTTAATCTTTGGGGTAGGGGATGTTATGCTGATCAAGAATCCCAGCGACACTTGCCAGGATAATCAGCAGTTGCTCTTCTATGGCAGGCAATTTTTGCTGGATAATATCATGGGCCCCGCCGCGCGCCGCATCTTCCAGCTCTTTAGCCATCCCGGCCAACTCATCCGCCCCGATGGTGGCTGCCACCCCTTTCAGGGAGTGGGCCGCCATGCGCAGGCCGGAGAAATCAGCTGCCTGGGCCAGGCTGACAAGTTCCGCGACCGTCTTCGCGCTGTAACTTGCCATGAAATTTGCCAGAACGCGGAGATAGATATGTTCATGGCCGGAAACACGGCTTAAGGCCGCCTTCACATTGAGACCACGGACCGCTTCCGAGCCCAGGCCGTGGGAGGATCTTTTTGCTGACTGAGGGGAAATATGGTGTGCTAAATCATTATAATAGATTGTCTCGTCACTTAGTTCATCCGCCTTGGCGGATTGGCTGGGCTGGGCAGGAGTCATGGCTTTCCACACAAGTAGAGTTTTAAGTATAAATTGATTACCAGTGACTTTAGGCCAGCTGTTGTTAACACCTACCTTAGCTCGGATAATACGGGCTGAAAGCCGCTGGTAATCAGAAAGAAAAGACTCTCTTATTAACTACCCTAGCAAACAGTGTAACTATGAATAAACCGTTTTTTCCCCTCCTGATCATATTGGCAGCAATGATCCTTTTCGCCACCACTGGTAGCTCAGCGCCGGTGGAGATCAAGCCGGCCTGGCAGAGCGTGAACGGCTTTTCCGGCCCGGAATCAGTGGTCTTTGACCCCATACCGCGCATTCTCCTGGTGAGTAATGGGGGTAGTGGAGATCCCCTGGCCAAAGACGGCAACGGCACCATCGCCAAGGTCGCCCTCCATGGGGTTATGCTGGATGAGAGATGGGTAACCGGCCTGAACGGGCCAAAGGGCATGGCCCTCATCGGCGACACCCTTTATGTGGCGGATATAGACGAATTGGTAATTATTGACCTGCGGAGCGGCCAGAAAAGACATGTGGCGGCCCCCGGGGCCAGATCTTTAAATGATATCGCCCTTGACGATCAGGGCCGGGTCTACATCTCGGACACGCTCAGCAACACGATTTACCGTTACGCGAAAGGCAGACTGAAAAGCTGGCTTAACTCCCCCAAACTGGCAGGGCCCAACGGCCTGTTAGTCCAGGGCAGCAACCTCTATGTCGCCAGCTGGGGCGAGATAAGTAGCTCTACCCCTGGTCAGCTCCTGCGGGTGTCGCTGGCTGATAAAAAGATTACTCCCTTGGCTGGCCTGCGCGGCCACCTGGACGGCCTGGCCCCTGATCACCAGGGCGGCTTCTGGGTTACGGACTTCAGGGCCGGCCTGCTGCTGCGGACGGATAAGGAGGGCAGGGTGCGGCAACGTCTCAAACTGGGGGCGGGCTGCGCCGATCTGGCAATGCTGCCGGTTGATTGGCAACTGCTCATTGTGCCCATGATGAATGACAACAGAGTGGACGGCTTTTCGGTAAAGTGATTTTTTTTTACAGGGCCCGCAGTTGTTCAGGTACCAGCTTCCGCCGGCCTTTAAGGGCAGCGTCTATCTCGGCTATGACCTGCTCCCGGTGGCGGGGCAGACGGCAATTTATCGGCAGATAGTTTGAGGCGTGGTTGGCCTGCAGTTGACAGTTAATCCCCTTAATCTCTGCGATAATTTCCCTTAACTCCGCCAGCAGTCTGAGGTTGTCCGGTAGCTTAAAATCCCCCTGTTGCTGTTGGCAGAAGAGGGGGGTGTTCTCCAGCACCATCAGGGTGAGGATGGCGATCTGATTCGGGGCCATGCGGCTTAAGACCTGGCCGGTACACCGGGCGTGGCTGCGGGAGTGAGTTACGCCGCCAATGCCCAGCAGGGCGGTGACCGAGAGAAAGATCCCCGCCTGGCGCACCCTGGTGGCCGCAGCAACCATCCTGGCCGAATCCGCGCCCTTATTGATTGCGGCCAGAACCTGATCATCGCCGCTCTCAAGCCCCATGTAGACGCGATCCAACCCCAGCTCCTTTAACTCCTGCAAATCAGCCGCACTCTTGGCCATGATTGCCTTGGCGTTGGCGTACAGGGCGATGCGTTTGATCCATGGCAGTTTTTCCTTAACCAGGGTGAGTAGCTTGACAAGACGATGCTGGGGCAGGATCAGCACGTCACCGTCGGCCAGAAAGAGGCGCTTTAATCTCGTGCAGTGGTGGGCGGCGAAATCGAGATCAGCCGCCACCTGTTGCCACTCCTTCAACTGAAATTTCTGCTCCTTATAGGCCCCACAGAAGGTGCAGCGGTTATGGGAACAGCCCACCGTGACCTGGAGGATTATGGAGTTGGCCTCAGAGGGTGGCCTGATAACGGTTCCCTGATAATGCATGGTAATGGGGGCGAGGAGGGGGAAGATGAGAGCCAGCCCCGCTGGCCTAATGTAATACCTTAGGTTACGGGGCTGGCAGAAGGAGGGTGTGGCAAAAAAACAACGGCGAGACCCAGAGATGCAGTTCGCTGGGGCCTGGCCCGTCTAAGAGTTGGCCTTGGCAAATTTTTTCATGAACTCCACCAGATCGATAACGCCCTGTTTGGGGAAGGCGTTGTAGATGGAGGCGCGGCAACCGCCGATGGAGCGATGCCCCTTGAGGCCGTCAAAACCAAGGGCGGCGGCCTCGGCAATAAACTTCGCCTCCAGTTCCGGGGTCGGCAGGTTGAAGGTGACGTTCATCAGCGAGCGGGAACCGGGCTGGGCATGGCCCCGGTAAAAATCAGTGGAGTCAATCATCTCGTAGAGCAGGGCCGCCTTATCTTCGTTCCGCTGGGCCATGGCGCCAACCCCACCGTTCTCCTTCACCCATTTGCACACCTGGCCCACGCAGTAGAGGGCGAAACAGGGCGGGGTGTTGAACATGGAGTCCTTGTCGGCGTGGGTCTGGTACCGGAGCATGGTGGGCAGGTTTTCCGGGGCCCGCGCCAAGAGGTCATCGCGGATGATCACCAGGGTAACCCCGGCCGGTCCCATATTTTTCTGGGCCCCGGCAAAGATGATGCCGAACTTGGCGACATCGATCTCCCGGCTCATGATGTCAGAGGACATATCGGCCACCAGCATCTTGCTGGTCTCCGGCATCTCAGGGAACTGGGTCCCGTAGATCGTGTTGTTGCTGACGAAGTAGAGGTACTGGCTCTCTTCCGCCACTGTATAATCGCCGGCGGCAGGCACATGGTTGAAGGAGGAATCCTCGCTGGAGTAGGCCACCTCGGCCTGGGCGATTAAATTCCCCTCTTTTATTGCCTTTTTGGCCCAGGTTCCGGTATTAAGGTAGGTGCCTTTCTGATCGGGGGCCAGCAGGTTCAGGGGGATCATGGCAAACTGGGTGGAGGCGCCGCCCTGGAGGAAGAGGACCTTGTAGTTGTCCGGCACGGCCAACAGCTCCCGGACCAACGCCTCGGTCTCGCTGGCCACGGCCATGAACTCCGGTGAGCGGTGGGACATCTCAATGAGACCGATACCCTTGTCATTGAAGTTGACGATATCTTTGGCGGCCTGAGTCAAGACCTCCTGGGGCAGGGTGGCTGGGCCGGCACTGAAGTTGTAAATACGGTCTGGCATTGCTTACGTCCTCGATTATACTTGATATTATTCTGCCCCTCTTTTTGGCAGGGGGCCATTTTTTCATTAGTGGACAAGATATATAGTGTAATTATTAATTGCTGTCACGGAACTAATTGCCCTTAGGTGCTGGTTGCTACCTTGGGGCAGCCCCTAAATTAACGGCAAAATTTTCTCCTAAAACAGCTGAGCCGCAAAAACATTATTGGCCATTACAACCCTGGGGCCCAACGGGTGACTAGGTGCTGATTTATTCGTAAATACATTGCGTTAGGCTCAACAGATAATCTGTTACATCGCCGGACAAGTTGCGAAAAATGTCTGAAAGTCCTGTCAAAATAGTCGCCCTGGTGGGCCCCACCGCCATCGGCAAGACCGAGCTCTCCCTCTTTCTGGCCCGGGAGCTTGGGGCGGAGATCATCTCCATGGACTCCATGCAGATCTATCAGGAGATGGAGATTGGCACGGCCAAGCCCACCCTGGCTGAGCGGGCCCAGATCCCCCATCACCTGGTTGATTTTGTCCCCCCTGACGCCCCCTACGATGCCAGTGATTTTGTCCGGGATGCCGGGAAGGCCATTGGCGCGATCAGAAAACGGGACCATCTGCCCCTGCTGGTGGGGGGCACCGGCCTCTACCTGCGGGCATTGCTGGATGGCATCTTCACAGCCCCGGAGATCCCGGCCGACATCCGTAAGGGGATTCGCGCCTCCCTGGCAAGCCTTGGTAATGCTACCCTCCATGCCCAGCTGGCGGAGCTTGACCCGCCATCGGCCCGGCGCATCCATGCCAACGACAGCCAGCGTCTATGCCGGGCCCTGGAGATTGTCCTGGCCACCGGCACCCCCTGGTCCACCTTTCTGGCCCGGGAGGCGCAGGAGAGAGGGCAGGGGGGGCAGGCCTATCGGGCGGTCAAAATTGGCCTGGAACGGCCGCGCCAGGAGTTGTATCAACGCATTAACCAAAGGGTGGAGATCATGGTGGAGCAGGGTCTGCGGGCTGAGGTGGAGGGTTTACTTGCAAAATACTCGCCCCAGGAGAAGGCCCTGCAGGCCATTGGCTACCGCCACATGGTTAACTTCCTGCAAGGGGAGTGGGCTTGGGACGAATGTCTGCGCCTCCTGGCCCGGGACACCAGGCGCTACGCCAAGCGCCAGCTCACCTGGTTTGGCCGTGATCCGGAGATCAGCTGGTTTCACCCGGACGACCACAGGGCCATCCTCCAGGCGATCAGGGAGAAATTATAGCCATGACCATAATTCAAGAGCGCGAAGCAAACCGGCTGGTGGCAGAGGAGGGGTTGCGCCTCGGTTTTTCAGCCCTGCAGGCCGACATCATCAGCCGGCGGCTTAGTTCAGCGCTGGAGGTTGAAGCGGTTGTCCGGCCCATGCTGGCCAATATCCCCCATCCCTCCCTGTTGGCTGATTGCGACCGGGGCGCGGCGAGAATTGTCCAGGCCTGCAAGGATGGGGAGCATATTGGCCTCGTCACCGATTATGACGTGGACGGCCTCACCAGCCAGGCGATCATGGTCCATGGCTTTCTCGATTTTTTCGGCCATGATCCCGAGCTGTTAAGCTGTTTTGTCGGTCATCGTCATAAGGATGGTTATGGCTTAAGTGAGCAGCTTACTGAGCGTATTATCGGTCAAAAGAATCGGCCAAGCCTGATCATTACCGCGGATTGCGGCAGTTCCGATGAGCCGCGCCTGGCCCAATTGGCGGACTTGGGGATTGAGGTGGTTGTCACGGACCATCATCTTCTTAGCGAGAATAATCTGCCCATAAGCGCCTACGCCCATATAAATCCCCAGCGCCTTGACTGTGACTACCCGGACAAATCATTGGCCGGCTGCCTGGTCTGCTGGCTGCTCATGAGCAGGGTGCGCACCATGCTGGTGGAAGAGGGGAGGCTCTCACCTAAAAGCCCCAAGCTTGGCAGCCTCCTTGATTACGTTGCCCTGGGTACGGTGGCCGACTCCATGTCCCTCCAGAGCCCGGTTAATCGGGCCGTGGTGGCCGCTGGCTTGCGCGGCTGCCAGAGTGGTGGCCGGCCCTGCTGGGGAGCAGCCTCTAGTATGTTAGGCAAGTCCCGGGGCGAGCTTGGCTGCCAGGACTTTGCCTTTCAGATCGGCCCCAGGGTCAATGCCGCCAGCCGGATGGCCGAACCAGAAAGGGCGGCCAAATTTTTGCTCGCTGCCGACCGGGCCCAGGCCAAAGAGGCCTTGGCTCGGCTGGAAAACCTTAACAGGGAGCGCAAGGAGGTGGAGCAGCAGGCCATGGAGATCTGCGCCAGATGGGTTGGGGAGCTGGCAGAGGTGCCAGCCATCATCGTCATCAGTCATCCCAGCTTTCATCCCGGCATCTTAGGCATTATCGCCAGCCGCCTGGTGGAGCAGTATAGGCGGCCGGCCATTGTCGCCAGCCCCATGGCAGACGGCGAGACCTTACAGGCTTCGGGCCGCAGTGTGCCAGGGTTCGACCTGCGGGCCATGCTGGCGGATGTGGCCGCGCTAGACGACTCTCTGCTGAGCTTTGGCGGCCACGCCGCGGCAGTGGGGTTGAAACTGGCCCTGCCTGATCTCGCCAGTTTCAGGCAGGCGGCAACCGGGCTTGCGGCCAAACTCCTGGGGGACACCCCGGCCGAAACGCTAATTGTCACAGACGGATCTCTAGCCCCGGAGCTTATGACCCTGGCCACCATAGATGAGCTTGACCAGCTGGCTCCCTTTGGCCAGCACTTTGCCACGCCATGCTTTCAGGCCCGCATGGAGATAATCAGCCAGCGCTTCGTGGGTGAGCAACAAAACCATCTCATGCTGCAACTAAAGGCTGGCAATGAGCGCCTGCGGGCCATCTGGTTCCGTTGCCAGGGGCATGACTTAGGCTTCCTGGAGAATAGTAAAAATGTCCTGGCCTGTTTTGAGTTGCAACGCAACCGGTTCCGGGGCCAAACATCCGTCCAACTTTTAATTAAACACCTGGCCCCAGCCTGACAAAATAGGGGCGTCGATGTGTTGTGTTACCGATGCGACCCATCGCGTTGAATACACGTATTTATATATAATTTTACATAATATATATTATGCGACATTGTTAATATCTGCTAATGAGACTCCCCGGGCCGGGCTCCTCTTTCCCCCCTGGCCAGCAATAGGTCATGAAAAGATTAAAAAAATCGGTTAAAGATTTTTTTAATCTTTTCATGCCACTGACAAGTCTCTTTAAACATGAAAATGACGATCAGCGCCCAGGCCACCTGCTCTTAAAAAAATTGCCAGCGGCCTCGGGGCAAATTGCTCAGCCCCGACTCAACAAGTCAAAAGACAGCCAAGAAAAACAATATATCAAGGTGTTAGATATGAATCGTAAAGTATATCAGGAACCTCTGGTCAGCCGTTATACCAGCCCGGAGATACAGTGGATCTTCTCCGAGCAGAACAAATTTCAGACCTGGCGCCGCTGCTGGATCGCCCTGGCCGAGGCGGAGATGGAGCTTGGCCTCACCGATATCATCAATCAGCACATGATCGATGAGCTCAAGGCCCATGAGACCGATATCAACTTTGAGGTGGCCCAGGCCAAGGAAAAAGAGATCCGCCACGATGTGATGGCCCATGTCTACGCCTATGGCCAGCAATGCCCGGCGGCCGAGCCGATCATTCACCTGGGGGCCACCAGCCAGTTTGTTGGCTGTAACACCGATCTCATCGTCCAGCGTGACGCCCTCGCCTTTATCAAGAAGGCGCTCTTGAACGTCATCGCCAACCTGGCCAATTTCTGTCGGACCCATAAGGATCTGGCCACCCTGGGCTACACCCATTACCAGCCGGCCCAGCCCACCACGGTGGGCAAGCGCAACACCCTCTATATCCAGGACCTGCTCATGGACCTTGACTATATCGAGGGCCTTGAGAAGCAGATTAAGGCCCGGGGCGCCAAGGGTACGGTGGGCACCCAGGCCACCTTCCTGGAGCTTTTCAAGGGGGACCACGCCAAGGTGCGCGAACTTGACCGACTGGTGAGTGAGAAATTGGGTTTTGATCAGGTATTCGCCGTAACCGGTCAGACCTACACCAGAAAGCTGGACATGAAGACGGCCGAGACCCTGGCCGGAATCGGCGCCTCGGCCCATAAATTCGCCGTTGATATGCGCCTGCTCTCCAACCTCAAGGTGCAGGAGGAGCCCTTTGCCGCCGGCCAGGTGGGCAGTTCCGCCATGGCGTACAAGCGCAATCCCATGCGCAGCGAGCGGATGACGGGTCTGGCCCGCAAGCTCATGGGCCTGCCGGCCGATTTCGGCGCCACCTATGGCAACCAGTGGTTCGAGCGCACCCTGGACGATTCCGCCATTCGCCGCATGGACGTGCCCCAGGCCTTCCTCTTAACCGACGCGATCTTAAAGCTTTACATTAACATTACATCCAACATGGTGGTCTACCCCGAGCAGATAAGGCGTCACCTGCGCCAGGAGCTGCCCTTCATGGCCACCGAGAAGATACTCATGGCCTGCGTGGAAAAGGGCAAGAGCCGCCAGGAGATGCATGAGGTGGTCAAGGTCCACTCGGTTGCCGCCGGTAAGGTGGTGAAGATGGAGGGCCAGGAGAATGATCTCCTCAGCCGCCTGGGTGAGGATGAGGCCATCCCCTTCACCAGTGCCGAACTGGGGGATATGATCGGTGACGGTTCAGAGTTTTCCGGCCGGGCCCCGGAGCAGACCGAGGAGTACCTGAGCGAGGTGGTGGAACCTGTCCTGGCAAGTCATAAGGATCTCATCTGTGACTTTGACTGCTGCCTCAACGTCTAATGGAGAGCAGCACCCTTTACCTGCGCATCTCGCCTGGGCGCATTCATTTCCTAAAGTTTATCCTGGAGGCTTATGATAACCTTGCCATCATCTCGGTCCATGATGGCAAGGCTGGTATTGTCCTCCTCCGTTACAGTCCCAGTGAGGCGGCTGAGATATTTAAGCTCCTCACAGACCTGGCCGCCAAGGGCAAGATTTGACCTTAGCTTGTTATTGCAACTTATTGAAACCTCGAAGTAATTACTGATCGCCCGCTGCTAGGCCATAGTGAGAAAATGAACCTCTATATTGAAACATTTGGCTGTCAGATGAATGACCGTGATTCGGAGATCATGGTCCAGCTCCTGGAGCAGGAAGGATACCTGCTTACCACTGAGCTGCAGGAGGCCGATGTTGTCATTGTCAATACCTGCTCCATCCGTGGTAAGGCAGAGCAAAAGGCGTACAGTCTCCTGGGTTCCCTGCGCCGCCTGAAGGAATCGCGGCCATCTTTAAGCATTGTTGCCACCGGCTGTGTGGCCCAGCAGGAAGGCGAGGGTATGCTGGCCCGCATGCCCCATGTGGACCTGGTTGTTGGCCCCCAGGCCATCTACCAGCTGCCGCAGCTCATTAATGATATCAAGACCACGGGCCAATCCCTGGCCGCCACCAGCCAGCGCCAGGATTTTTGCATCCCCCCCTTCCTGCCCGACCTGAAGCATGGTCAGGGTCATAAGCGCTTTGTTACCATCATGCAGGGCTGTAACAACTTCTGCACCTACTGCATAGTCCCCTTTACCAGGGGCCGGGAGGTGAGCCGCAGCAAGGCTGACATCATCAGTGAGGCACGCCATCTCATCGCCCAGGGGGTAAAAGAAATCACCCTGCTGGGCCAGAACGTCAACTCCTACGGCACCGGTCTAGCCACCCCCACCACCTTTGCCGAGCTGCTGCGGGAGGTGGCGGCCCTGCCGGGGCTGGAGCGGCTCCGTTTCACCACCTCCAATCCCAAGGACCTCTCCCCTGCCCTCATGGCCTGTTTCAGCGACCTGACCAACCTGTGCCATCACTTTCATCTCCCCCTCCAGTCCGGTTCAGATCAGGTCTTAGGCCGGATGAACCGCCGGTATAGTCGGGGCGATTACCTCTCTTTAGTGGCGGGATTAAAGGATAGCTGCCCCGATATCGCCCTCACCACCGATATTATCGTCGGCTTTCCCGGGGAGGAGGATGACGATTTCCAGGCCACCATGGAGCTCATGGAACAGGTGCGCTTTCACGCCGCCTTTTCCTTCAAATACTCCAGCCGCCCCCCGGCCCGGGCCTGCGACTTTCCGGCCAAGGTGAGTGAAGAGGTGAAAAAAGAACGGCTGGCCATCTTTCAGGCCCGCCAGAAGGAGATAACCTTGGCCCGCAACCAGGAGTATGTCGGCCAGGAGTTGGAGCTGATGGTCGAGGGCGAGAGCCGCGCCGGCCAGGGCCAGTGGAGTGGCCGCTCCAGCCACAACATCATTGTCAACTTCCATAGCCCCGTAACATACAGCCCGGGCGATATGGTCCAGGTCCGGGTGAATGAGGGACTGCAAAACTCCCTGCGCGGAGAACTGCTTTAATTTTTACTGCCTTCCCCCCTTCTCCATGCCGGTAATCAACAATAACCCCAGAAAAAAAACAAAAAAATGATCGATCTTCATACCCACTGTTTTTTCAGCGATGGCGAGCTGGTGCCGGCTGAACATCTGCGCCGGGTGGAGGTGCTGGGCTACCAGGCCATCGCCATCACCGATCACGCCGACTCCTCCAACCTTGATCTCATCGTCCCGCGCCTGGTCAAGGTGGCGGCCGATCTGAATCACCACTCCGCCACCACCCTGCTGCCCGGCATTGAACTGACCCATGTCCCCCCTCCCCTCATCGCGCCCCTGGCCAGGCAGGCGCGGGAGCTGGGCGCTCAGGTGGTGGTCTGTCACGGTGAGACGGTGGTGGAGCCGGTTATCCCCGGCACCAACCGGGCCGGACTTGAGGCGGATATTGATCTTCTGGCCCACCCGGGGCTGATAAGTGTTGAGGATGTCAAACTTGCAGCCCAGCGCGGCATCTTTCTGGAGCTCTCCGGCCGCAAGGGTCACAGCCTCACCAACGGCCATGTGGCCCGCTTGGCCCGTGAACATGGCGCGAAACTTGCCATAAACGCCGATGCCCATGGCCCTGATGATTTTATGAGTGAGGAGCGGGCCCGGCTGGTGGGGTTAGGCGCGGGCCTAAGTGAGGACGAGTATGGGGTGATCAGAAGGGATATGGCTGAATTTCTGACAAAACTCAGCTAGGGCGTCACTGCGCCCTGCCCGGATCGCCGTTTTTTTTCATTGGGCGCCTAGTTGAGGCAGTGACGCTGGAAGAGTAAAAAAAAATCTGATTACCATCGACTTTCAACCATTTTCTCATCAGTCCAGCCGTAATAGTGGCCATTGCCGACGTTAGCCCCGTTTGCTACTTGACTTGAGTACCGGAGACGCTGGCGTATCGGAGGGGCGCAAGGCCCCCCGCAGGGGCAAGTATCATGGGATACCCTTTTTCCGTTCCTTTTTTACCCAGAGGGCATAAAGGGCAAGCAAAAAGGAACAAGCAGTTGTGTATAGAACAGCTATTACCTCGGTATAAATCTGTTCATTTTCTTTGTTTGCCCAAAGAAAACGAACCAAAAGAAAGGGCACCCCAACAGCTCTAAGCCTTACGGCCCGCTCGCCTTCCGCTGGAAAAGGGGCATTGCCAAAACTCGGGGCTTTAGCCCCTCAAACAGGCGGCAATGCTTATCCCTTTTCCAGCTCCCTGCTCGCTTTAGAGCTGAATGGGGACATCGCCATCGACCTTCAGCCAACCTCAGAAGGCCTGGTATCCTCCCCGCTCTGGGAAATAGGCTGAAAGTCAGTGGTAATCAGAAAAAAAATCAGGGCTCGGAGACGCATATTTGGGCCCGCAGACGGGCCAGGGTGGCCGGACCGATGCCCTTTACCCGCTGCAGATCGCTTAACTCACTGAAATTCCCATGTTCCTGGCGCCAGGCAATGATGCGGCCGGAGAGTTGCGGGCCAATGCCGGGCAGCTGCTGGAGGAGGAGAGCATCGGCCCGGTTGATATCAATGGGGTGATGGAAGAGCAGCGGCTGATCCCGCACCAGGCCCAAAGGAAAAGCGCGCGTCTTTTGGGCGGGAGCAGACACCGAATCCCGCCTAAAAACAGCAGGATAAGACAAAAGCAGGAGAATAAGGATCAGGGTGAGGGGCAGTAAGAAAAACCTTGCCGACTCACTTCTTCTGGCGCAGCTCATCCTTCATCAGCTTGTAAGTCACGCTGTCCACCAGGGCCTGCCAGCTCGCCTCCAGGATATCGGTGGAGACCCCCACCGTGCCCCAGCTGCTCTCCTCGTCCGACGATTCGATGAGCACCCGGACCCGGGCCCCGGTGCCATGCTCACTGAGCAGTACCCGGACCCGGTAATCGGCCAGAATCATCTCGGCCAGGTTGGGATAAAACCTGGTCAAGGCCTTGCGCAACGCCTTATCCAGGGCATTCACCGGACCATCGCCCAGGGAGGCGGTATGGACCATCTCACCGCCCACCTCCAGCCGGATGGTGGCCTCCGCCTCGCCACTATCAACATCGTTATCCTTCTGATTGATAACCCGGAAGCCCTTGAGATCAAAGTAACGGCGTTGGGTCCCCATGGCGCGGCGCATGAGGAGCTCAAAGGACGCCTCGGCCCCCTCAAACTGGTAACCCTGCGTCTCCAACTCCTTCAACTCTTTCAAGATGGTGCTCACCGCCGGATCATCGGCCGTGAGATTTAGGCCGAACTTATTGGCCTTGTGGAGCACATTGGAGCGGCCAGCCTGATCAGAGATGAGGATGCGACGGATATTGCCCACCTTCTCCGGATCGATATGCTCGTAGGTTAAAGGGTTCTTCTTAACGGCCGAGACATGGATGCCGCCCTTATGGGCAAAGGCGGAGTTACCCACATAGGGCTGATAGCGATTATGAGAAAGATTGGCTAACTCATTGATATAACGTGAAGTCTCGCTTAGCTTCGCCAACCGCTCCCCGGCGGTGAACTCAGCGCCCATCTTCAGGGCCAGGGCCGGGATGATGGAGGTGAGGTTGGCGTTGCCGCACCGCTCCCCGTAACCGTTGATGGTCCCCTGCACCTGGCTGGCGCCAAGTTCCAGGGCGATGAGGGAGTTGGCCACGGCGGACTCGGAGTCGTTGTGGGCGTGGATGCCAAGCTCCACCTTTAACTTTTTCTGGGCCAGAAAATCCTGGACCGCCGCCATAATGGCCGGGATCTCGGTGGGCAGGGTGCCGCCGTTGGTGTCGCAGAGAACCAGGGCGTCCGCCCCGCCAGCCACGGCCCGCTCCAGGGTGGCCAGACAGTACTCCTGGTTCGCCTTGAAGCCGTCGAAGAAATGCTCGGCGTCGTAGAACAGCTTTTCCACATGGGGCTTCAGATAGCTCAGAGAATCTTCGATGATAAGAAGGTTGTCGTCTAGCTCAATGCCTAAGGCCTGGGTCACATGGATATCCCACGATTTGCCAAAGATGGTGATAACAGGTGTCTCCGCCTCAATAAGGGCGGCCAGGTTGGCGTCATCCTCGGCCCTGTTCTTAAAGAGGCGGGTGGAGCCAAAGGCCGCGAGCTTGGCATGGTCCAGGCGGTGGTGCCGCATCTCCTGAAAATAGGCGGAGGAGATGGGGTTGGAACCAGGCCAGCCCCCCTCAATATAATCGATGCCAAGCTCGTCAAGTTTCAAGGTAACCTTGATCTTGTCTTCCATGGAGAGGTTGAAGTTCTCCGCCTGGGTCCCGTCACGCAAGGTGGTGTCGTAGATCGAATAAACGCTCATTTTATCACTACCCTCTTTTATTATTCGCAGAAGGTTTTACCTGTAGGTTAAATTCGCTGGTAAAGCCAGCGGATAACTGCTCATAGAAACTAGCCACGTGCTTTAAGCACTTTTACTCTTCCGGCCTGGGTGTTGCATCTTTATCAAGCTCAAAGGCGTCATGGAGGCTGCGGACAGCAAGTTCAGTGTACTTTTCCGCGATAACACAGGAGACCTTGATCTCAGAGGTGGTAATCATCATGATATTAATCCCCTCCTGGGACAAGACCTCAAACAGGGTTGAGGCAATACCGGCATGATTACGCATACCCACGCCAACAATGGAGATCTTGGCGATATCCTTGTCGCTGCTGTAGCTCTCGGCCCCGATCTCCTGGGCCACCCCTTCAATAATCTCCATGGCCTGATCGTAATCTGGCAGGGGTACGGTGAAGGTCATGTCGGTGAGATCGCCGCTGCGGGTATTCTGAATAATCATGTCAACAATGATCCCGGCGTCAGAGATGGGGGAAAAGATCTTTGCCGCCGTACCCGGGGTGTCAGGCACCTTATTAATGGTGATCCGGGCCTCATTCTTATTATAGGTAACTCCTGAAACTGGTAACGCTTCCATCTCTTCATCCTCTTTGGCAACCCATGTCCCTTCATTCTCACTGAAGGTGGAACGGACATGGAGGGGAACATTATAACTCTTGGCCAGGCTCACGGAACGAATATCCAGCACCTTGGCGCCCAGGCTGGCCAGTTCCAACATCTCATCATAGCTTATCTTATTGACCTTGCGGGCCTTGGGGTAGACATTGGGGTCAGTGGTGAAGACCCCTTCCACATCGGTGAATATCTCGCAGGCATCCGCCTTGAGGGCGGCGGCCAGGGCAACGGCGGTGGTGTCGGAGCCGCCGCGCCCCAGGGTGGTGATATGCCCCTCTTCGCTCACCCCCTGGAAACCGGCAACCACAACGATCTTGCCCCCATCAAGGTGATTCCTTATTAACTGGTCATCCACGGCCAGGATGCGGGCCTTGGTATGTTGATCGTCGGTACTGATCTTCACCTGGTCGCCCAGAAGGGAGATCGCGTCCATCCCCCCATCTTTAACCGCCATGGCAAAGAGCGAGATGGTCACCTGCTCGCCGGTGGCCAGGAGCATATCCATCTCCCGGGGATCTGGCCTTTCCTGTATCTGCTGGGCAAGGTCAACGAAACGATTGGTCTCCCCGGCCATGGCCGACAGGACAACCACCATCTGGTTCCCCTGCCGGGCCATCTGCATGACCCGCTGGGCCACCGAGCGGATCTTATCAGGGTCCGCCACAGAGGTTCCGCCAAATTTTTGAACAACTAGTGCCATTTATCTACCTTACTCCTTTGGGTTTGCTGAAGAAATTCTAATATCAAAAGGAGAAATCTATACCAGGAAAGAAGCAGAAACTCTAGCCCTTAACATAAAGATAGTGAAAACTCCAAAAAGTGCGAACTTTTACTGCAAACGGCAATCATACTCTACAGTGTGTTATTTATGGCAGAGAATCTACACTGCAAGGCGTTATTTGTTTTCCCATTGAAAACACGTTAAAAAGCTGCTACTTAAGGCGTTTTACCACCTTGTGCCAGCTTGGCCCTTGTAGTAGAAAAAATGTGTAATGTTGAATAGATATCCTCTGCCCTGCACAAACGGTGCACCCAGTGCCCGTTTTAAATCGCCTTGCCATTCCATGCCACAAACTGGCAAGATGGATCTAGGTATTGGTTAGGTCCAGTGCAAGGCTCTGGAACAGTATAAATTTTTGCAGATAAACCTTACCCACCCCGGATTATCTGCCTAGTGGTGAACAGTTTTGAAAACAAAAACAATTATCCTAGCAGTTTCCGGTGCCTTTACCTTTGCCGTGGGCGGGGTTGTTCTGCAACAAGACCTGCAAAACCCAAGTGAAACAGCAGAGGTGGCGAAGGTAGTGGAAACAGTTGTTGCCGATCCTGTCATTCCCACCATCACCCCCCTCCAGGTAGACGCTGTCACCCCCCCTCCCCCGCCCCTTTACGCCCAGATTACCTACACGAAAAAAGGGAAACTGCAGGCCGGGGACTCCATGCTTAAGGCCCTCACCCGGGCCGGCATACCGGAACAGGCCCGCCGGCAGATAATCAAGAACCTCTCCTCCTGTCTCGATTTCCGTCGCCTGCGCCCGGGCGACACCTTCTCCGTGGACCTGGACCATGAAGAAAATCTCCTGCGCTGTAACTACGAATCAGGCCCCCTCAATAAATATACGGTGGTAAAGCAGGACGATGTTTATGTGGCAGCCCAGAGTGAAATCCCCTTGACGATGAAGACTGTCAGCCTGTCTGGCAAAGTTAACTCTTCCCTCTTCAACACCATGGCCGGACTCAACCTGAGCCCCAAGTTGATCTACACATTCGCCGATATCTTTGCCTCCCGCCTCGATTTCAATGTTGAGACCAGGCCGACGGACTCCTTCTCCATCGTCTATGAGGAGTATTACCAGGGCAATGACCGTATCGGTTACGGCAACATCCTTTACGCCGGCTATAAGCAGAAGAACGGTGATAACCATGAAGGTTTTTTCCGGAAGGATAAAGATGGCAATGGTTCCCATTTCACCCGGGAGGGCGAGGAACTGGGCTCCTTTTTAATTCGCTCACCGCTGCCCATGGGCCGGCTCACCTCGAAATTCACCTGGCACCGCAAACACCCCATCCTGGGCGTGGTCCGCCCCCACCTGGGCGTGGATCTGGCCGCCCCCACCGGCACCCCCATTATGGCGGCCGGTAATGGCAAGGTTATCTTCCGCGGCCGCCGGGGCGGTTTCGGCAAGCAGGTCATCATCAAACACGCCAACGGCTATAAGACCTACTACGGTCATCTCTCCGGATTCAGTAAGCACAGCCGGCTGGGATCCCGGGTGAAACAGAAGCAGATTATCGGCTATGTGGGCTCCACAGGACTCTCCACCGGTCCCCACCTGGATTACCGCATCAGTCACAACGGCAAGTTCACCAACCCCTTTGCCCTGAAGTTTAAGCCGCGCTCCATTCTCACCGGTATCGCCAAGACCGACTTTGACCAAAGTGCCGCCAAGATCATGGCCACGGTAAAAAGCAGTGAGGACAAGATAATCAGTGTCCAGCAGTTGCTTGTTAAGCCTGATGACTCCATCAGCCTCCTGTAAAGCAAGTTAAGCCAGGCCAGGGCCCCGCCCTTAGGGCGGGGGGCCCTGGCCAGCCATTCTTCTCAGCGGGACAAACCCCATTGTCCCGGCCAAGATAGCCCCTGTAGTCCTTCATCCGCATAGTGTGACCATGCAGCCAGCCCCCCTTAATATCGTCCTGGTAGAGCCGGAGATACCACCAAATACTGGTTCCATTGCCAGGCTCTGCGGTGCCACTGAGACCATCCTCCACCTTGTTCATCCCTTAGGTTTTTCCACCTCGGATAAACATTTAAAACGGGCTGGTCTTGACTATTGGCGATTTGTGACTATAAATTACTGGGAAAATTTCGACACTTTTCTGGGAAGCTGCGCTGAAGAACGTTTGTTTTTTTTTACCACTAAAGTAAACACTCCTTATACCAAGGCGCGTTATTCCCCCGGTGATTACCTGATCTTTGGAAAAGAGACCAAAGGGTTACCGGCTGAGATTATTAAACTTTACCAGGATCGCTGCTATACGATACCCATGGCAAACAACAATATCCGCAGCCTCAATCTGGCCATGAGCGCCGGCATTGTTCTCTTCGAGGCCCTTCGCCAGCAAGGAGCAACACTATGAAAAAAACTCGCCTTTTTACCATTTTATTCCTATCCACCCTTCTCATCTCCCCTCTCCTGGCCCGGGCGGCAGGGGAAAGCCATTACATCACCGATGTTCTGGTGGTCAATGTTCGGGCAGAGCCCGACCGAGCGGCTAAGATCATCAACCGCGTGCGCTCCGGCAATAGTATCGAGGTGCTGGAGAAAGGCAAGGACGGCTTTGTCCGGATTGTCACACCCAAGGGTGCAGAGGGCTGGGTCGCAGACCGCTTCGTTACCCGGCAGACCCCGAAGATCAAAACCATTGCCAAACTCAAAGAAAAGACGCGACAGCTTGAGATAGCGTTAAGGCAGGATAACAAGGGCGATATGATCGTGGCCGACAAGGAGTTGGTTGCCCGTCTCAAGAAGCTTGAGACGCAACTGGCCGACTCTGAGGGACGCTACGCCACGATCAAGGAGAAGGCTGACGGGGTGAACGAGGCGTACGCCATGCGCGACGACCTCCTGAGCCAGCAGAACGATTTGCAGCAAAAAATCGCCTTCCTGGAGGATGAAAACGACAATCTGGTCCAGACCGGACGGATACTCTGGTTTCTGGCCGGTTTCGGCGTCTTCTCCCTGGGCTGGATCATGGGTAAGATAGGACGCCGCCAGCGGCATAGCTCCTCCTTGAGCATGTAGGAGCCCCCCAACAAAACTGTTTCCACCGCTATCTTCTTGCATCATTACCTGTTCTTAGGTAATCTCTGGCCATTTTCAAAACAGGGACAGAGCAAGCATATACTCCATCTGCATGGTCGATTCCTGCCAGGTACTAAAAAGCCTGGCAGGATGAAAACCCACCTTTTCCCTTGTGGACCCACGGGACATGAAATTAGCCAGCTCCTGGCCCATCATGCCACTCCCATGGCGCCTTTCATCTAATAAAGTTTATAGGAATTACGCGTGCTTAACCAAATCCTTAACACGATAAGTTCTTTTGTCTGGGGCCCGATAACCATCATTCTGCTGGTGGGTACCGGTATCTTTATTACCCTGCTGGTCAAGGTTATCCAGGTCCGCCACTTCGGCCTGGGAATGGGACTGCTCAGCGGCAAGTATGACAACCCCAAGGACCATGGCGAGATCACCCATTTCCAGGCCCTCTCCGCCGCCCTGTCCGCTACTATTGGCACCGGTAACATCGCCGGGGTGGGCACCGCCATTGCCCTGGGCGGCCCTGGCGCCCTGTTCTGGATGTGGATCACCGCTTTTTTCGGCATGGCGCTTAAGTATGGCGAGTGCCTTCTTGCCTTGAAGTACAGGGTCATCCACGAAGATGGCTCCATCAGCGCCGGCCCCATGTATTACCTGGAAAGGGGGCTGGGCCAGCGCTGGCTAGGCCTTCTTTTCGCCTTCTTCGCGGTAATCGCCTCCTTTGGCATTGGCAATATGGTCCAGGCCAACTCTGTGGCCGAGCCGGTGCTTACCTTCTTCAAGGTGCCCAAGTTAGTGACCGGTATCCTCATCGGCGGCCTGGTCTTTGCCGTTATCGTCGGCGGCATTAAACGTATCGGCCGGGTGGCCAGCCGTATGGTGCCGGCCATGGCCCTTTTTTATGTCCTTGGCGCCCTGCTGGTCATCATTGGCAACCTTTCAGAGGTGCCGGCCGCCTTTGCTATGATCTTCCAGGACGCCTTCAGCGGCACCGCGGCCACCGGCGGTTTTGCCGGGGCAGCCGTGGCCCAGGCCATTCGTTTCGGGGTGGCCCGGGGCGTCTTCTCCAACGAGGCGGGACTGGGCAGCGCGCCCATCGCCCACGGCGCCGCCCGGACTGAAGAACCGGTACGGGAAGGATTGGTGGCCATGCTGGGGCCCTTTATCGACACCTTAGTCATCTGCACCATGACCGGCCTGGTGATCATCTTGAGTGGGGCCTGGCACGAAGGGCTGTCCGGCTCGGACCTCACGGCCCGGGCCTTTAACCTGGGCCTGCCGGCCTTGGGCGGCTACATAGTTGCCATCGGCATCATCATCTTCGCCTTTTCCACTGCCGTGAGCTGGTCCTACTATGGTGACCGCTCCATTGAGTACCTCCTGGGCCCGGGCGCGGTTACCCCTTACCGGGTATTTTACTGCCTGCTGCTGCCGGTGGGGGCCACTGTGGAGCTGAACCTGGTCTGGACCATCTCTGACATCTTCAACGCCCTGATGGCCTGGCCAAACCTCATTGGCCTGTTGTTGCTCTCGCCGGTGATCGTCTCCACCACAAAGGAATATTTTAATAAATCGGAATAATATCAAGAGGATATAAATATGAAAAAGGTAGCCATCCTTGCCGGAGACGGCATAGGGCCCGAGGTGATGGCCGAGGCCATCAAGGTCCTTGACGCGACCCAGCAGAAATTTAACTTTCAACTGCAGTACCAGCATGAGGATGTAGGTGGCTGCGCCATCGATAACCATGGTCAGGCCCTGCCCCCCCACACCCTGCAGACCTGCGAGGAGAGCGATGCCATCCTCTTCGGCTCCGTGGGAGGGCCTAAGTGGGAGAATCTGCCGCCGGCCGAGCAGCCGGAACGGGCCGCTCTCCTCCCCTTACGGAAACATTTTGATCTCTTCTGTAACTTCCGGCCATCAAAGGTCTTTCCCTCCCTGGCAGCGGCCTGCCCCCTGCGGCCTGACATCGTGGGCAGAGGTTTTGACATCCTCTGCGTCCGGGAGTTGACCAGCGGCATTTATTTTGGTGAACCCAAGGGCCGCGAGGGTGAAGGGGCTGAGGAGTACGCCTTTGACACCATGCTCTACCGCCGCTGGGAGATCGAACGCATCGCCCGGATGGCATTTGAGGCGGCGAGGCTGCGCAGTAAAAAGGTAACCTCGGTGGACAAGGCCAATGTCCTCACCACCATGGTCCTCTGGCGTGAGGTGGTTAGTGAAATCGCTAAGGAGTATAGCGATGTGGAGTTAAATCATATCTACGTGGACAACGCCACCATGCAGCTGGTCCGTGATCCCCACCAGTTTGACGTCCTGCTCTGCGGCAATATGTTTGGCGATATTATCTCAGACGAATCAGCCATGCTCACCGGCTCCATGGGGCTCTTGGCCTCAGCCAGCCTCAACAAGGAGATGTTTGGTCTCTTTGAGCCGGCCGGCGGCTCAGCCCCGGACATTGCCGGCAAAGGCATCGCCAACCCCATCGCCGAGATTCTTTCTGCGGCCATGATGCTGCGCTACAGCTTCAACCAGGAAGAGGCGGCGGATGCCATTGAGGGGGCCGTGGCTCAGGCCCTGGAAAACGGGGTGCACACCGCTGACATTGCCGTGGATCGCGACAGGGCGGTAAACACCAAAGAGATGGGCGACGCCATTGTCGCGGCCCTGTAGGTTTTAGGTGGCTGCCCCGGTTATTGTCCTGGTGGAACCCCAGGGTGATCGCAATATCGGCTCTGTCTGCCGGGTCATGCGTAACTTCGGCTTTAATGAGTTGCGGCTGGTCAAGCCGCGGGCCGACCATCTCAGCAAGGGGGCCCGCGACATGGCGGTTAAGGAGGCGCGGCTGCTCCTGCGGGATGCCGCCATCTTCCCAGATCTGCCCGCGGCCGTGGCCGATTGTCAGCTGGTAATCGGCAGCAGCCGGCGGCTGGGGAAGTATCGCCAGGATTTCCTCTTGCCGGCAGATCTTGCCAGCCTGGGCCAGGGAGAAGGACAACGGCTGGCCATGGTCTTCGGCCGTGAGGACCATGGCCTGACAACGGCGGAACTGGACGTCTGTACCAGCTTTGTCACCATCCCCTCCGCTGACGATTTCCCCTCCCTGAACCTGGCCCAGGCCGTGGGAATCTGCCTTTATGAACTGAGCCGCTCCCCCGGCCGTGCTGACCCGGAGATAGCTGGGCCAGCACCCCGGGAGCTGGCCAGCAGTAGCGAGATAGAGAGCATGGTCCAACACCTGCGGGTCAGCCTCACGGCCTGCGGTTACCTGGACCAGCAGAATCCAGATCACATCCTACACACCTATCGTCGCATCTTCTCCCGGGCCGGCTTAGACCAGCGGGAGGTGAAGATCCTCCATGGCCTGGCCGCCCGGGTGGAATGGCTAACAAAAAAGGCCTTGGAGTAATCTCCAAGGCCTTTTAGCCGAACAAAATCAAGTCTATTAACAATTTAAAAACTTATAGCGGGCAAGGTTCAGAGGCAGAGCCAGGAACCATGCCCCTCACCTCCTAAGCCTTTATCTTTTAGGGCCAGGAGGGAGGAAATAAAAGCGGTGAATTAGCTTTACTTTACCGCGTCAGCCAGTTTGCTACCCGGCTTGAAACGTGCAATTGTCCGGGCCGGAATCTCTATGGTGGCACCGGTCTGAGGGTTGCGACCCTGACGAGCTGCACGGTCTGAGGTGGAGAAGGTGCCAAATCCTACCAGGGTAACCTTATCGCCGTCAGACAGGGCATTGGTGATCGACTCAAGCAGAGCTGTTAACGACTTTTCAGCCGCAGCCTTACTGATAGCAGCTGCCGATGCCATATTGTCAACCAATTCACTCTTATTCATACTCCTTCCTCCTTCAATATTACTTGTTGATTTTAACTGAATCCTAAATGGATTCTAGCAAACAGGCTATTGATGTCAAACAAAACTATTTGTTTTTATTATTTTTTTTACAATAAGAACTTAAGGAAAAAGCTAAATGCAAAAAAGCTTTTGTTGACGCAATTCAAATCTCTAATAATTTTGGCGGGAAGTTTTTCTGTGAAAAAAAAGTCCGTCATCCTGAACAGATACAGGTAGCAAGAGGTGTTATCCTCTCTTACATTGCTAGAGAACAATAACCGGTCATTCAGAAAGATCAAGAAAAACTTTTGTAAAAAGAGCAGGGGAAAATTCCGCCAAAAGCTTATCTGCCAGGCGTTCAGCCTCCTTTGCCCCCCTTTGCCCCCCTTTAACAGTCAGGAAGAGGTTGCGGTTGTCGACATTGGCCCTGCACCCATAAACACCTAATTTCCCGAGAAAAGTTTCAACCTTGTCAATGAGCTGCAATCTCTCTCTGGTAATCATCTCGCCGGGGGGAATACGGGTGGCCAGACAGGAATCAGCTGGTAGATCCCAGCTGCTCAGGCCAAAATATTTACTTAAGTTTCGAATATTATTTTTTGTTAAACCAGCCTGCAGCAAGGGAGTAGCCACACCAAGTTCCTTCAGGGCCTGCCGGCCTGGCCGCTCCTGCTTCAGGTCATCGACGTTGGTCCCATCTAAAAGCGCTCTGGCTGGCGGCAAGAATGCCGCCAGCTGCTCATAGATGAATCTCTTGCACAGATAGCAGCGCCGGGAACTGTTCAAGTGGAAATCGGCCAGTTGGCCCAGGGGGTCCAGCTCGACAACAGCCAGTTGGCTGTTGATCTCCTGACAAAAACTTTTGGCCCTTTGCAGACGTCCCCTGGCCAGCAGAGGCGATGAGGCAATGATTCCCTGAGCCTTGGCCGGGCCAAGACACTGCTGGGCCGCGAAAAGCAATAGCGAGCTGTCCACCCCGCCGGAGAAGGCCACGGCCACCCCGCCCCGCCTATCTGCCAGGTCAGCGCAAAGGTTGTTGTACTTGTCAAGGGCAGCGGCAGAGGCCAAAGAATTTACTCCTCAGGGCCCGGCAAGGTGGTCACCGGCTCCTGGAGAAGAAAATCGCCCCGTTCTATCCACTCCTTGAGGGTCTCGGCGATCTGCCGGGCCTTGACCACGCTGGACAGGGGTGAGGTCTTTACCTTTTGGCCGTTAACCTCAATCTCACCAGATTGGAGCTGGGCATAACTCACCTCGCCAAAGTTACGGCCCACGCCATGGGAGTAATCATAGGAGTAGTCCACTACTTGGGTGAGAATCTGCTCATTGGCGACCCCGGTAAAGGCCGCCATCTCCTCATTCAAGATGGGGATGGGGACACCTACCCCCACGGCCATGGTGGTGCCATAACCCTGCATGCTGATACCCTTGAGCCAGTCCGGACTCATGCCCTTCAGATCACCCTGGACCATCAAGGTGCCGGCCGGCTTACTGGGGGTGCCGTTATCCAGGCGGGGGGCGTCGGGATTATGTTGGGTGCCATGCCAGCTCACATAACCCACCCCGCCGCCGAGAAATATTCGGGTTCCCAACCCTATTGTCTTATAGAGGGGATCGTTGAATAAAGGGCTTAGCTGGCCGGCACTGGAGAAGTTGGCATTGCGGCCATTGGGACGCAGGGTCCCCATGTAGGTGTAGATGGTCTTATCAGAGAGGTTAATGGCGCAGTTATAGTTTTGATAACCGTTGCGCGGGTTAACCAGTAAGGCATAGGGCAGATCAGCCAGGGTAACCTCCTTTTCCGCCTCGGTGGCGGGGTAACAATCGGTCCCATAGGCCGTGGCCCGCAGTTTAACCTTTTTGCCGGCCACCAGGTCTTCAATGACGTGGCCGCCGCCATAGTGAAAGGCGCCGGGGAACACCTTGTTTAACGGATCATTCTCCGCCACCTCAGCGGCCCCCAGATATACATCAACGGCAGCCAGGCCGGCGTAGGCCATGACATCGTTGAGCCATACCCGGCTGGCCTTGATGGTGGGGTTGGTGTGACCGAAGTTAATGATGGCGCCAGAGGAGCACATGGGAGAAAAGGTGCCGGTGGTCACCACATCCACCTGGCGGGCCGCCTCAACAGGCCCCTTGTCCCGGACGATGCTCACCATCTCCTCGGCCGTAACCACAACGGCCTCACCCGCCTTGATCCGGGCATTTATCTCTTCATAGCTCTTTTCCACTGCAAACTGGCTCTCTGCCATGACAACACCTGACTTAAAAAGGAAAAAAAAGAGTTGGCCGCTTAAGCCTAATCCATCACCGAGACGACCTTATGACCAGCCTTTTCCAGATCGGCAATGATGGGCTCCACATCACACTTTTCCAAACGGAAATAGTGGACCTTGCGCCGACTGGACTGACTCTCCTGGGCCACACTGACAATCTCAGCATCATGTTCTTTAATGATCCGGGTAACATCGTCCACCCCACCCTTCTTGTCAACTATGATGTCGATGCGGGTGGAGGTCTTGAGCAGTCCCATCACCTCGATAAAGGCCTCGAGGATGTCCTGCAGGGTTATGATACCCACCAGCTTTTTCTTGTCAAGGACAGGGAGACCGCCAATCTTATAATCGTGGATAAGACGGGCGGCGGCCTCGATACTGGTATTGGGATTGATGGTTATGGGGTTGAGAACCATGACCTGATGGACCGGAATATCCTCGATCATGGAGGGAAATGAAAACTGACGCAGATCACCCTCTGTGATGAACCCCACCATGATTTCTTCCTCAACCACAGGTAGGTGCCTGATGCCGTGATCCTTCATCATCTTGGCGGCGTCCTGGAGCAGAGCGGTGCGCTCAATGGTGATGGGATCCGTCTGCATCCAGCTTTTAATTTTCATGGCAAAACACCGATTACGATTAGGGTTCTAAGGTAGGTGGGAATGGCAAAAATTATCTTATTAATAATGATAGCAAAATAAGATGATTACCCCCCTTTTTCAACCGGAAAATGAATAACGGTTCATTAATGGCATGACCAGGGGGCTAAATTGGCCACGGCCACCTTTGTTTTTGCTTTCTATATTTATTAATTTCAGCTAAATAAAAAAATTCCTCTACTAATTTATACGGTAATATCCACTGCAATCATAAAAAGATCCGTGGTGCCGGAGGCAAGCTGACCATGGGACAAATTGCCAACAGCGCGGCATTTCTTATAACAATTGGCTTTTTTCCAGGGAAACCCGACACCCCTAAACAGGCGTAAAATCATGGCTGAAAAAAACGAAGCACCCCTTCTCAAGGTCCGCAACCGGATTGACTCCATTGATGACACCATCCTTGACCTCCTGATGGAGCGGCTGGACTGTGCCAAGGAGATTGGCATGCTCAAGTCAAAGGATAACCGGGCCAAATGGGACCCCTTACGGGAACGGCAGATCTTTGACCGGCTGACCAGGGAGAACGACAAGACCTTCCCGGAAGACTCCCTCTTCTCCATCTTCCATGAGATCATCACCACCTGCCGCCTTTCCCAGAAGCCCATAGACGTGGCCTACCTGGGACCAGAGGCCACCTTCTCCCACCTGGCGGCGGTAAAATATTTTGGCCAGGCCGCCAACTACCGCCCCACGGAGACCATCGAGGATATCTTCCTCGATGTGGAACGGGGCCGGGTTGAGTATGGCATTGTCCCCCTGGAAAACTCCATTGAGGGCTCAGTCACCTCCAGCCTGGACGCCTTCATGCAGTGCAAGGTGAAGATCTGCGGCGAGGAGTTTCTGCCCATAACCCATAATCTGGTGAACTTCTCAGGCAATATTAATGATATAAAGCTGGTGGTTTCCCACTCCCAGCCCCTGGCCCAGTGCCGGCAATGGTTGAAGAAGAACCTGGCGGATATCCCCTGCCAGAACGTCTTTTCCACCGGGGTGGCGGCCCGCATGGCGGCTGAGGACAAGAGCGTTGCCGCCATTGCCAGTTCCCTGGCCCTGAAGACCTATGAGCTGCAGGTGGTCACCAAGGGCGTTGAGGATTACCGGGGTAACACCACCCGTTTCGTCCTCATCGGCAAGGATTCCCCCTCCGTGAGCGGCCGGGATAAGACCTCCCTTTTGGTGGGACTGCTGGACCGGCCCGGCGCCTTAAACGACACCTTGGCCATCCTGGCCCGGCGGAATATAAACCTGACCCGCATCGAGTCTCGCCCGGTCAAGAGCGAGCCGGGCAAGTATCTGTTTTTTATAGACTTATTAGGACATGTTACGGACGGCGTCATCGCCGAGGCGTGTGAGAGGCTGCAGGAGAGCTGCTCCTATTTTGAGTGGCTGGGATCCTATCCCATGGCCCGCGATTCAGCCACCAATCCTTGACATCCGCCCCTGGCAGCTACCCTTGCCCTTCTCCCGGGCCAGGGCATGGCCCTGGGGCTTATTCTTGATGGTGGCAACAATCAACTGCTGTAATTCCCCGTCGCTGGCCCCGGAACGCAGGAGCTGGCGCAGGTCTGCCTCATCATCACTGAGCAGACAGGAGCGTAGCTGCCCCTCGGAGGTGAGACGAAGGCGGTTGCACAGGTCACAGAACTTATGGGTCAAGGGGCTGATAAACCCCAGGGAGCCCTCACCACCCCCGGCCAGGGAGAAGATGCGGGCCGGGCCGGCGCCAAAGTTACGGTTCACCGGGACAAGGGTCCCCAAGGCCTCGGCAATCATGGCCTGACTCTCCTCACTGGCGATGAACCTATCCTGGCCCCAACTGGCGGAATTACCAATGGGCATGAATTCGATATAGCGGACCTGGAGGGGATAGCGCTGGGCCAGCCGGGCAAATTCAACGATCTCATCGTCGTTAACGCCGCGCATGGTCACCATGTTGAGCTTAACCTTGAAACCCATGGCCAGGGCGTCTTCGATGCCCTGCCAGACCTGGCTGAAACAGTCAACCCCGGTTATACTCTTGATCCGTTCCGGGTGCAGGGAGTCAAGGCTGATGTTTACCTTCCGCACCCCGGCGTCATGGAGGGGGCGAGCGTACTTGCTTAAAAAGACGCCATTGGTGGTGAGCCTGACATCTTCCAGGCCGTTAATGGCGCTTAAGCCGTCGATGAAGTTAATGATACCCCGCCGCACCAGGGGTTCTCCCCCGGTGAGACGAACCTTGGTGATACCAAGGTCAACGGCCAGGCCAATGACCCGGAGCAGTTCCTCATAGCTTAAAAGCTGCTCATGGCCGATCTTGGCCAGGGGCGCAGGGGTACAGTAGAGGCAACGCAGATTACATTGATCCGTGAGGGAGACGCGCAGATAAGTTATACTACGCTTAAAATCATCTATTAACTTCATGTGGTAACCAGAGAGACGACGACGACGACAACGGCGACAAGTCAAAAAAGTAAGGGTCAAAAAAACTATTGGCAAGGTTATCCCATAACGAGTGGGAGCTGGCCAATTTACCATAGCTGGACTGACATGCGAAGTTGATTTTTCCCTCCGCACCCTTGTCCCCCAGTAGTGACAACCATGAATATTCTTGCCATTGAAAGCTCCTGCGACGAGACAGCCGCCGCGGTGATGATCGACGACAAAAGGCTGCTGGCCAATGTGGTGGACAGCCAGATTGTTATCCATCGCCCCTTTGGCGGGGTGGTGCCGGAACTTGCCTCGCGCCATCACCTGCGCAATATCTATCCGGTGGTGACGGAGGCGTGCCGCATTGCCAAGCTGGAGCTTGGCGAAATTGATCTTCTGGCGGTGACTAAAGGGCCGGGGCTCATCGGCTCCCTGCTGGTGGGGTTAAACTTTATCAAGTCATTAAGCATGGTTTTAAACGTCCCCTTTGTCGGCGTGGACCATATGGCCGGTCACCTGAATTCGCCGTTTTTAAGCGCCAGCAAACCAAGCTTTCCCTTCATCGCTTTAGTGGCCTCCGGCGGCCACTCCTCCCTCTTTCTGGTCAGAGACCATGATGAGGTGCGCCTTTTAGGCCGCACCAGAGATGATGCCGCCGGTGAGGCCTTTGACAAGGTGGCCAAGCTCCTGGGCCTGCCCTACCCTGGCGGCCCGGAGATAAGCCGCGAGGCAGGAGAGGGCAATCCAGAGGCGATCCCCTTCCCCCGCTCCTGGCTTGGGCCTGACAGCGTCGATTTCAGCTTCAGCGGCCTGAAAACCGCCGTGGCCAACCACGTGAACAAGGAAAGGCAACAGGGGAGAAGGCTGGCAATAGCTGACATCTGCGCCTCTTTCCAGGCCGCCGTGGTGGAGGTCCTGACCGAGAAGGCCATTCTAGCCGCCAGACAACAGGGGATCAGCAACCTGGTCCTGGCCGGCGGGGTGGCGGCCAACCCCTCTCTGCGCCAGCAGCTGGCCCTTCGTTGCCAGGCCGAGGGCATGCAGCTCCACATGCCGGAACTGGAGTTCTGTACCGATAATGGCGCCATGATCGCCCTGGCCGGATACCATCACTTCCTGAAAGAGGGGCCTTCCCCCCTGGAGATGGATGTCTATTCCCGTTCCCCTCTACTGAGTCAGGCCGTCTGATCATGGCAGACGCTTCCAAAAATGGCGGGATAGCAGGGCGCCTGCGCTCCTTTATGGCGCTGAACAGGCGATTTCTGCGCTACCACTATCTCCGTTTCAAACGGCTGCGGGGAGATCCGCGCACCCTGGCCAAGGGTGTGGCCATTGGTGTTTTCATCGGTATCACCCCCACCATTCCGTTGCACACCGTCCTCATCCTCTTTCTCTGTTTTTTCCTGGAGGGCAATGGCGTGGCGGCAATCCTCGCCTCCATGGTGGTGAGCAACCCCCTCACCTTCTTCCTCCAATACTTCCTGAGCTGGTGGCTTGGCTCAATGATCTTTCCCGGCGTCCTCACCTGGGAGAGGATGCATGAGGTGCTAATGGTCCTCCAGGGTCACCACAGCTTTTCCGCCTCCATGACGGCCGTGGCCAACCTGGGCTTAGACGCCATAATGGTGGTCTTAAGCGGCGGCATAATCCTGGCCCTGCCCTTTACCCTGGCCGCCTACATCTACACCTATCGTTTCTTTTCCAATGTGCGTACACGCCATAAAAAAAGAGGGGGAACCCCGTGAACCGGGCCCATATAAAAAAAATTCTGGCTGAATCAGAGCTGGCCCCGAAGAAAAAACTGGGCCAGAACTTTCTGGTCTGCCAGGAGACCGTGGCCAGGATAATCGAACTGGCCCAGGTCAAGGCCACGGATCAGGTGGTGGAGCTGGGCGTTGGCCTGGGCTCCCTTACCCTGCCCCTGGCCCGCCAGGTTGATAAGGTAATCGGCCTGGAGGTTGATCGCGGCATCATCCGCTATCACCAGGAGGAGCAGGATCTACCCGGCAATGTCCAGCTGATCCACCAGGATCTTCTTACCCATGACTTCCCGGAGCTGGCCGCCACCCTGGGGCAGCGGCTGAAGATCATCGCCAACCTGCCCTACTCCATCTCCAACCCGTTGCTCTTCAAGCTCCTGGAGATCAGAGAACATGTGGACTGGGCCGTGCTGATGCTGCAAAAGGAGGTGGGCCAGAGACTGGCGGCCCGCAGCGGGACCAAGGAGTATGGCATCCTCTCTGTCCTTTTTCAGGGCTGCAGTACCATCGACAACCTGCTGGCGGTACCGGCCAGCAAGTTTCACCCCAGGCCCAAGGTGGACTCCCTGGTCATCAAGATTGATATGCGCCCTCCCCCCTACCCCGATGAGGTCCTGCCAGACCCGCAACTGTTAACCAGGCTGGTAAAGGCCGGCTTCGGCAAACGGCGGAAGACCTTGGTCAACGCTCTAACCAGCTCCGGCCTGGGTCTGGAAAAAAGCCTGGTCCAGCAGGCCATTGGCGCCTGCGGCCTCGACCCCAGGATCAGGGCCGAGGCCCTGGAGTACGGTGATTTTTTAAGGCTCAGCCAGCAGCTGGCCAGCCATTTGCCGACACCGTCTTAGTTCCGCCAAAAAGAAGGGAGCAAAAAAAATGGAAAATTTTGTCCTCCATAACCAGACCAAGATCATCTTTGGCCAGGAGACCGTGGCCCAGATCGGGGCCGAGTCGGCCGCCTTTGGCAAAAGGGCCTTACTGGTCTATGGCAAGGGCTCCCTGGCCGCAAGCGGCCTCTTGGCCCAGATAAGGGCAAGCCTGAAAGAGGCCGGCCTCACGGTGGTGGAGCATGGCGGCATTAACCCCAACCCTTTACTGAGCCAGGTGAGGGCCGGTATTAAGCGGGCCAAAGGTGAGGGGGTGGACGTGGTGGTGGCGGCCGGCGGCGGCTCGGTGATCGATGCGGCCAAGGCTATTTCAGCCGGGGCACTGGTGGAACATGACGTGTGGAAGTTTTTCACCGGCAAGAGATCCATCAAGGCCACCCTGCCGTTAACCTGCGTTCTGACCCTGGCCGCGGCGGGCTCAGAGATGAATGGCGGCATGGTTATAACCCATGATGAGCGGAAACTTAAATTCGGCACGGGCAACAAGCTCCTTAACCCCCAGGTGTCCATCCTGGACCCCAGGGTGACCTGCAGCGTGCCCCGTGATTACACGGTGTACGGCGCCATTGACGCCATTGCCCATATCCTGGAGTTCTACTTTACCACCAGGACATCCTCCTCCCTGGTCCAGGACCGGTTCATGGAGGGGCTGGTACTCTCCATCATGGAGAGCTGTGAGCAGGTGTGTGGGGACTTAAGCGACTATCAGGGACGGGCCGCCCTCATGTGGTGCTGTACCATGGCCTTAAATGGCTGGACCGCCGCCGGTCTCGGTCTGGTGGGCTTTCCCATGCATATGATCGAACACAGCTTAAGTGCCCACTACCCTGTAGCCCATGGCGCGGGCTTAGCCGTGGTGATGCCCGCCTGGCTTAGTTGGCAGGCGGGAAAAAACCCTGCCAAGTTCGCGCAATTCGCCCAGCGGGTCATGGCCTGTTCTCCTGATGGTGATGATCTACAGACAGCCTTAGACGGCATCAGCAGGCTGAAAGAGTGGTTTGCAAAGATGGGTGCCCCCACCAGCCTCAAGGAGGTGGGAATACCACCCCAGGCCATCCCTATGCTGGCTAAAGAGAGCCTACCCCTGGCCAGGCTCTGGCGCCTGAAGGATTATGACGAAAAAATAATTATTGGAATTCTGAACAGTTGTTCATAATCACCCCCTTCTCAGCGAATAATTCCCGCCAAAACACTTGGCCACTACCATTATTTCTGCTAAATTGTTTGACTAATTTTTTTGCTATTTTTCCCTTAATAGTTTTTTAGGAATTTTTCCTGATTAGTCAGAAAAAGAGAGAGAGATACAGTTACTTTGCCAATTAAATGTAGCTGGCAAATGATTGGAGAAGACGGTCTCTAAAATAAAAATAGTAGCGTTAGCAGCAGTTTCCCCTCTTCCTTCTATAGCAAGTATAGTAGTTCCGGAAGGTTAAGACGTTTGTTTCAGTATAACAAATTGAGGTTTCCCATGCCGCACACAACTGTAGATGAATTAGAAGACTACACCCACCAGGCGACAAGTAAACTTTATGACCTGGCCATTAAAAGCATCCGCAAGGCCATTGCCACCGGCAAAACCTTCAATGAGGCGTTAGGGAGCTTAAGTGGTATTGATGATATGTTAAAAAATGTCATCATCGATGATTTTCTGAAGAATCTTATCGTGGAGCAGCACTTCAATAAGGGCCGGGGAATCGACGACCTAGCCTTAATCCTAGATGTCCCCTATGAAAGGGTAGAGCTGTGCCGCAATATGATCATTGCCGAGATTGACATGCATAATCAACCCACCGATATGCATGAAGAGGTCTCGCTGATGACCCACTGATACTAAGGCCAGACTTCCCTTGGTGCCTATGCCCACCCGCATTATTGTCTTTCAACAGGCAGGTTCCGGCGACAAGAAGATAGCCGGTTTAAAAGAGTACGGCCATGATCTTGAGATTGTGGCCAGCCATGACCTGCCCCTCGCCCTTCCCGACTTCATTGACGAGCCGGAAGAATTTTTCCCTGAGCAGCTCTCCGGCGACCTCATTCTCAACTTTCTCCGCCATCCCGACCTGGCCGACTATCTTGTCAGCCTGGCCCAGGAGCAGCAGATCCCCATAGTCACCAGCGGTCCCCGCCAGATTGGCGCCATCTCGCCCTTTACCTGTTGTGGTCTGGCCAAGCGCGACGACCTGGGGAGCTACGGCCGCCAGTTTGGCGCCCCAGAATTCCGGATAAGCTGTGATGAAGAGGGGAAGATCGGCCAGATAGTTGTTACCCATGGCGCCTCATGCGGCGCCACCTGGCAGGTCATTGATAAACTCAAAGGGCTTACGCCTGAGGCGGCCCTGGAGTGCGCGGCCCGGGAGGTGCAATTTTTATGTCAGGCCGACCCCAGCAGCTTTGACCCGGTGAGCGGCAAGAGCCCGGTCCATTTTGCCGGCCACCTGCACCACCAGGCTCTGGTCAAGGCCTTGCGGGCCGCTGGAAAATAAGATTTATACGCCGCTGTTCAGGCGGACAGCTTCAAGCCAGCAGTTGATTTTTTTAGAGCGAATAATGAGGTCACAGGAAGGAATGCCGAATGATGAAGGGCGGTACTTTTCTTAATAGACAACATCCTTCCTTCGACATTCAATATTTCTTGTTCGATATTCTGCGGTTCTTTTTATTGAAAACCGGCTGCGGCAGCCTGCCGGTATTGCGGGTCTTCTCGGAGTCTCGTCGCGCTTGGCTTACCAGTCCGCGAAGCCCCACCTGCTTACAGCTGCTGGTTGATTAGTATCTAAAGAAACTACCCCTTCTGGCGCCAGATCTTGGCCCCCACTCCCTGCAGTTTTTCAGCCAGCCTCTCATAGCCGCGGTCCAGATGATAGACCCTGGTAATGGTGGTCCTGCCCTGGGCGGCAAGGCCGGCGATTACTAAAGAGGCGCTGGCCCGCAGGTCAGTGGCCATCACCGGGGCCCCGACAAGCTGTCCCGGCCCCAGGCCGGCGACTATGGCCCGGCCCCCTTCCACCCTGATATCCGCCCCCAGACGCTGCAACTCCGCCACATGCATGAAGCGATTTTCGAAGATGGTCTCGTCGATAACGCTTAAGCCCTTACTGTAAACCATCATCGCCATTACCTGGGCCTGCAGGTCTGTGGCGAAACCTGGGAACGGCATGGTCTTCACATCCACCGAAGTCAGGTTCTTATTACTTCTGGCGACAATCTTGTCCCCCTTCTCTTCAATCAATATACCGGCACTGCGCATCTTCCCCAGAAAGGAGGGAAGGTGACTAGGATTGCAACAGGTCAGCTCCAGCTCCCCACCAGTGACCCCCACCGCGGCAATATATGTCCCGGTCTCAATGCGATCCGGAATAATAGCCGTCTCACAAGGGTTCAGATCGGTGACCCCGTCGATAATCAGGGTTCCCGTGCCACGGCCGCTGATCCTGGCCCCCATGCCACTCAGCATATCAATGAGATTACCCACCTCCGGCTCACGGGCGGCGTTGGTGATAATGGTCTGCCCCTTGGCCAGGCAGGCGGCCATAACCATGTTCTCCGTGCCGGTAACAGAGGGCAGATCAAAGCAGATCCGCCCCCCCTGGAGGCCACCGCCAGTGGCTGTGCTGTCCACATATCCTTCCGAGAGCTCATTTACCACCCCCAGGGCCTCCAGACCTTGGGTATGGAAGTTTATGGGCCGGGCGCCAATGGCGCAGCCACCAGGAAGCGAGACCCGGGCCCGCCCCAACCGAGCCAGCAAGGGCCCCAGGACCAGGACCGAGGCGCGCATGGTCTTCACCAGCTCATAGGACGCCTCGAAGTTGTTAACATTATCACTGTTGACTCGCAGAGTTCCCGGCTCAAGCCAGCTATAGCTGGCCCCCAGGGTCTCCATGAGGGCCAGCATGGTCCGGACATCGCGCAGATCAGGCACATTTGTCAAGGTGTGCTCGCCGGCACACAACAGGGTTGCCGCCATAAGGGGCAGGGCCGCGTTCTTGGCGCCGCTGATCTGGATGGTACCGTTTAGGGGCTGGCCACCTTCAATTATTATCTCATCCATTTATTCATCCTCAAAACGTTTGCGGGCCATAACAACCCGAGCTAAAGCGGCGTAGTCCCGGCGAACCGAGATATTGGTAAATTGTTTATCCCTCTGCAGCAGGGAGGTTGCATATTCCTGTTGATCGTAGCCGATTTCCATGAAAAACCAGCCGCCCGGCCTGAGATAGCTCGTGATACCCGGGCAAAAGCTGGCCATTACCGCCCGGCCCCGCTCTCCCCCGTCTAAGGCAAGTTGCGGCTCAAAATCCACCACATCGGCCTGGAGATCCTTATAGGTATCAGGGTCAACATAGGGCGGGTTGCTGACTATCATATCAAAAAGGGGGGCCTTACGCAGACCACTTTGCCACCTGGACTGGACCAGATCAACCCGCGCCGCCACCCCATGGCCCTGGCAATTTTGCTGGGCCACCTTTAAAGCGGCGGCAGAGAGATCCACGGCGCAAAAACGGGCCTGGGGCAGCTCCAGGGCCAGGGTCACCGGCAAAATACCACTGCCGGTACCCAGATCTAGGATCAGCCCACTAAACTCCAAGGGGTGAGGGATATGGGCCAAGACCTCCTCCACCAGGATCTCTGTCTCCGGCCGGGGTATGAGGACGCTGGGGTTGACCAGAAAGGTCCGGGACCAGAACTCCTGCTCACCAATGATATAGGCCAGGGGCTCATGGTGCAGCCGGCGCCGGATAAAATCGTTGAAGGCGTTAATCTGTGCGGCAGAGGGAAGATGATCGGCAAGGAAGAGCTGGGCCCGGGGCAGGTCCAGGAGGTGGCTCAGAAAAAAAAGACAGTCCAGCTCTGCGTCCGCCTCCCCCTCTTGGCCTTGTAACGCCCCAACTCCCTGGCGATACAGATCTTGCAGGTTCATGATAGTGGTTGGCGACTAAAGGGAAGCTACTGGAGAGTTTTAAGCTGTTCGGCCTGATAGTGGGCGATGAGAGGGTCAATTACGTCATCGATCTTGCCCGTCATCACATCATCGAGCTTATAGATGGTGAGATTGATCCGATGATCGGTGAGCCGCCCCTGGGGGAAATTATAGGTCCGGATACGCTCGCTGCGATCGCCGGAGCCTATCTGGCTTTTGCGTTCCTCTGAGATGCGATCATGCTGTTCCTGCTGCATCTTATCAAGGAGCCGGGCCCGCAGGACCTGGAGCCCCTTGGCCTTGTTCTTGTGCTGCGACTTTTCATCCTGGCAGCTAACCACCAGGCCGGTGGGCAGATGGGTGATGCGCACCGCCGAATCGGTGGTGTTAACACTCTGGCCGCCAGGGCCGGAGGCGCGGAAGACATCTATCCGCAGCTCAGTGGGGTCGATGTCAACCTCCACCTCTTCCGCCTCGGGCAGGACGGCAACGGTTACCGCCGAGGTGTGAACCCTCCCCTGGGTCTCGGTCTCCGGTACCCGCTGAACCCGGTGCACGCCAGACTCATATTTCAGCCTGGAAAAAACCTGGTCGCCACTGATCAGGCCGACGATCTCCTTGAAGCCGCCAATACCGATGGGGTTTGAGGAGAGGATCTCCACCCGCCACCCTTGGGACTCAGCGAACCGCTGATACATCCGGAACAGGTCGCTGGCAAAGAGGGCGGCCTCATCGCCGCCGGTGCCGGCCCTGATCTCAAGGAGGGTGTTCTTGGCATCGTTGGGATCAACAGGCAGCAGGAGCAGTCGCAGCTCCTGCTGCAACTGCTGGCTCCTTTCCCGCAGCTCGTCATTCTCCAGCCGGGCCAGCTCCTGCATCTCTTCATCATCATCGTTCTGGATGATGTCGAGGTTGTCACTGATCTGGGGATCAATGGCAACATACTCAAGGTAAAGGGTATTTATCTTGCTGGCATGGGCATGTTCCCGGGCCACGGCAGCATAATGTTTCTGATCAGCCAGGATAGCCGGATCAGACAACTGACCCTCAAGCTCCAGGAGCTTCTCGTCAAGATGGGCAAAGCGATTAAAGATATCCATGAATTATGCTGCCCGAAGAGATGGCGGGAAGGAAGAGCAAAAAAAGTAAAATCTACTTCTCCAGGGTGCGGCCATACTTCTTGAGGAACTTCTCCACCCGACCGGCGGTATCAACCAGTTTCTGCTTGCCGGTGAAGAAGGGATGACAGGCGGAGCAGATCTCCACCGACATCTCCTGGTTTACGCTGCCAATCTCAACCTCATTACCACAGGCGCAGGTGGCCTTGATTACATTATAGTCGGGATGAATTTCAGCTTTCATAACAATCTCCATACGTTATTTCGGTTACAGCACCACTGCTGTTTGATGTTGCAGATATAAAAACAAAAAAGGCGGCGGCCCTGGCCCGGAAGTTAAGAGCAGGTGCCATCACCTTTTCAAGGGCCGATATTATACCGGCAAATGGCAGAAATGCAAGTGCTCCTTTAGCCATTCATGGAATCGACAAATTCATCGTTATCCTTGGTGCCCTTCATCTTGGAGAGTAAGAACTCCATGGCATCGGCCGGATTCATGGAGGAGAGAAGCTTGCGCAGGATCCAGGTCCGGTTCAGCTTCACCGGATCCAGGAGCAGATCCTCCTTTCTCGTCCCGGAGCGGTTCATGTCCAGGGCGGGGTAGATACGGCGGTTAGCCATCTTACGGTCGAGAACAATCTCCATATTGCCGGTGCCCTTGAACTCCTCAAAGATCACCTCGTCCATGCGGCTGCCCGTCTCGATCAGGGCGGTGGCTATGATTGTCAGGCTGCCGCCCTCCTCAATATTACGGGCGGCGCCAAAGAAGCGCTTGGGGCGGTGGAGGGCGTTGGAGTCAACACCACCGGAGAGGATCTTGCCGCTGGGGGGCACCACCGTGTTATAGGCCCGGGCCAGACGGGTGAGGCTGTCCAGGAGAACCACCACGTCATACTTATGCTCCACCAGCCGCCTCGCCTTTTCAATCACCATCTCCGCCACCTGGATATGGCGCTGCGGCGGTTCGTCAAAGGTGGAACTAACCACCTCGGCATCGACGCTGCGGGACATATCGGTTACCTCTTCCGGCCGCTCGTCGATGAGGAGAACGATGAGCTTTACCTCTTTGTGATTCTTGGTAATGGAGTTGGCAATATCCTTCAACAACACCGTTTTGCCTGAACGGGGCGGGGCAACGATGAGACCACGCTGTCCCTTGCCCACGGGGGCCATCAGGTCCAGCAGGCGCATCCCGTAGTTATCAGACTCCAGCTCAAGCTTTATCTGATCATTGGGATGAAGGGGGGTGAGGTTGGTAAAGAGTGTCTTATTGCGTGACTTTATCGGCGCTTCAAAGTTAATGGAGTCGATTTTCAGCAGGGCAAAGTAACGCTCACCATCCTTGGGGGGCCGAATCTGCCCCTCAATGGTATCGCCGGTGCGCAGTGCCATCTTCCTGATCTGGGATGGCGAGACGTAGATATCGTCTGGGCCTGGCAGATAGTTAAAGTCAGGGGCCCGCAGAAAGCCAAAGCCATCGGGCAGGATCTCCAATACACCATTGGCCCGGACTACCACCTGCTTGGTATTTTTTTTGCTGGTCTGGGCCTGAATAATTGCAAAGATAATCTCCTGCTTGCGCATGCCGCTTACGCCGGTAACACCCATATCCTTGGCCAGTTCGGTCAGCTCATGGATCTTTTTGAGTTTAAGCTCAGAGATATGCATCTGTATTGGTTGTTTCTCCATCGATGAATAACCGTAGACTATCTTTCCAGTTAGTCCTTTGTTTTGATTTATTATTGTAAAAGTCTCCGACCAAATGGCAACCTTGCCGAACCGGAGGGCGATTTTTCATTCTTCTTCTGCCCTAAAAGGGGCTTTGGCGGCTGAAACCGATCGTCCCAGCCATAGCCGCTGAGCCAAAAGGGCCAACCGCGCTCCAGAGGTCACTTATTGCGACCCTCCAGCGGTTTATAAATTGCCTAATTGTTTAGCGGGGGGGGAATTACCCTGAGAAGTATGATTATTTAAGTTTTAGGCTATGAGCCACCATCAACAAGCATTGTGCGCTGAACAAGGGAGAAAAAACAAAAGAGAGGCGCGACAGGCTGGCTTTAATAGATCTATGGAAGAATAAAGGTATGGGGTTGTTACGAGATTTTTTTTCAACTGAAGATAAATTTTATATATCTTGCTCAAAGCCCCACTGTCAAGGTTATTTTAAGCGGAGACCAGGGATTACGCCTGACAAGAGCGCTAATCGCCCTTGCCTCCATCTCATCTGGGCCTGGGGCAAGCAAGCCCCCCCTTATAAGGCCTCGGCGCGCAAAAACTCGGCCAGGTGCCCTATCTGCATCCTGGTCTGCCACCAACCACCACTGTTATCAATAACATGATCGGCCAGCTCAACCTTTTGGGCCAGGGGCATCTGGGCACAAAGGGCGGCCGTGGCCTGCTCCCGGGAGAGGCCGTCTCTTAACTGAAGACGGTGGCTACACACCTGCGGTCGGGCATAGACACAGATCGTGGCGGCAAACATATCCTGCCAGCCGGCCTCAAAGAGCAGCGGCACTTCCACCAGAACATGGCGGGCGCCTGGGGGCAGGTCAGCGAGGCGGGCTCGAAGCTCCTCTTTAATCAGGGGATGAATCACCCTGTCAACCTTGGACCGCAACTCAGGGTCGCTGAAAATAGCCTGGCGCAGGAGTTCACGGCGCAGATGGCCCCGCGAATCGACAAAACGGTCAGCCAAGCGGGCCAAGGCCGTGACGCCAGGACCACCAGGGGCCATGACCTGGGCGGCAAGGTGATCACAGTCCAGAAGGGGCCAGCCCAGCAGGTTGGCCAGGGCCGCTGCCACCCGCGACTTACCGGAACCAATAACGCCCGTAAGGCCATAAAGCGTTCTCATAACACCCCATCCAGGCCATTTTCTGCCAGCACCCCACCTATGTCAGGTGGCAGGGGGGCCATAAATTGCATGGTCTCCTGCGAACGGGGGTGAACAATGGCCAGGGATGAGGCGTGGAGACAGAGGCGGGGAGCCGGAACCTTGCCAGTTTTTTTGCCGCCATAGATCGGGTCGGCCAGAACCGGACAGCCCAGGTGGGCCATATGGACGCGAATCTGATGGGTCCGGCCTGTCTCAATCACCACCTCCAACAGGGAGAGTTCGGCTGAACTGGCCAGGAGACGATAGTTGCTCACCGCCCGGCGGCCATTCTTATGGAGAACCGCCATTTTCTTGCGCTGGATGGGGTGGCGCCCCAGCAGGGTCTCCACCCTGCCCTCTGCCTGCGGAGGGCTGCCCACGACCAAGGCGTGGTAAATCTTTTTTGTTGTCCGCTCGTGAAACTGGCGGGCCAGGTGTTGATGGGCCAGATCATTTTTGGCCACCACCACCACGCCTGAGGTGTCCTTGTCCAGTCGGTGGACAATTCCAGGCCTCATCTCACCACCAATACCAGACAGGTCGCCACAGTGATGGAGCAGGCCGTGGACCAGGGTATGATCGGCATGGCCCGGAGAGGGATGCATGACCAGCCCGGCCGGCTTATCCACGACAATAATATCGCCATCTTCATGGAGAATGGCAAAGGCAACCGGACACGGTTTCAGTTCACACGGCTGGGGCGGCTCCAGGAGCACCCTCACCTCTTCGCCCAACTTCAAGCGGTAGCCCCTCTTCCGAGTCTCGCCACCGACAAGGACCTTGCCGGTGAGGATCAGATTCTGGAGACGGTTGCGGGAGAGGGAGGCAAGCTCAGGCCGGCAGTTGAGCATCTTATCAAGACGACGGCCAGCCATGGGCTCATCAACTTCAACAGTGACGGCGAAGGGGGTAACAACCATTTAGACAGCACAGGCGCTGGAGAAAGAGAGGCACAAGAAGATCTTTAGGAAAAACAACTAATTAAAGATGTCTTCAATCTGCTGCAGGACCTGATCTTCACTAATTTCTTTGGCCAGGGAGATCTCTTTAACCAGGAGATTCTTGGCCGTGTCCATCATCTTGCGTTCCCCGAAGGAGAGATCCTTGTCCACCTGCAGGACAAAGAGATCACGCAGGACACTGGCAATCTTATCAACGGAACCGGTTTTGATCTTCTCCATGTACTCACGGTAGCGCTGATTCCAGGGCTGGGAGACTATCTCCACATCCTTTTCAGCCAGGATGGTAAAGATACCCTCCGCCTCATCAGCGGAGACAATCTCACGCAGGCCAACCGCCTCGCTGGTATCACAGGGGATCATAACAACCATGGAGGTGTCGGCGATCTTCATCACATAGAATGAATGCTTTTCTCCAGCGATGGTTTTTTCATCAACCTCTACGATCTCGCCGACTCCGTGGGCGGGATAAACAGCCATATCACCTTTTTTAAACACTATTTATTTCTCCTAAGGATAAAACCAGGGATACAAGACAAAAGGGATTGGCAATCGTCAAAATCCGGAAAGGAACTAAAATGGTAATGTGGGGCCCAAAAAGCCTAACAGAGAGAAAAAGCGGCGAGGGGGAAAAGCCAACTCATGTAGACGGATCTAGTATCCCAAACTTCCAAAGAGTAATTAGGCAATATACTCGAAAATGACGAAAAAGCAAGGAGAGAAGAAGATGTGGTGGACTAGAGGCTATGGACAACTTGCATTGCCTGGGCCATACCCACGTCAACAAGGAGATCAACGGCCTTCCGGCCAATGTCCAGGGCGGAGGCCACACCCTCTTCTTCGGCACCACTGAACTTTGAAAGGACGTAGCGGTCAACAGGCATACCGGCAGGTGGACGGCCTATACCGAGACGCACCCGGTTGTAGGCCGTTGAGCCCAGGTGGGCGTTGATGGATCTTAAGCCATTGTGCCCCCCAGGCCCGCGTTTATAGGCCAGTTTCACCTGACCGCAGGCGAGGTCAAGATCATCATGGATAACAATGAGGTTGCCGGGATCCACCTTGAAATAATCAAGGGCGGGGATCACCGCCTCACCACTAAGGTTCATGAAGGTCTGGGGTTTGATGAGAAGAACAGATTCCCCCAGCAGCTGCCCCTTACAGGTCAAGGCGGGCCACTTTGAGGAGGGGGTAAAGGTGAGTCCCAACTCAGCCGCCAACTGATCCAGCAGGACAAAGCCTATGTTATGCCGGGTGGCCGCATAACGAGATCCAGGATTGCCCAGCCCCGCGATTATATACATGGCAGACAGGTATCCATTGCTGAATTCATCTTAAAAAATGGGGCTAATGTCCAGGTACCACTGGGGACAGCTAAGCACTGGCAGCTCGAACGAAAAAAAGCCGGGATAAGGTAAGATCCTCATCCCGGCCGAAATAAACGAGCTGGTCAAAAAAAACTTAACCGATGACAGCTACACAGCTCTTATCCGCCTTGGATACCAGGGTGACACCCTCAGGCAGAGCCAGGTCAGCATAGGAGATGGAATCACCGACGCCAAGGTCGCTGACGTCAATCTCCACCTCATCGGGGATACTCAGAGGAGCACCTTTGAGCTGGACATCATGGACGGAAATCTCCATTACCCCGCCAAGGTCCACACCCTTGGCCTTGCCCACATAGCTCAGCGGCACGGTGTAATTATACTGGGCCTCCAGGTTGATCTCATAGAAGTCGGCGTGGTTCAGGGTATCCTCGACCGGATCGACCTGCAGATCCTTTACCATTACACTGCGCTTATCCTTGCCATCAATGTCCAGGGTGACAACGACGTTACGACGCTGGAGCTTAAGAAGGGTCTGGGTAAAGGAATGGGTATCGACCTGCAGGGGCATGGGCTCGGTTTTCGGTCCATAAAGGATGGCCGGGGTTAAACCCTCACGACGAAGGGTCTTGGCGGCACCCTTACCAAAGGTATTACGGGTATTAACTGCGACATCTACCTGTATCATGGGAAATCTCCTAATAATCTCGAAATGCTATATTTAACAGCAAATTAACTTAAATAAAAAGGTTACTGACTGAATCCTCTGAGTGAATACAGGCAACGGCCTTGGCCAGCAACTGGGATACGGATTGCACCCTAATTTTTTCACAGTTCCGGGCGTTCTCCTGCAGGGGTATGGTATTGGTTACCACCAGAGAGTTAAGGTCGGAACTGTTAAGACGATCAATGGCCGGGCCAGAAAGAACGGCATGGGTACAGTAGGCGTGAACCTCCTTGGCCCCGGCCTTGAGGAGCATGTTGGCCGCCTCGCAGAGGGTGCCAGCGGTGTCAACCATGTCATCCAGGAGAATGGCCGTCTTACCCTGGACATCACCAATCACGTTCATCGCCTCGGCAACGTTGGCCCGCTCACGCCGCTTATCAATAATAGCGAGATCCGTATCAAGGCGTTTGGCAAAGGCCCTGGTCCGTTCAACTCCGCCGGCGTCCGGGGAGACCATAATAACATCCTTACCATGATGGGTGGTCCTGATGTCGTCAAGGAGAACCGGGGCCGCGTACATGTTATCCACCGGGATATTGAAAAAACCTTGGACCTGACCGGAGTGAAGGTCCATGGTCAGCACCCGGCGCACGCCAATGATCATAAGCATCTCAGCGACTATCTTGGCAGAGATGGGCACCCGGGGGGCAACCTTACGGTCCTGGCGGGCATAACCGTAGTAAGGGATGACCGCGGTTATCCGGCGGGCCGAGGCGCGGCGCAGGGCATCGGCCAGGAGCATCAGCTCCATTAAGTGATCGTTTACCGGCGTGCAGGTTGATTGAATGACAAAGACATCCCGGCCGCGAACATTCTCTTTAATCTCCACATATGTCTCACCGTCGCTGAACTTGCGGCATTCAGTGCTAAGCAGTGGGATACCAAGAATCTTACTGATATCAGTGGCGAGCTCCGGGTTGGCGTTACCAGTGATAAGGCGCATGTCTTCAATCTTTTTCATAAAACAGAACCTTGGCCAGGAAAGTGAGTGGCCGCAATGTAAACAGTTAACTTAAATATACTTTAAAAAAATGGCTGGGGCGGCAGGATTCGAACCTACGAATGCATGAGTCAAAGTCATGTGTCTTACCGCTTGACGACGCCCCAGCAAATCTTTGTTTACCGTGCTACGAACAGCTATATATAAAAAAACAAATCCCACCAGTATGATGAGATTTTAGTTAACTTTTTTTCCGGCAATATTAAAGACAGCTTTTTAAAAAAAAGGAAGCTTAGCTTAATTCCCCGGCCGGCTCCGTCAAAAAAATCCGGGCGAATGGCAACTCCTGCCGCATGGTCTGTTCTGCACCAATGGCCCGTTCTCGCTCGGTAAAGATCCCGAAGAGGGTGGGCCCGCTACCACTCATGGCGGCATAACAGGCGCCCTGAGCCATCAGTAAGGACTTCAGCGCATCAATGTCAGGATAACGATTAGCGGTTACCGTTTCAAGGTCATTTTGCAGACAGAGATGTTGCCTGTCAGATGTCTCGGCGCGGCCTAAAATAGTTGTTTTGCCGCCCATTGTCAACGCATAATTACCCGCCCCACTGGAATTTTCAGAAATGGCAGAAAGGAGCAGATCTTTGCTGTATGGGGGCTTAAGATTGGCAAAAACCCAGGCCGTTGCCACCTGAAATCCGGGATTCAGTAACAGGTAGTAGATATCACTTAGTGGAGGCAGGGGGGTAAGGATCTCGCCCACCCCGCGGGCCCGGGCCGAGGTGAGGGGGGAAATAAAAAAGGGGACATCAGCGCCCAGCCCCAGGCCCATCTCCATGAGCCGCCTTTCACTGATCTGCTTACCGAAGTAGCGGTTCAGGCCAGTTAAGACCGCGGCAGCATCACTTGAGCCGCCTCCCAGGCCCGCGGCTACGGGGATATGCTTGTGGAGAAGTATATCAACGGCCGGCTGGCGACCGATCTCAGCAAAAAAGGCGTCCGCCGCCTGCCAGACCAGGTTATCCGGCCCTTCCGGCAGATCCGTTCCCGGGCAGTGGAGACTTATCCCCTCCCCTGCGCCCAGGTTCAAGTCCAGCCGGTCGGCCAGGGCAAGCTTGACCATCCAGCTGTCCAACTCGTGGAAACCACTGGCTAGCTTGGCCACTACCTGCAAAGAGAGATTAATCTTGGCCGGCGCGGCGACACTTATCCGGGAAGACATGGGTCACTCAAAAGAGTCAAAGTCAGCCAATCAGCCCTGCACCGCCACATAACGCATCTTCAGGTCGTGGATGAACTTATCGAGCATATTGGCCTCTTCCGCGCTGAGATTGCCTTTAGTCTTTTCCTGGAGCAGCACCAGGGTGTCAATGGTGTGCATGGCCAAAACCAGGTCCTGCTTGGTCTGGCCGGTGACCGGGTCGGGCAGATCGCCGAGGTGGAAGAGAGCGGAGGTGTTGAGGGAGATTAAAAAATGGGTAAAGGTAACCTCTGGCATCAGAGATTCCCTGGTCTCAGAATCTTTACTCATCTTTCTGCCCTCCTCGCAGTTCAATCAACCGGCAAGCAACACGGCCCTCTTAGATATCAAGGGCCATGGCGTCATTAATATGCTCCAGCTCCATAACCTTGGCCATCTGCTCCTTGGTCACCAGACTATTGGTATTTATCAAGATGATATTCTTGCTAGAGCCCTCTTTCTCCTCCTGGCCCACGGTCATCCGGGAGATATTGACCCCGGCGGCGCCCAGGGTGGTACCCAGGGAACCGATAACGCCGGGGACATCATCGTTGGAGACCAGCAGCATGGGTCCCTGGGGCAGGGCCTCCAGGCGGAAGGTATTCATCTGGACCAGACGAGGATCCTTCTTGCCAAAGACGGTGCCGGCCAAGATGTTGGTGGACTCGCTGCTCTTCACCGTAACAGAGAGCAGGGAAGAGAAGGTATCGCTGGCGCTGGACTTGGACTCGATAACCTTGATGCCGCGATCCTTGGCGATCATGGGGGCGTTAACGAAGTTCACCGCGTCTTTCAGGATGGGGGTGAAAAGCCCTTTGAGGAAAGAGACGGTGATGGGCGAGGTATTCATCTCGGCCAGATCACCGTCAAACTCGATATTGATCTCCTCCACGCTGCCACTGGCCACCTGCATGTGGAAGGAGCCAAGCATCTCGGCCAGGGCGGCATAGGGGCCAACCTGGGCCAGGACATCGGCACTCACCGAGGGGACGTTAACGGCATTGGTAACCGTGCCCGTCTTCAGGTAGTCTGCCATCTGCTCACAGATGGCCACTGCCACGTTGGTCTGGGCCTCGGCGGTGGAGGCGCCGAGATGGGGAGTACAGATGAAGTTGGGCAGGGAGAGCAGAGGGGTGGCCTCAAGCGTAGTGGGCTCTTTTTCAAAGACGTCCAGGCCCGCGCCGCGAATCTCGCCGCTCTTCAGGGCCTCGTAGAGGGCCTCCTCGTCCACCACGCCGCCGCGGGCGCAATCGATGAACATCAGCTCGTTCTTCATCAGTTTGAACTCTTCGGTGGAGATCAGCTTGGCGGTCTCCTTGGTCAGGGGCACATGGACCGAGATATAGTCGGCCCGCTCACACAGCTCCTGCAGGCTGACCAGCTCCACTCCCAGCTTATCCACCAGCTCCTTGGGCATATGGGGATCAAAGGCGATTACCTTCATCTTCAACCCCTGGGCCCGCTCGGCAAAAAGGGCGCCGATGCGGCCGATGCCGACGATACCCACGGTCTTGCCGGTTACCTCGCGGCCCTGAAACTTCTTCTTGTCCCAGCCCCCCTCCTTGAGGCGCATGGTGGCCTGGGGGATGTTACGGGTCAGGGACATCATCATGGCAATGGCGTGCTCCGCCGCGGTGGTGGCGTTGCCATCCGGGGCATTCATCACCACCACGCCCCGCTTGGAGGCGGCCGGGATATCAACATTGTCAAGACCGATGCCGGCCCGGCCAACAACCTTCAGGTTATCGGCCGCGGCAATGATATCCTCGGTTACCTTGGTGGCGCTGCGGATAACCAATCCATCATAATCACCGATTATCTTGGCCAGCTCCTCAGGGGCAAGGCCGGTGTTAACATCGACCTCGAAACCGGCATCTTTTAATATCTTTTCACCAACGGCATCAAGGTTATCGCTGATTAGAACTTTCATGGATTCTCCTTCACCTGCATCTAACTATTTAAGCAACAGGTATCTCTAAATAAATCCTGACCCGTAGGTCAGTAAAAAGGGGGTTATTTAAGCAAAAAAAGTAATATGCTGCCCCAATAGTTGTTTGTCAAGACTATTGTCTTACCGGGCTCAGTCATCCTCAAAGCAGGCCGAGAAATCAGCCGGCCCGTCATCATCATCTTCCCCGCTGTCACGGTTCAAGCCCATCTCCTGGCGGACCCGGTACTCCTGGCAAAAATCATCGACATTCTGCTGCAAGAGGTTAGTGGCAAAACCACTCGTGGCCAGGTAAGAGAGGGTGGTATCTTCGATCTGGGCCAGCAGTTCGGCCACCACCTCCTCCCTCTCCCCCTCGTCAACAAAGTTGCGTTCCTTAATAAATTGATGGCGGGCCTTGCCACCCTGCTCCTTGCTAAAGGCGGCCAGCTCCTCAGCGCCCATGGTCAACCGGGCCAGCGAGGCGGGGTCAATCTCCATCTCACAGAGACAGTTTAGTTTGACAAACCAGCGGTCAGCGGCAATGCGCTTGGAGTTGTCTCTGATGACAACGTGGAGACCATTGGCCAGCTCCCTATCAAAAATCACTTCATCTAGAATTTGCATCATCTTTCCTAAAGCCGATATTGCCTTCCCAATCTTTACCGGGTATATCTGGATCTGTCCTCGAATGGCGAATTATAAGTTTAAACCTCTCTTCGCTGGGGAGAGACGGGACAAAACGTCTTAAACAACCTGCGGCCGCAAGGCCTAAACGCCCTTAAAACGAAAAAACATGTCAGTTCGTATATACAACACCCTTTCCGGCCAGAAAGAGCCCTTTGTTCCCCTCCAGGAAAACCGGGTCAATATCTATGTCTGCGGTATCACGGCCTATGATTACTGCCACCTGGGGCATGCCCGCTCCACCCTGGTCTTTGACATGATCGTCAGGTATTTAAGACATAAAGGTTACAATGTCACCTTTATTCGTAACTTTACCGACATTGACGACAAGATAATAAAGCGGGCGGCTGAGCAGGAGACCAGCTGCGATGAACTTTCCAGCCGTTTCATCAAGGCGTTCCATGAGGACATGGCGGCCCTGGGCAACATCTTGCCTGACATGGAGCCCAAGGCCACCGAGCATATCCCTGAGATCATCAGCCTCATTGAGACCCTCATCACCCGTTCCATGGCCTACGCCACCAGTGATGGCGACGTCTACTTCCGGGTAAACAAATTCAGTGACTACGGAAAGTTGTCTGGCAGAAACCTGGAGGATATGCAGGCCGGGGCCCGGATAGAGGTGCGCCAGAGCAAGGAACACCCGATGGATTTCGCCCTGTGGAAGTCAAGTAAGGAGGGTGAGCCGGCCTGGGACAGCCCCTGGGGCAGCGGCCGGCCGGGCTGGCATATAGAGTGTTCGGCCATGGCGGGTAAATACCTGGGCGACTCCTTTGACATCCATGGCGGCGGCAAGGATCTGATCTTTCCCCACCATGAAAATGAGATCGCCCAGAGTGAAGGGGCCACGGGTAAGCCCTTTGCCCAGACCTGGATTCATCACGGTTTTGTCACCATCAAGGATGAGAAGATGTCCAAGTCCCTGGGCAACTTCCTCACCATCCGCGAGATGCTGGAGAGATACCCGGCCGAGGCCCTGCGCCTCTTCGTCTTCTCGGCCGGTTACCGCACCCCCTTGGACTTTTCCGACCAGGCCCTGGCCGACGCCGAGGCCGGGGTGGACCGCATCTACGCCAGCCTGGCCGCGGTGGCCGCCCTGCCAGACGCCACTGAGAGCGGAAGTGAGAGCCGGGTGGGCAAAAAGGACCGGGCCAAGCTGGAAAAACTTAAAAACCGTTTCAGCGCGGCCATGGACAATGACTTCAACACGGCCCAGGCCTTAGGCCATATCTTTGACGCGGTGAAGTCGGTCAACAAGATCACCCAGCACCTGCCCCCCTCCCCTGCCGCTGCTGATCTTGAGCTGGTCAGACAGGGGGCGGCCGACATCCAGGAACTCATGGACCTGTTGGGCTTGATCACCGCAGACCCCCAGGCCCACATGGAGGCCAAGCAGGAGAGGCTGCTGGCCGATCTCACCATCAAACCGGCGGAGATCGATGAGCTGCTTAAAGAGCGGAATGAGGCGCGCCGCCAGAAAGATTGGCAGCGGGCCGACGAGATTCGTGACCAGTTGGCCGGCCACTCCATCGAGATCATGGACAGCGGTGAGACCAGCAGCTGGCAGGTGAAGATGTAATGCGCCACAGGTAAGCGCAGAGTCTCGGGAATAATGAATAGCGCAGGAATGTAAAAGTCGTAATTAAGGCAACAACCATCCTTCGATATTCGCTATTCTGCGGTTCAATACTCTCCTGTGCGCCGTACCCCCCCACTACGCCTCTTCCTGCCCGGCAATAGCCATCACTTCCGTCTCTGTCTGCTCTACCGACTGGCGTTGCTGCAAAACCTGGAGAACAATGGCCAGGATGGCCGAAAGCAGACAGAGAACCGCCGCCAGGGTAAAGGCCAAGCCATAACTGCCCGTAATCACCTTGGCAAAATTACCGGCGGCAATCCCCACCACCCCGGCAATGCCGTAAGAGGTAAAGACCCAGCCATAGTTAACCCCGAGATTCCGCGAACCGAAGATATCGGCGGTAACCGAAGGAAAGAGGGCAAAGTTACCCCCGAAGTTAAAGCCCACCAGGGCGGCCCCCACGCTTAACGAAAAGGGGGTGGCCAATCCGGCCAGGACGAACATAACGCCTGCCTGAAGCAAAAACATAATTACCAGGGTGGCGGTGCGGCCGATGCGATCGGAGATAAAACCCCAGACAACGCGCCCCACCGCGTTAAAGATGGCCAACACGCCAACGGCTGCGGCCCCTTCCAGCATAATGGCCTTGACCTGGGCCGCTGTTAAGGTCTGCCCCGCCGCGCTGGCCGCGGCCACCAGCTGCTCCCCGGCAAACACCTTAATGATGCCAATGACCATGAGCCCGGCCATGGCCCCGCTGAAAAACATCAGCCAGATGAGATAAAAGGCGGGGTTCTTCAAGGTCTCTTCCCAGGGCGAATCCACCTTGGTGGTGGCCTGACTTGCCTTGGCCTCGGTTACCGGCGGATTGCTGAGGAGCATGGCCCCGGCGCTCACGGCAATGATACAGATGATGCCGTGGGCGATAAAAAACGGGAAAATCCCCTCGCGGCTGATATAACCCAAGGCCCCCCATTTCTGGCTGAAGAGATAGGCCCCCAGACCAAAACCGGCCACGGCCACGCCGCTCACCAGCCCCTTATGATCTGGAAACCATTTGACCAGGGCGGCAATGGGACAGACATAGGCAAAGCCAATGCCCGCCCCGGCCATGAAGCCGATGGTGCCCCATAAAAGTAAAAGCCGGTCCATCTCCGCCACCTTGCCCACATATTGGTTGCCAAGCATGATACTGGCGACAATACAGGTGGCCATGATCCCCAGACGGCCGTTCTTAACAATCACCGACTCATTATCCAGGTGGCCCAGGAAGGTGTGAAATATCATCAGTAAAAGCAGGGTAACAACCCCGGCAAAGAGGGCATGGGCCAGATAGAAGACAATGGCGTTGGTCATCAGCCCGGCGTAGATAAAGCCGCAGCCCATGAGCAGACCGCCGATAATGGCCGGCAGGCGGGGCCCCTTCACGTCCTGAACCCGGCCGGCAATGACCATCACCGCGGCAAAGCTCAGGATGCAGATGGAAAAGGCATACTTGAGGATACCCTGCTGTTTGGCAATCTCCACCTTGTAAGCGGCCTCATCGGCGACGATTATGGCTTCCGCCATCATAGAGGCATCACCAGCCCCCTGGCCCAATTGCGCCTCAAGGTAAACCGGGGGGAAGATATTGGCGGACAACGGCTCCCAGAAGATGGAGTAACCGTACACCGTGCCGAGAATGAGCTGGACAATAATGGCGCCGGCCAGCACCTGCAACCTTCTGCCTGTACTAACCGCTGGCGCCACTGCGGGATCTTTACCTGCCATGAATTTTTTCTCCTGGGCCTTGGCCAAGCTTTTGTTAATGGGGAAACAAGACGCCGCCATCTCCTGCAGGCGGCAACAACTCATTCAAGTTTGGCATAAGGAGCAAGAAAAAACAGCAAAGAAGTTGTCAGGCAAGTTGACCGCCAGTTAAAGGCCAGGAGAGCAAAGATTTCTCTAGGGAGACAGGAAGAGACCTGCCTCAGACATTTTCTCTCAGCCCTTCTATGCCAGGGGGAAAGTGTGATGAGGCGTGACAGCCCTACTACGCCAGGGCTGACAGCAACGGTCAAGATAATTATATTTCCACAGTAGCTGGCCATACCAGGCCGCGCGCTCTGCGGCCAAAACAAGACAGGAGCAAAGGGATAAGATCACTAAACCGAAAGAGGTACTCCCCCAAATTGCCCTCCTTCATCCACTTCCACGGCGACCTGCCAACCCTGCTGCGCCGCAGATGGCAAGGCCCGCAGCCGCTGCCCCACAACAGTGAACGAGCCGCTTCCATCAAGGACGTGGTGGAAGCATTCGGGGTGCCCCACACCGAGGTGGGGGCCCTTGAAGTTGACACCATTGAGGTTGATTTCAGCCACCCCATTGATCACCCCTGCCGGATCGAGGTCTGGCCGCAAGCAGCGCCCTGGCGGGTGGCTGAGCCGTGCCTGCTGCGCCCCACTCCCCTGCCCCGCCTGGCCTTTGTGGCGGATGTCAATGTGAGCAAGCTTGGCCGCCTGCTGCGCATGGCAGGCTTTGATGTGGCCGCCGATCCAGGTTTAAGCGATGCAGAGCTGGCCTGGCTCAGCGCCAGGGAGGAGCGTCTCCTGCTCACCAAGGACCGCGGCCTGCTGCGCCGCAAGGTTGTCCAATTCGGCCGGGCCATCCGCGCCACCGATCCGCTGGAGCAGCTGCGGGAGGTTATTGAGCTATTGGCCATCCATGACCGCATCCGCCCCTTCAGCCGCTGTCTCGCGTGCAACACCCCCCTCACTCCAGTGGCCAAGGGGGAGATAGTCCACCTCCTGGAACCCCTGACCAAAAAGTACTACTCCACCTTCAGCCGCTGCCCTGGCTGCGCCAAGATCTACTGGTCCGGCAGCCATGTGGAGAAGATGCAAGACATGCTGGCCAAAGCGCAATGAAGGGTAATGGGGGGGAAACCACAAAAAAAAGGGGTCACGATAAAAAATCGTGACCCCTTAATATCTGGTCGGGATGAGAGGATTCGAACCTCCGACCACCTGAACCCCATTCAGGTGCGCTACCAGACTGCGCTACATCCCGTAATGTGTATGTCTATATGTTCCTTTTTTTCGTTTCAGTCAACCAGGAATTGGCGGTTGGCGGAAAAAATATTTCTGCTAAAAATCCACCTCGTACCATCTATGGTCAGGTCCGTAACTTTCACACCCCAAGGTCCACAGGCTGCGGCTGAAGGTCAGTTTTTTTCTTCGAGGAGGTTCAGGATAGCCCTGATATCATCCTTGAGCTCTTTAACCACTGTTGGCGACTGTTGCGGCGCTGGAGACACCTGGGATTGTTCCAGCGGTTGTTCCTGGTTGGCCAGGAATTTCCGGGCCCCGGGGATGGTGAAGCCATCCTCTTTGAGGAGCTGCTTGATCCGCAGGAGACTTTCTATATCAACTCGCCGGTAGAGGCGCTGTTTGGAACTGGCCCGCTGCGGTTTGACAAATTGCTTGAACTCAGTCTCCCAGTAGCGCACCACGTGCTGCTTCACATCGACAATCTTGCACACCTCGCCGATCTTGAAATAACGCTTATCTGGGATCTGAGTAATGACGTTCACCTGCAATGGCTGATCTTCTTAACCAGAGAGAGTCATGGGTAAACCCTCTGATGAACTATTCCATCGGCGCGGCAATCTTTTTACTACCCTTATCAATCTTCAGAGGAGTTTATCTTTTCCCGCAGCCCCTTGCTGGCCTTAAAGGTAACCATGGAGCGTTTGGATATCTCCATGGTCTCACCGGTTCTGGGGTTACGTCCCACCCGTGAGGACTTCTTGCGCACCGAAAAGGTGCCGAACTGGACAAGCTTAACTGCCTCACCCTCTATCAGGGTCTGCCGCAGACAGGCAAAAACCGTATCAACAATCTCGCCAGCACTACGCTGGGAGAAACCGAGATCATCGTTTATGGTTTTGGCCAGATCCTTGCGGGTCAGGTTGGAACGCTTCATACCGCGACTATACCTCTCTCAGGCGCCCTTCATAACGTGACAAGAGCAGATCAATCATTTTTTGATGAACCTTATTTACAACTTTATCATCAAGTGTTTTTTCAGTAGATCTGTATGTAACAGAAATTGCGACACTCTTAAACCCCTCATCGATATTTTTTCCCTGATACACATCAAATAATGACACCTGCTCCAGCAGCTTTTCCTTGGCGACCGCCAGGGTGTTCACCAGTTCGCCCGCCGGAGTGGCCTCAGGCACCAGGATGGCAATATCACGCTGGACGGCTGGAAATTTAGGCAAGGATTTAAACTGCTTAGCCCCTTTAGCCAGGGAAACCAGGCGATCAAAGTTCAGGTCGAGGAAATAGACATCCTGCTTAATGGCAAATCCGCGGAGGCAACTGGCGCTCACCTTTGCCAGGCAGCCCACCACCTCCTCCCCCTGTTCCACCACAAGTTCCAGGGCCTGGCCCGGGTCAACATAGACCGGCAGATCGCCGCCGGGGCGCAAGGCGACCTGGTCACAGCGCAGATCAGCCAGCAGGGAGAGGGCAACGCCTTTAATATCATAAAAATCAACGCTCTCCTGACCAAAGTGGAGATCCGGGGCGGAAGCAAAACGACGGCCGGAGATTACCACACAGAGGTGGTTCTCCTCATGGGGCTGGACCCCGGCCCCCTGGGGGGCAAAACTCTTGCCAATCTCAAAGAGACGCACCGCGTTGGCCTGGAAGTTTACGTTGCGGCGGACATTTTCCAGCAACCCCGGCAGCAGGGAGCGGCGCATCACGCTCTGCTCCTCGGTTAAGGGATTTAAGAGGGTTACATATTGACGATTGGGATCATCTTCCGCCAGCCCCAAGAGATCATCATGCTCGGGAGTGGTGAAGCTGTAGTTGATCGCCTCAAAACAACCCTGGCCCAGGAGGTGACTCTTTACCTCCTGGCGCAGGGCCCGGGCCGGGTCCTGTTCGGCAAAACTCATGGGCACCACCGGCAGGGTGGTGCCAACCTCGTTATAGCCGTGCATCCGGGCCACCTCTTCCACCAGATCAACCTCCCGCTCAATATCCACCCGGAAGGTGGGCACGGTAACCAGCAGGGTATCGTCATCGATCTCCTTAACCACCATCTCAATACTGGTCAAAAAAGCACTGATATCAGCGGTAGTAAAACTGGTGCCCAGCAGGTCGTTGGTCCGCTTGACCCGCAGCTTAAGTTCCCGGGGCGTGATCTCCGCGGCCAGGGCATCGATGCCGTCATCATCCACCCTGCCGCCGCTGATCTCGGTGAGCAGGTCAACCAGACGGGCCATGGCCAGAGGGGCCAGCTGGGGGTCCACCCCGCGCTCAAAACGGTAGGAGGCGTCGGTGGAGAGGTTCAGGTTACGGCTGGTGCGACGCACCGATACGGGGGCAAAACAGGCCGACTCCAAGAGCAGTTCCGTGGTCTCAGAGTCAACCTCGGAGTTGCCGCCGCCCATGACCCCGGCCACGGCCACCGGGCCCTGGCCGTCACAGATCAAGAGCATATCGGCTGCAAGTTCCCGTTCCTGGCCGTCCAGGGTGGTTATTTTCTCGTTTGCTTCGGCGGTGCGCACCACGATCTTCTGGTCGCCCAGTTTAGCAAAATCAAAGGCGTGGAGGGGCTGACCATACTCCAGCATGACAAAGTTGGTGGCATCAACCACGTTATTGATGGGTCTTAGGCCCACCGAGAGCAGACGTTTCTGCAGCCACCAGGGGGAAGGGGCCACGGTAACATTGGTCATGCGCCGGGCCACATAGCGGGGACACAGGTCAGGCGCCGCCACCTCCACCCTGAAGGCGCTGGAGCCGGTAAGCTCTGGCAGCTCTTCACCCTTAACCGGACTCTTGAGGCTGGTACCGGCCATGGCCGCCACCTCGCGGGCCGTGCCGATAACCGAGGCGCAGTCGGGCCGGTTGGGGGTCAGGTCCACCTCAATGAGGATATCGTTTAAGCCCAGGGCCGCGCGCAGATCCTGACCCGACTCCACCCCACTAAGATCATTTAACTCCAGGATGCCAGCGCTCTCCTCGGAGATATTCAGCTCCTTGGCGGAGCAGAGCATGCCAAACGAGGCCTCGCCGCGGATCTTACTCTTCTTGATCTTAAAGCCACCAGGCAAACGGCAGCCAGGCAGGGCAATGGCGGTGAGGAGACCGGCCCGGGCATTGGGGGCGCCACAGACCACCCTGACCTCGTCCGCGCCCACTTTGACATCACAGAGGACCAGCTTGTCCGCGTTGGGATGGGGATGGGTGGCGATGATCTCGGCCACCTTGACCGCCGCGAGGTCTAAGGCCATCTCCTCCACCGCGTCCACCTCCAGACCAGCCATGGTCAGCCGGTCGGCCAGTTCTTGCGGGGTAAAGTCAAAATCAACGTATTGGCGCAGCCACTCTATGGTAAATTTCATCGTTTTATAAAGAAGTTAAAGAATTTAAAGGAGTTAGAGAAGTTAAAGAGTATAGCAGCTAAGGCCAAGGGGATAGTTCCTTATACTCTGTAACTTCTTTACATTCTTTACATTCGGTCGTTTAAAACTGCCGCAGGAAACGGAGATCGTTTTCATAGTAGAGGCGGATATCGTTGATGCCGTACTTCAACATGGCTATCCGTTCCACCCCCAGGCCAAAGGCGAAGCCGGAGTAGACCTCCGGATCATAGTTCACCTTTTTAAACACCTCGGGATCAATCATCCCGGCCCCTAAAATCTCCAGCCAGCCCGTCTTTTTGCAGACCCGGCAGCCGGCGCCGTTACAGATAACACAGCCGATATCAACCTCGGCGCTGGGCTCGGTAAAGGGGAAGTAGCTGGGCCGGAAACGGATGGGGGTTGACTCGGCAAACATCTTGGCGATGAAGACAGAGAGCACCCCCTTCAGATCGGCAAAGGAGACCTTCCGGTCCACCAGAAAGCCCTCCACCTGATGGAACATGGGGGTGTGGGTGATATCCGAATCGCAACGGTACACCTTGCCTGGCGCGATAACCTTAAGAGGCGGCTCAGAGTTCTCCATGACCCGGGCCTGCATGGGCGAGGTATGGGTGCGCAGGAGGAGGGAGTCGTCCACGTAAAAGGTGTCGTGCATGTCCCGGGCCGGATGATGGGCCGGGATATTAAGGGCCTCGAAGTTGTAGAAGTCGGTCTCCACATCAGGGCCCTCGGCCACAGAAAAGCCCAGTCCCTCGAAGATGGCACAGATCTCTTCCATTATCTGGGTCACGGGATGGAGCTTGCCCTGGGGGATGAAGCGGCCGGGCAGGGAGAGGTCACTGCTGCCGGCACCACTGCCATCCTGGGCCATGGCCTCTTTTTTTTCACTGAAGCGTTGCTGGAGCTCGACTTTGAGCTCATTGGCCAGCTTGCCCAAGCGGGGCCGCTCCTCTTTGGGGGCCTGTCCCAGCTGGCGCATGAGCTGGGTAAAGGGACCCTTACGACCGAAATATTTTACCCGGAAAGGTTCCAGCTGCGCGGCACTGCTTATGGCAGCAAGTTCCGCGTCAGCCTCCTGGCGCAGGCGTAGTAAGGCGTCGTCCATGGGATTAGTATCTTGAAAAGAGAATAGACCATTGCTCTGCCTTAGTGAACATTAGGCTGAGTGGTCTAGAAATGAGCCCCTGGCAGCCTCTCAGGCTGCCAGGGCTATAGTGTCCTGCTGCTGCCTCTGTTTTAGAGAGGCGACGAAGGAAACCACCGACAAAGAAAGCGGGCTGAAGATTATTGGGCCAGCTTTACAACCTCGCTGAAGGCAGCGGGATCAAGGATGGCCATGTTGGACAGGCTCTTACGATCCAGCTCCACCCCGGCCTTTTTCAAGCCACCCATGAGCCTGGAGTAGCTGGTGTTGTTCAACTTGGCAGCGGCGCTGATCCGGGCAATCCAGAGACGGCGAAAATCGCGTTTGCGTGTCCGGCGATCGCGATAGGCGTAGCATAGGGCGCGATCAACGGCCTCGGTGGCGCTGCGAAATAAGCGATGACGGCCGCCCCGATAACCCTTGGCTAATTTTAGAACCCTGTTTCTTCTCCGGCGTGCTTTAAAACCGCGTGTAACTCTTGGCATGATATACTCCTGTAATTCTCACAAATGTTTTTGTTCTATTAAGCAAGTTGTCCGTTCTTGACGGGAAAGGGTCAGGGTAGTGATCTAACTCTGGGGCAGTGGTTCCACTGCACCGGCGATGACTAACTTTATCTAAAAAATTCCCCTCTCGAACCGTCCTAAGATTACATATAGGGCAACATCTGCTTGATTGACTTGACGTTTGACTCGTCAACATTACCCGCCTTGCGGAGATTTCTCTTCCGCTTGGGGCTCTTCTTAGTGAGAATATGGCTGGTGTACGCCTTACTACGCCGGACCTTGCCGGTACCACTGGCCTTGAAACGCTTGGCCGCGCCTCTTTTTGTTTTCATCTTCGGCATGACTTTTTACTCCTTATAGTGACCCGGGACAAGCGGCGCTGCCAGTCTTAACAAAAGGACCGTGGAACAACGAGTTACGCCCGGGGCATACTTTAATACATTAAAAATAACAAAACCACATGGCAACCATATCCCCGGTGGGGGGACAGGTTTATCTCTGGTAATCGCAACTGATCTCCAGAAATTTCAGCTTCTTTAAGTAGTGTAGATAACTCTTTAAGCCTTGGGGGCCACCAGCATGACCATCTGCCGCCCTTCCATCTTGGGCTGCTGCTGGACAACGGCCACATCTTCGAGGGACTCGGCGATCTTAACCAGGACACTCCTACCGATGGTGTCAGAGTAAACAATCTCCCGGCCACGAAAACGCAAGGTAACCTTGACCTTGTTTTTCTGACCCAGGAATTTCCGGATATTGCGGATCTTAAAGTCAAGATCATGCTTCTCAGTCTTGGGACGGAGTTTAATCTCCTTAACCTCCACCGTTGACTGCTTCTTCTTGGCTTCGGCCTGTTTCTTCGACTGCTCATAGCGAAACTTGCCATAGTCCATAATCCGGCAGACCGGGGGAGTGGCCGTGGCCGACACCTCCACCAGGTCAAGACCCTGATCCTCAGCCTGGGCGATTGCCTGGGAGGTGGGCAGGATACCCAACTGCTCGCCATCGGCATCAATAACCCTGACCTGGGGCACGTTGATCCGGCCATTAACCCTGGCCCGAACCTCGCGAGTTTTCTTCACATTTTTTTTTCTTTTAATACCTGTACCTCACTTTGTTATTAATTGTGGGTTCTCCCCTGCCCTGTTACATCGGCGTGGCCTATTCCCTGATAGAAGCCTCATCAAGGATTAGTTTTGCCAGATCAGCCACTGACATGGGGGCTAAATTTTTACCGCTGCGCAGACGGACAGTGACCTCGCCACTCTCCACCTCTTTATCGCCAAGGATTACCATGTAGGGAACCTTGGCCATCTGCGCCTCACGAATCTTGAAGTTTAACTTCTCGTTGCGGATATCTTTTTCCACTCGAATACCGCTTGCACGCAGTTGCCGGTATACCTCTTCGGCAAAATCAAGCTGGTTATCGGTGATGTTCAGTATCTTCACCTGAACCGGGGCCAACCAGAGGGGGAAGGCGCCGGCGTAATGCTCGATGAGTACCCCGAAAAAACGCTCCAGGGAGCCCATCAGGGCCCGGTGAATCATGATGGGGCGATGATCGCTGTTATCCTCGCCCGTGTAAGTTATCTCAAAGCGTTCCGGCAGGTTGAAGTCCACCTGGATGGTGGAGCACTGCCAGGAACGGCCCAGGACATCCTTGATTTTGATGTCAATTTTGGGACCGTAAAAGACACCTTCGCCTGGATCAACCTCGAAATCAAGCCCTTTTTTGGTCAGCGCCAGCTTCAACGCCTCGGTGGCCTTATCCCAGTTTTCGTCGCTGCCCACATACTTCTCCGGCCGGGTGGAGAGGTAGATGTCATACTCACTGAAACCAAAGGCGGCCAGGATCTGCAGGTTGAGATCAAGTATATTGAAGATCTCATCCTCCAGCTGCTCGGGCAGGACAAAGATATGGGCGTCATCCTGGGTAAAACCGCGGACCCGCATAAGCCCCTGCAGGGCGCCGGTGCGCTCGAAACGGTAAACGGTGCCCAGCTCGCACCAGCGCAGGGGAAATTCCCGGTAGCTGCGCTTCTTGAACTTGTAGATCCCGATATGGAAGGGACAGTTCATCGGCTTGAGCTGATAGTCGACGCCCTCCACCTCCATGGGCGAGAACATGTCCTCGGAGTAGAAGTCGAGGTGACCGCTGGTGGCCCAGAGATCGCGCTTGGCGATGTGGGGGGAGTAGAGCAGTTCGTAGCCGTGCTTATAATGCTCTTCCCGCCAGTAGTCTTCGATGAGTTTCCTGACCAGGGCGCCCTTGGGTAGCCACAGGGCCAGGCCTGGGCCCACCTGCTCGTCGGTGGTAAAGAGCTCAAGCTCGCGGCCCAGTTTGCGATGATCGCGTTTTTTGGCCTCCTCCAGCTGGTGGAGGTAGCTTTTCAGCTCCTTTTGATCGAAAAAGGCGGTGGCGTAGAGACGCTGGAGCATGGGGCGCTTTTCATCACCCCGCCAGTAGGCCCCGGCCAGACGCATGATCTTGAAGGCGCGCAGGAAACCGGTATGGGGGATGTGGGGGCCGCGGCACAGGTCGATGAAGGTGCCCTGGCTGTAGAGGCTCAGCTCTTCGTCCTCAGGCAAATCCTCGATCAGTTCCACCTTGTAGGTCTGGCCCTTCTCCTTGAAGAAGGCCAGGGCCTCGTCCCGGCCCATTACCGAACGGGCAAAGGGCAGGTTCTGGCCGACGATCTGCTTTACCTTTTTCTCGATGGCCGCGAAGTCATCCGGGGTAAAGGGGGTGTCGCGGTCAAAGTCGTAGTAGAAACCATCGGCGGTGGCCGGGCCGATGGCGACCTGGACATCCTCGCCAAAGAGCTCCACCACGGCCTGGGCCATGATATGGGCCGCGGAGTGGCGCAGCAGGTTGAGCCCCTCGGGGCTTGCGGTGAGGATGGGAGTCAGTTCGCCAGGGGCAGTGATGGGGGCGGCAAGGTCAATGGCCTCGTCATTATAGATGACCGCGAGGGTCTTCTTCCGCTGCTTGCTGGTGCAAAGCTCCTTCACGGCCTCAGCAGCGGTTATCCCGCTCTTAAAGGTCGCGCTTTTACCCGCTATGGAGAGCTCAATATCGGCCATCTCTCTTCCTGTTTTTCATTACGCCATGAACGAGAAAACTCCGCCAGCATCGAAAATGCCGCGAAGTTTTCAAAATTGTGGTAGACGCGGGCGGGATTGAACCGCCGACCCCTACAGTGTCAGTGTAGTGCTCTCCCACTGAGCTACGCGTCT
>JBDLJA010000001.1:0-185989 GCA_039714595.1 Thermodesulfobacteriota bacterium | reverse complement strand
TATTAAATAACTTGAAACACCAAGCTGGTAGACGAGTAAGTTGGGGCCAGAATCCTTTCAGTTGCTGCTGTCTTTAAATGCTGCGCCGCTATTGGCGCATAAAGCTGAAGAGGGCTTCCATGGACTTGAAAAAATACCTCTTGATTGAATCTGCATTGATTGGCTTCTTCTGACCACACAACAAAGCTTAGACCGAATCCCTGTTCTTCGTTAGTTGAGTATTCTGGTAATAGTCGATAGTAATGCGTCGGTATAGTTCGCTTTTCATCGAATCGTTATTAGGAATAGATAGGGGAATTAATGGCTCTAAAAGGCTGTTATGTCAATGGTTTTTGTGGAGAGAGGGGGGCTGCCTTTTTGCTAATGGCCGGGCTGGGGTTATGTTGTAACGGGGAATTGCAGATTGGGATGGTTTTTTTTGGGGGCTTTTCTTGCTGTCGCTAGCAGCAGAAAGATGGTGGCGGGGTTTTGGGAGTAACTAGTAAGGAGGGAATGGGGTGAGGTGTGTAAGGAGCGGGTTGTAATTTGTTAAATATATATGTGAAATTATATGGTTATGCTGGGGCCTAACTCTTTGGCAATGATCCGGAATCTTTCTGCCTCAATATCCCCTGGCGCGATTTTTTGTATGGTCACTGCCATTTATTCCCCTTTGTCCTGATTAAAGGGCATTCCTTAAGAACTCTGCCGCCACCTGCGGGTTGTAGCCAAAGTGGAGATGGATGTAGCCACCCAAGACATTTTTATAGCGATAACCCTCCTCAGTGCCGTTACCTACGGCGTAGAGGCGCGGGATGGCCGCCGGCATTTCAGCGATAGTGGAGTAATGAAACTCATGGCCTCTGAGTACTGTTCCCTTGGGGCCGAGAAGGCTGTCATCCCTAAGGCGTATCTCCCGATAGCCCAGGCTGGTCCGTGTCTTGCGCATTTTGGCCCAAACCGGAAAGATGCCGGCCATGGGGTGAAGCTGCTCGTCATGATCGACTATCCCCTCGGTGAGGTACATGAAGCCGCCGCATTCCGCGTAGATCGGCCTGTCATCTTCAGCCCATTTTTTCATGGCGCTGAGCATCTTTTTATTGGCCGAGAGTTTTGGGGCGTAGAGCTCCGGGTAGCCACCACCCAGGTAAATCGCCTGGATATCTGCTGGCAGACCTTCGTCGGCCAAGGGTGAGAAAAAGACCAACTCCGCCCCGGCAGATTTCAACAGATCCAGATTGTCTTCATAGTAGAAACAAAAGGCCTGGTCCAAAGCCACGCCAATGCGTTTTTTCTGAACAACCAGGGCTGAACCGCGCTGAACACGCTCTTCTGGCTGTTGTTGCTGCCCTTGGTTCTTCTGCCGGGGTTGCTTTGCCTCCACGGTGGCGATTGCCATGAGCCTGGCCAGATCGACATGTCTTGTGACTGTGGCGGCAAGCTCGGCAATAGCCTCTTGGCCAAGGGGCGTCTCTGCGCCCATATGGAGGCCAAGGTGACGCTCCGGGATGCGAAAATTTATGGTGCGGGGCAGATAGCCCAGTATCTCGGCCCGGCAATGTTTCCTGATGGCGTCTGAGACAAGTTCCAGGTGCCGCGGGCTGGCCACCTGGTTAAGGATAACCGCCCGCGGAGCGACCTGCGGATTCAAAGTTTCAAAGCCCTTTAAGACCGCCGCCGCGCTCTCGGCTGCTGCACCGACATCCAAAACCAACAGCAGAGGCACTCCCAGCTTTGCCGCCAAGGCCGCACTGGAGGACTCGCCTCCATCGAACATGCCCATTACCCCCTCGATCACCGAGATATCGGCTTTCTCGGCATGGCGGGCAAAGGTCTGGCAAGTAAAGGGCTCGCCGCTCATCCAGATATCGAGGTTGCGGGAGATGGTCCCTGTGACCAGTTTATGCAGGCTCGGGTCAATAAAATCGGGGCCGCACTTAAAGGGCTGCACCTTATGGCCCAAACCGGCAAGGGCGGCCATGACTGCCAGGGTAACGGTGGTCTTGCCGGAGCCGCTTTGGGTGCCCGCTATGATGATTGCTCTTTTAGCGCCCATGGCTGCTCACTTGCCTGTCAACCACCGCAACGGCCCGGGCGGATAGATAATGGTCTGTAGTTGCCGTATCCCCTCTAAGATCCGCATCATTAGCCTTGATACTTAAATGAAACCTGGCGGGCCTGGTTGAAGGGGTCTATCCGCACCTCACTCTCCACGCCAAACACCTCGCTGATAATTGCCGGCTCCATAACCTCGGCAACCGGGCCATGCTCTAAGATCCTCCCCTTTTTCATAAAGAGGATCTCATCGCAATAGGCCGCGGCCAGGTTGAGATTATGGATCACAGCGATGACGGTTCGCCCTTCCTTTTCCACCAGGGCCCGGGCCACATTAAAGATCTGCAGGGTGTAGCGCACATCAAGGTTGGCGGTGGCCTCGTCAAAGAGGAGAACGGCCGTATTCTGGGCCAGAGACCGGGCTACGACCACGCGCTGTTTTTCACCGCCGGATAACTCATTGACGTAACGCTGGCGGTATTGGCTTATGCCGATGGTGGCCATGGCATCTTCGACAAACTGCCAATCCTGGCCTGAAGGCGAGGAAAAGCGCTTGATGTGAGGATGGCGGCCCATGAGGACAACCTCTTCCACCGTAAAGGCAAAGCCGATGGCAAAATCCTGGGGCACCAGGGCCACCTGCCGGGCCAGATCCCGGCGTTTATAGTGATTCACGGCCACTCTATTGAAGGAAACCGTGCCTGTATCCGGCCTTTTGTTGGCCACCAAGAGGTCTAAAAAGGTTGTCTTGCCGCAGCCGTTCGGGCCAACTACACCGTAGAATTTACCCGCCGGCAGTCCTATGTTGAGCCCATGGAGGGCGGGGACGCCATTGTAGGCAAAGCTGGCCCCGTTTATCTGGTAACCTTTTTCTTGCCTGCTGCCACCAGCCTCTGGGGCGAAAATCTTCTCAGCTCCCCCTTTGCTGGCCGGGTATTCTGCCTGGCTGTTACTCATAGCCCAACCCCCGCTGCCTGCGCCTGAAGATCAGGCAGAAAAACGGGCCGCCGATCAGGGCGGTAAGGACGCCGATGGGGACTTCGGCCGGCAGTACGGCCCGGGTGAGAGTGTCGGCCATCAGCATCAGAGTGGCGCCGGCCAAGATCGACACCGGCAGCAACTTGCGGTTGTCGGGGCCCACCAGAAAGCGCATGAGATGGGGAACAATGAGACCGACAAAACCGATAATGCCGGAAACCGCCACACAGACAGCCGTTAGCAGTGAGGCGGTGAGGAGAAGTACCTTGCGGGTGCGGGCTGTTTCCACCCCCAGGGCATCGGCCGAACGACCGCCCAGGCTCATGATGTTGAGGTCCCGGCCATAATAGAGGGAGATCGTGCTGGCAATGAGCAGGGCGAGGGCCACCAGGCCCACATCACTCCAGCTGCGGGAGGCAAAGCTGCCCATGAGCCAGAAGATGATCACGGCCACCTGTTCGTTCGCCAGAAATTTCAGAAAACTGATGCCGGCCGAGAGGATAGCCCCGACAATAACCCCGGAGAGGATCAGGGTGTTTGCTGACATCTGGCCATTAAAGGTTGAAAGATAGAGAACGACAAACAGGGTGGCCACGGCCCCGGCAAAGGCAAAGAGCGGCACGGAAAAATGGCCCAGCATGGTGATGTTGGCCAGAAGGGCGAGGGAAGCGCCAAAGGCGGCCCCGGATGAGACGCCGAGGGTGTACGGGTCGGCCAGAGGGTTTAGGAGAATGCCCTGGTAAACAACGCCGCTCATGGCCAGGCCCGCCCCCACCAGGGCGGCGGTAAGAATCCGCGGCAGGCGGACGTCCATCACCACAAAGGGCACGGCCTGATCCAGCCCGGCCACAACTGTCTGACTGCCGCCCAGCCGGGCCATGATTACCCTGATGATGTCAGCGGTTGAGACCTCGATATAGCCCATTCCGGTGGAGACAATGACCGTGGCCAGGGTCACAAGCAGCAGGCCAGCCAGCAGCAGTAGCCAGTATCTGTGAGATGTTCTTTGTTTCATTTCCAGGAGTATGGTTCAGAGCCCGCCATATCATTGCTGGCATGGTCTCCGGCTACGATTTATTAAGCTTTTTTTATCGGGGGGTAGGTGGTGGTGTGGTTGTTTTTCCCTATAAGTCACTGTTTTTGTATTATTTTTTCTACCTGCAGCAAAAATGCCCCTGACAAGCCTACAAATTCTAAGCCATCCCCAAAACCAGCAGGTTGAGCAGACCAATGAGGAAACCCAGCAGGGCGCCAAAGAGATTAATGTACTTGAACTGCTCCTCCATGATGGACATGAGCAGACCCTCCAGCTTTAGAAGGTCCAGGCCGTCCACCTTGCGGGTGACAAGCTCGCGGATGTTGAGGCACTCCACCAGGTCTGGCACCTCGCGGACTAAGAGTTCGCTCACCTGTTCCCGGGCGTAGTCGCCCATGGACTCCTGCACCTCTTTGGGCAACAGGTCGCGTAAGGGGCCAATGGGGTGGTTGATAAGCTTTGTCTCCACATGATCGATGACCAGCTGGTCGATCATCTTCTTCACCCGGTTGGAGCGCAGGGCGGTGAGCACCTTGGCGGCCAGCATCTCCTTGCCACTGTCCAGGCTCTCTTCGCCCAGCACCTCCCGGAGGATGTTTTGCAGGGGGCGCTCACTCTGGCGGCTGAAGGCCTCCTTCATAAGGGTGGTGAGGCCGCTGGCCATCTTGGGGTTCTGGACCATGATCAACAGCTGGCTGATCAGCTCTTCTTTTAAGCGGGCCAGCTGGTCGTCATCCATACCGGCCATGATCTCGGCAAAGGGGGTGTTAAGGAAGGCCCTGGTCTTGTCGCTGATGATGGAGGACACCCGCAGCTGAATGGTGTCATTGGCCAGCCACTGGCCGATCTCGTCCCCCTTGTCGGTGAGAAAGGAGCTGACCTTGTCGTGGATAACGTCTGGCGAGATGAAGCTTGACAGCATACCGGCCAGGGGGCCCAGGCCTGAGGCGAAGCTGGCCACTGCCTTGCAGATGGAGTCGGCGATGTTCTCCTGCAGTTCCGGCTCGCGGATGAGATCAGACAGCTTGCTCAGGATTGCCGGGGCCTCCTCCTCCAAGCGGTTACAGATGGCGTCGATGGCCTGCTCGGGCAGGAGGTCGGCCGGCGACTTGCCCTGCTCCATGAACCCGGTCAGCTTATCGTCCAGCATCTCCCGCAGCCACGATTCCAGCTTCTGGTGTCGCAGCAGTTCGGTGGCGCTCTTCTCCAGAAAGTCGTAGAAATGGTCAAGGCTGGCGGGCGGGACTGTTTTGTCCAGGGGCGCCGCCAGCAGTTCGTCCACCTGTTGGTTCAGGGTGGCGCGGACGGCGGCTGCAAACTCCTCACCCTCCATGAACTGGTGCATCTGGTTGATGAAGCGCCAGCGCAGGACCTTGACCGTGGCCAGGAAGTAGGAGTTGAAACGGCGGGGGATGATCTCCGTTAAGGGGCCTAAGTCCTTGGCCAGGATATTATCCATCCGGCTGTTGATCAGCTCGGCCAGCTCGCCCTGAAACTCCGGGCTGTCAATGGCCCGGCCGATGTCACTGGAGGTGAGGAGGTGGTCACCCACCATGTCACCAATATTCTGGGCCAGGTCATGGCGTTTGCTGGGGATGACGCCGGGGGTCATGGGCAGGCGCAGGCCGAAGATCCGCCATGGTTTCAGGGGCCTGAACAGCATCTTGATGGCCACATAGTTGGTCATGTAGCCGATGAAGGCGCCGAGCAGCGGCGGGGCGATGTAGGTGGGGTTGAAGGGCATATACGTTTAACCGCGAACCGCAGAATAGCGAATGTTGAATTTCCAATGATGAAGGATGGTGGCAGCTCCGCTGCACCTTATATAGATAGGATTACCTTGCTTCGTCATGCAAAATTTCTTGTTCGATTTTCGTTATTCGCTTTTTTTTTTATCTTTTTTCCATGTGGCAGATCCAGTTGCGGGCCCTGGGGACCTGGTCCGAATCGAAGTGGCTGGCGTTAAGCGACTGGATGATAAAGAAGGGTTCCACCGCCTGGCAGATCTCGGTGGCGGACAGCTTGGGCGGCCCGGGGCCTTCTCTGGTCTCGTCCCGGTTGCCGATGAGCGACAGCCACACCCCGGCCGGCGCCATAATTTCTGCCGTCTTGCGGGCAAAGGCGGCCCGCTCTTCTGTTGTGCGGAAGTGGTGGAAACAGCCCCGGTCCATGATAAAGGCAAAGGGGGCGCCGGGAATGGTTTTGCTGAGATAATCGGCCTGGATGAAGTGGCAGAGGTCTTCTTCATCTTTTTGCCGGGCCTGGGCCAAGGCCAGTTTCGTCCTGTCAATACCTGTGACCTGAAAGCCCTGGCCGGCCAGCCAGATGGCGTTGTTGCCGGAGCCGCAGCCGATGTCTAAGGCCGGACATGGTTCCACCAGCCCCGATTCGATGAATTTGACCACGCCCTCATCGGGCCGGTTGATCTCCCAGGGGGTGTTCTTGCTACGGTATCTTTCGCTAAAAGAGATGGCCATTTTTTTAACAGCGCCCAGTAACAGTGGCTAAGGGGAGTGGAGGGCAGACTTCGTAATATTGAATTGCAAATGGTGAATGATGAAGGGAGGTGCTTTTCTTAATTAAGATATTTTCCATCCTGCGCCATTCGACATTCTGCGGTTAGACATTCGATATTCGCCTTTATCTTACTTCATCATCTTGCCCAGGGTCTCATCCACGGCCAGGGACTGTTTCATTGATGAGGCGAGAAAATCCGGGGTGAGGAAGGAGCGGCTCTGGTCGATAATATCACACAACTCACCTATCTCACCCGCCTCGGCCATGTCAGTAACCTTCAGCAGGTTCTCGGCAAAGCTGCGGACGATCTTGCGTCCCTCACCCTTGGTGGCCATGATTTCGGCGTAGGTCCGGGCATTCTGGTTGTGGACCCGGGCCATGGCCAGGATGGAGTAGAGGGAGGTAAGCGTCGCGTGGCAGGGGATGTCAGTCATCTCAATCTCGTTGTCGGCCAGGGCCAGGGCCAGGGCCACGGAGATGGTGGTGGGCAGTTTCTGGCCCACGCCCATGAGCAAGTCATGCTTCTGGGGCGAATCATGGTAGATGGCGGCGCCATGTTTGTAGAGAAAGGACTCAAACTCGCTGCACAGCCGGCCGCTGCGCTGGGTGCGGACCACGGAGGCGTTTTTGTCCTTCATGGTGGCGGCGGCCGGTCCCCACAGGTTGTGGACCAGCATCACTTCAACGCCCGGTTTGGTGACCTCCAGGGCGGTGTCCAGGGTGTTTTCCGCCTCACCGGCCAGGAGGATCATCGCCTGGCCGTCTTTAAGGAGGGGGCCGTACTGGGCCACGGTGGCGGCCGTATGGCTGATGGGCACACAGACGCAGACCACGTCCACTTCAGGGATCATCGCCGCCGGGCTGAGCTTTGTGGAGCGGCCGGTGAGCACGGTCTTGTAGCCCTCATGCTCCAGTTTCTGGGCGAACCAACCGCTCATGGCGCCGGTGCCGATGAAGCCGAAGCTCTTGATCCGTTTGACCCGCATATCCACCCGGGGGAAGCTGCCCAGGACCTGGATCACATCGTCCTCCTGGATCACCTCCTGCTCCAGGGAGCAGATGGTCTCCTTAATAACTGGATCGTCGCGATGGCCCTCCGCCTCGATGAATATCTGCAGCTCCTGGCTCCTGACATCGGTCTCGGCCCGCATGTCCAGGATGTTGATACCCCTCTTGGTGAAGGCCCCCAGGGTGTCAAAGAGCATGCCCACCCGGTCTTTGAGGGGTTTGCTGACCAGCGCCGTGGCGTCATAGCCGCTGGCCGGGGTGGGCTCGTGGCCGATCACCGCGTACCTGGTCTTGTTGTGGGGGGCCACCTCCCGTTCCCGCAGGTGCAGGCCATGGGCCGTGAGCAGCCCTTCGGCCTCGATAATGCCGTGGTCCTTAAGGCCTTCGCTTTTGACCTGGCTGAGGGCCTCCTCCAGGTCGGGCACGGTGAGCAGGGCCACCTCAGGAAAGTGGTGGAGGAGGTACTCCTCACTCTGGCGCATCACCTGGCTGGTGCCCATCATAACCTTCAGGGGGGTGCGGTCGTCCAGGGAGCCTAAGGATAGGTGGATATCCTGGATGATATTGTCCCGCCAATGGTTGTCTGGCAGCCGGGTCATGGTCCGGAAGGAGCGGAGGACGCCGCCGATCCGGGTGTTATAGACCGGCAGGATCATAAGCTCGGTTGCGCCGCTGGTAAAGGCCTCCTCCATCGCCTCATGGTTGGCGTATGATTTGATTGTGGCCTTGGGGGCGTAAGCATGGGCGGCCAGCCAGGTGTTGGAACCTTTGGGGCCGATGATGGCGATGGTGGTCATGGTGACTTGTCAGCGTTTGCGGTTGCTAAATAAATGTTGGCCGGATGGGCCCGGTTAATGGCGGGAATAATAGTAACATAAAATACAGGAGCATCATTACACTGGAAAGAAAAAAGCGTAAACCGTAAACCTTGCCCCGGCTGGCCATGGTGAAACTGTCAGGCTGTGTTGGGCCCGGGGGCGGGGGGGGGAGGGGAAATATTTCTTTTAGTCAGGGGCATTGTTTTGCTATGATGCTGATAACATAGAATTTTAACCTCCCTCTTTTCTTTTCTGCCAAAACCCCCTAGACCCCTATATGAAATCCACAGGTTTGTACCTGCAGCTCTTCAGCCTCCATGGGCTAATTCGTGGCAATAACCCGGAACTTGGTCGCGATGCCGATACCGGCGGCCAGGTGAAGTATGTCCTGGAACTGGCCCGGGCCCTGGCCCAGCGGGAGGACGTGGAGCGGGTTGATCTCATCACCCGCTTGATCATTGACGATGAGGTGGGCCCTGACTATGCCCGGCTCATCGAACCAATCTCCGACAAGGCGCGCATCGTCCGCATCGGCTGCGGCGGTCATAAGTATCTGCGCAAGGAGCTGCTCTGGCCCCATCTGGAGGAGTTTGTCGATAACGTCATCCGTTACATCCAGGCCAAGTCCCGGATGCCCGATGTCTTTCACGGCCACTACGCCGATGGCGGTTATGTGGCCATGGAACTGGCCAGCGCCTTTGACGCCCCCTTTGTCTTCACCGGCCACTCCATGGGGCGCAATAAGCTGGCCAAGCTTTTGGCCGATGGCATGGCTGAAGGGGCGATTAACGAGCAGTACAACATCGACACCCGCATCCAGGTGGAGGAAGAGGTGATTCGCCGCAGCGGCCAGATCATCACCTCCACCCAGCAGGAGATTGACCAGCAGTATGGTCTCTATGAAAATTTCAAGCTGGGTACCTATAAGGTGATCCCGCCGGGCATCGATATGGAGACCTTTTATCCCTATTACGACGCCCAGCTGGACAGTGACCTGTTAAGCGAGGAGGTTAAGCAGACCAGGATCACCCTGCTCTATGAACTGCACCGTTTCTGGCACCAGCCCCATAAGCCGTTTATCCTTGTCCTCTGCCGGCCCGATCACCGGAAAAACATCACGGGTCTCATTGAGGCGTACGGCCGGAACAGGGAGCTCCAGGCCCTGGCCAACCTGGCCGTCTTTGCCGGGATCAGGTCGAACATCACCGGGATGGAGGAGAACGAGCAGGCGGTGCTCACCGATATGCTCCTGCAGATGGATCGCTTTGACCTGTATGGCAAGCTGGCCATTCCCAAGAAGCATGAATTTGCCACCGAGGTGCCGGAGCTTTACCGTCTCTGCGCCGAGCAGCGGGGCGTCTTTGTCAACCCGGCCCTGGTGGAGCCGTTCGGTCTCACCCTGATAGAGGCCTCCTCCTGCGGCCTGCCCATTGTGGCCACCAATGACGGCGGGCCGGTGGATATTATCGCCAACTGCAATAACGGCATACTGGTTGATGCCACCAGGCCAGAAGAGATCAGCGCCGCCATCCAAAGCATTCTGGTGGATATTAAGAAGTGGGAGAGCTTTTCCAATAACGGCATAAACGGGGTGCTCAGTCACTACTCGTGGCAGGCCCACTGTGACAGTGCCATTAACCAATACGCCAAGGTGTTCCCTTCATTGGCGTTGGCGGCAGGGGAGGAAAAGAAAATGGCCCAAGAGATGACCCAAAAACGGCCCTCTTACGGCCGGCGCCTCCTTGGGGTTGAACGGCTGATGATCAGTGACATTGATAACACCCTGGTGGGGCATGGGGCCAGCCTGGTGGAGCTCTTGGCCATCCTGGCGGAGAAGGAGGGTGAGGTGGCCTGGGGCGTGGCCACTGGCCGCAGTCTGGGTCTTACCCTGGACGCCATGACCCAGCATAACATCCCCATCCCCGATATCCTCATCTGCGCGGTGGGTACCGAGATTTACTATGGCCCTGACCTCCGCCTGGACAAGGGCTGGCAGCTTCATATCTCCCGGGACTGGGAGCCGGAGCAGATCAAACTGGCCCTCTGGGACCTGGACTTCCTCCACTTCCAGGAGGCGGAGGGCCAGCGTAACTATAAGATCAGCTACTATATGGAGGATGACTACGATTACCTGACCCAGGTCTATATGGCCCTGGACGAGGCGGAGCTCAAATGCCGGGTCATCTACTCCCACGGCCAGTTCCTCGATATCCTGCCCTACCGGGCCTCCAAGGGTAAGGCCATCGACTATCTCATGGAAAAATACTCCTTTCCGGCCCGCCACGTCATGGTGGCCGGTGACTCGGGCAATGACGAGGATATGCTCTCCGGCCAGGCCCGGGGCTTAGTGGTGGGCAACTATGCCGAGGAGCTGGAAAAGCTGCGGGTGGAGCCGCGGGTCTTCTTCAGCGAGGCCACCTATGCCGGCGGCATCATCGACGGCCTGCACCACTATGGTTTTATCTAAGGGCGGCCCTTTGGTGCAAATGGCCCTTAGCCCAAGATCGCCAGGGCCGCAACTAACCATGGCCGGGCAGATGATTGACCAGGGGCGGGGCAACTGACCCATGCCCATCTCCAGATTCAGATTTTCTCTCCTGACTTTTTTCATTATTCTCCTCCTACCCGCCATCTTGCTGGCCCGGCCCAAGGTTGGCCTGGTCTTAAGCGGGGGCGGGGCCAGGGGCGGGGCCCATCTCGGGGTTATTCAGATCCTGGAAAAAAATCAGATTCCCATCGATGGCATCGTGGGTACCAGTATGGGGGCCCTGGTGGGCGGTCTCTACGCCAGCGGGATGACCAGCTCCGAGCTTTATGATCTCCTCACCCAAACCAACTGGGACCGCTATATCTCCACCAGCTATGATCGTGATCTGGTCCCCATCCGGCGGAAATTCCTGGAGCGTGATTTTCCCGGCTCCCTGGCCCTGGGGGTGGATAGTCACGGCAAGGTGGACATCCGTAAGGGGCTGTTTAGGCGCCAGCTCATCACCCAGTTTATCAAGAATAAGACCCTGCCGGTGGCCACGGTAAGGGACTTTGACCGGTTGGCCATCCCCTTCCGGGCCGTGGCCACCAACCTCCAGGATGGTGAGACCGTGATATTCCGCGACGGCTCTCTGGCCACCGCCATCTACTCCTCCATCTCCATTCCGGGCGCCTTTGAGCCCCTGATCATCGAGGGCAAGACCCTGGTGGATGGCGGCGTCTCCGACAATCTGCCCTTGGGTGTCATGCGGGACGAGATGGCCATGGACATCATCATTGCCGTGGACATCAGTACCCCCTTTGCCCAGGACGCCCGCTTTGATTCCATGCTGGCCGTGGTGGGGCAGCTTTCCAATATCCTGATGCGCAAGAACGCCGAGGATGTGATCCTCACCCTGCGGGATAACGAGATCCTGATCACCCCGAACCTTGAGGGTTACACCCCCTTGGACGCCAAGCGCTGGCAGGAGATCATCAAGATCGGTGCTGAGTCCACTAAGGTCCATGTGCCGGCCAGGCTGGCCGAACTGGCCCTGGATAAGAAGGGTTATGCTGTTTACCTTGGCGAGCATCGCACGCCGCCTATCTTCCGGGCCCCGCAGATAGTAAAGGTGGATCTTGCCAACGGCAGCTATCTGGCCGATGAGATAATCATGAGCTATCTCAACCACCATGTGGGCCGCCCCCTGGATGTGGCACGGCTGGACCGGGACATCCTGGAGATCTACGGCCTGGGCATCTTTTCCGATGTGACTTATGAACTGCTGCCCGCTGGTGACGGGCAGAGTACCCTGCTCAAGGTGGAGACCGTGCCCGGCGGTGATAGTAATGGCCTGATCGAGGTGGCCATCGGCTTTCAAGACGACTTCACCGGCTCCAGTGATTATCTGGCCCGGGCCGAATATCTGATGCTGGGATTGAACCGCTATGGGGGGGAGTGGCGCAGCCGGTTGGCCATCGGCCTGGAGAAGCTGCTCTTTTCTGAATGGTATCAGCCCCTGGACGTGGATCAGCGTTTCTATCTCCGGCCCGATATCTTCTACCGGAACCGTAAGGTGTACATCACCCCCGCCATCATTGCCGAGCAGGCCATCGGGGCGGATCTGGACGACTCGCTGCCGGTGATGGCCGAGGAGTATGGCGCCACCATGGGCCTGGGGTTCAATATCAAGCGCAGCATGCAGTTTGAGATGGGGGTCCGGGCTAAAGAGGTGCAGCCGGCCCTTGATCTCATCGTCAGAGACGCGGCCAGTGGCGCCAGCACCTTTGTCTCAAGATCATCCCGGCAGAAGTCGCTGCTCTTCTATGGCGAGCTGCTGGCTGACTCCATGGATCATCCCTTCTTTCCCAGCAAGGGGTATCTGGGCGAGATGCGCTGGACCAGGCAGATGCCTGAGTGGGGCAGTGATATGGATTTTTCCCAAGGCTATTTGCGGCTCCAGGGGACATGGTCGCACCGGCGTCACACGCTGATATCACGGCTTAAGGGGGGGATCACCTATGACACCGTTAACTTTGCTCAGTCAAATGATCTCACCACCTTCTTTACCTTAGGCGGCCTCTTCAACCTCTCCGGTCTGCCCCCCAACGCCGTCTCGGGCGATCATCTCCTCTTTGGGGGCTTAAGTTACCGTTACCGTCTCTCTGAGCATGGTTTTTTCGGGGCCCTGGAGATGCCCCTCTACTCCGGTTGCAGCGTGGAGGCGGGTGAGACCTGGTATGAGGAGTATGGTCAGAGCTTCCGGAGCGATGACTTGATTTACGCCGGCAGCGTCTATCTCGCGGCTGACACCGTGCTGGGCCCCTTCTTTCTGGGCTTGGGCTTGGCTGACGGCAGGTATCACAGCCTCTACTTCTCCCTGGGGGGCCTCTTTTAAGGGGCGATGATCTTATCTGAGCCCTGATTCTCCTCCCCCTGTTCAATCTTCCATAATTTTTTCAGAATCCTGGAGTTGTCCGGGTCAATCTGCAGCCCCTTCCGGTAATACCTTGCCGCCGCCCTTTTGTCCCCCTGCATCCGTTTGATCTCCCCTATGGAAAAGAGGGCCTTGGCCAGCTGGGGATCAAGTTTCAGGGCTGTCTCATACTGTTTCAGGGCACTCTTATACTTACGCAGACGTTCCTGGCTGAAGCCGTAGCCGTAGTGGAGATCGGCGCTGGGGGGGCATTGCTTGATTGCCTCTTCATAGAGGCCCTTTTGTTTCAGGAGGTTGCGTTCCCGTTTGATCGTCTTGCCGCTGCAATCGGCTGACCAGCAGGGGGAGGGGAGGGGGAAGGAGGTGGCCAGCAGCACCATGCCGCTGGCCATGATGGCGCTCTTCCTACTGGCCACGGCGGCGCTCCAGGATCCTGTCCACGCTTATCCGCAGGCGGTCAAGGGCCCGGCTCAGGGCGCCGATCTCGTCCTTTGATTGCGCGCCAATGGATGTCTTCAGGTTCTTGCCCAGGCTGATATCCGTGGCCGCCTGTTTCAGCAGGGTGATGGGCGAGATGATGGACCGGTCGAAGAAGAACCAGAGGATGGTCATCAGGATAACGATGCCGGCAATGCCGACGATGAACAGGGATATGCCCGACTGTCTCGCCTTGGCCAGGGCCTTGGCAATGGGGATGTAGACCATAAAGGCCGCCACCGTGTCACCATCCTTCCAGTGATACCCCTCTGCGGTCCCGTAGATCTCCACCTGGTCGCGGGGGGCGTCGGCCGGGTCGCCGTGACAGCGGAGACATTTACTCTTCACCTTGATGGGCCTGGCGAAGTAGAAGTACTCCTCGCCCTCAATGGTTATCTCCCCCTCGCTGGTCTTTAGGGCATCGTTGGCGCGGAATTCACCGATAATTTTCAGCTCACTGTTGTCCGCCTTGTTGGGGGGGTAGAGGGGGTCAACGGTGGCCTGTTTAAAGATGTAATCGGGGTTATTTCTCTTGAAGCGATCCCAGACACCGCGGGTCATGACAAAACCGGACATCAGTTCCGGGTAGAAGCGGTCCTCCTCCACCAGCTTGTTGATTAAGGGGCGTTGCTCCTCCCGGAAAAAGACCTTGGAGGCCTCCAGGTAGTCGAAGATCAACTTGCCCTTTTCCTTGGCCTCATTGAAGGTATTGCTGACGCTGTAGTGGTAACTGATAAAGGCCAGGGTGCTGGCGGCTATAAGGCTCAGCACGCCGATTAAGAGAAGAAAACGGGCCCGAATACTCATTAAATACCCTCCATATCTTGGGATTAGATCGTCAATGCGGGGAATGCGTAGAGAAAGCTGTCAAGTTGAAATCGCCAATGTCATCTCCTGAGGCGAAAACTCATATCATTATCTTAGGCAGCTCCTGATGTTAGGCTCAAGAAAATGTATAGAAATCAACAGTTTTTGGTGGCAATGGAATTTTTGCTGAGATTTAACCGCTACCTTTGATCTGTTTGGCCAGCTGGCGAAACTGCAGGTGGTAATACATCTCCAGGTAGCGGTTGGTCTCCTGGCGGTCCAGGTTGGTGGCGTATTTCCAGAAACCGTAGATGCAGGTGAGGGACATGAGCCGCCGGGCGTAGAGTTCCCAGGTGTAGTGGTTTTCAACCCGCTCCATGGCGCCCTGGGACATCTTGTACCAATGTTCCGGCTCGTGCTGGCAGCGGGCAAAGAAGTCGGCAATTATCTCGGCCGCCTCAGCTCCATGGTTGGGGTTGATATGAAAACCTGAGACGCGGTTTTCGATTATCTCCAAAGGGCCGCCGTAGCGGGTGGCAAAGGTGGGCAGCCCCGAGGCCATGGCCTCGATGACGGTGAGACCGAAGGCCTCGAAGTAGGCGGGTTGGACAAAGGCGGAGCGCTGGTCGGCAAGATACCGGTAAAGCTCGCCGGTGAGGTTTTTCTCCAGACGCATGCCCAGCCAACGAACTTCACCGTCCAGATTATGTTCGGCAAAGAGGTTGTGCATCACTTCTATCTGCTGCCGTTCTTCATTGTCGGCCGACTGCTCCGGGTCCACGCTGCCGCAGATGAGCAGCAGGTTGGTCATCTCCCGCAAGCGCGGACTCTCCGCGTACCACCTGACCAGGCCGGTGAGGTTCTTGATATGGTCCAGCCGGGCCATGGAGAAGATGAGGGGCTTGTTATGATCGACCAGGACGCCGCGGCCATCGTCCCGCTCACCGCCAAAGATCAGGTCCCGCAACTGGTCATGGCACTCCGTCTGGCGCTGTTCCGTGGCGCTGTAGGGGAAGTAGACCTTGGCGTCGGCCCCGGGGGAGACAATGTTGAACTTCGGGTCAAAGACGTTGATGCCGCTAATGACCCGTTGCAGCTCCGGCATGGTAAAGGAGGAGTAACTCTCATACTGGCCCACCACATTGGCCGAGCCGGCGATCTCCTGGAAGGTGGAGGTGATGATAAAATCGGCCGAGTTCATGGCGATGAGATCGGCGGTGAACTGACAGGAGAAGTGATACTGCTCCTCCATATCCTTCCAGTAGAGGGCCGAGTAGAGATATTTAGTCTTTTCCAGGGCATGGGCAATGGTGCAGTGGGTGACACCCAGTTTGTGGGCCAGCATGGTGGCCACCAGATTGCCGTCTGAATAGTTGCCGATGATCAGATCTGGCCGCCGGCCAAGCCTGGTCTTGATCACCTCCTCCGCCTCAATGGCGAACTGTTCCAGGTGGGGCCACACCTCGAAGCGGGATATCCAGTGGGGGATCACCTCGCCCCCCTCGTCCCGGAACGGGATGCGGAGGATGTGGACGTTATTGGTGTCCGTTACCTTCTCCGTCTCCTGGTTACAGGTGGTGTCGCCCGCCTCGGGGATGAGGCGGGTGACGATGATGATCTGCGGCTCAATGTCCAGGCCATGATTATGGATGCGCTTACTCATCTCCCGTTCCAGGGCCCGGACCTGGTCGAGGATGTAGACCACCTGGCCACCCGTGTCGGGCAAGCCCAGGACATTCTCCTGGCCGAAGTAGCCGTGGGGCGAGAGGACGACGATGTTGAAGATCATGGGGATCTGGCTGAAGAACTGCTCCAGGGAGCCATGGTCCGGGGCCTCCAGGATGTCGGCCAGCAGGCCGAAGTTGTCCACCACCTGACCCACCCGGCGGCCCCAGCCCGGCTCAAAACCCATGACCTGGAGGGAATCACTCACCTCTGACCAGCTTGTTTCCTCCGGCAGGTTGTCCAGGTACTCCATGCCGTTATGGAGGCTGTTCTGGAGGCTGGCCACCGAGGTGATGGTGTCGTTGATCATAAAGGGGGTGCCCTGGTAGCCGTGGACCTTGAGGAAGGAGAGGATCAACTCCTCGCCCCGGGCCAGGTCATTGCTCAAGCGGTTGCAGAAACGGCGGTTTAAAAATTTAACCCCGTGGCCGATGGAGCGGGTCTGGCTCATCTTGTGAAAGTGGCGGTCAAAGGGGGTGAGATCGATCTCCAGGATGGGGTTATGGCTGCCGATGATCAATCTCTCCTTGAAGCGGAGAAAGTCGGCCACCGATACCTCTTCAAAGACCATGGATTCCAGGTGGTAGCGCAGGTAATGCCACTTTGCCACCCGGGGCCTGACTCCCAGGTATAACCAGGGCGGGGCAATGGCCGCCTCCTGGGTCTTGTCCAGCATCTGGGCCAGGGGGGACTCCAAGAGCCCCGGCTCGCCGCTCTCCTCGCAGAATAGTTTGAATTCGTCCCAGAGATCGGTGCGCAACAGGAGGGAGCGATCTCCCTCCTGGAAGCGGCGAAAGAGGTTGGCTATGGCGTCCCGGTTGTCTTTGACAAAGTCCATGAGGTGATCGATGCGCATGGTGGTTCTCTTTGCTGTTTGAAATGAGGGCTGCTCTTATCTATACTGGGCTTGTGAGTAAAAAATATTCTAGCAAATGGTATGGGTGAAAGGTAGGGGATTATGGCTGAGACTCTGATTGTGTCGGTGGGCGAGGTGGTGTGGGACAGGTTTCCCTCCGGGGCGGTGCTGGGCGGGGCGCCGTTGAACGTGGCCTATCATCTCCAGGCCCGGGGGCTGCCGGTGTTGGCGGTGAGCAGGCTGGGTGACGATGAGTTGGGCACCGAGACCCTGATTCGCCTTAAGCAGTTGGACTTGCTGACCACAGGTATGCAGCGTGATGAGAGGTGGCCCACCGGTGAGGTGGTGGTCCACCTGGGGGAGGATAACGAGCCCCATTTTGAGATTGCCCGGCCGGCGGCCTGGGACTTTATTGAGCTTGCGCCCCTGCTGCAGGCAGTTGGGGAACGCGACTTTCATCTGGTCTTCGGCACCCTGGGCCAGAGAGAGGAGGTGAGCCGCCAGACAATTCAGGCCCTGTGGCCCCAGGCCCGGACCCTCTTCTACGACGTAAACCTGCGCCCCCCCTTCACCCCGTGGGAGCATGTGGCAGGTTCGCTAAAGGTGGCGGATGTGGTGAAGGTAAATGAAGATGAGCTGCGCCAGGTCCATGACTGGTGTGGCGGCAAGGGGGAGGGTGACGAGGAGATGGCCCGTTACATCATGGCCCATTTTGCTATTGAACTTCTGGCGGTTACCCGGGGCAGTAAAGGGGCCATGCTGGTCCGGCAGGGGGATGAGGTGGCCCACCATCCAGGCTTTACGGTTGCCGTGGCCGATACGGTGGGCAGTGGCGATGCCTTCTTTTCCGGGGTTATCAACGGCTATCTGCGCGGCGACGAGCTTTCCGCCATCGTCCGTGAGGCCAACCGCCTCGGCTCCTTTGTCGCGGGCTGTTCCGGGGCCACCCCGGCCTATGAGGATTGAATTCTGCCACTCTTATTCACGGTGGCGTAGGGCTTAAGCGCTCTCTGGAGATCTATGAGCCTGATACTCAGGGAAGATAGTATTTAAGGAGAAGTTGCCCGTATTTGTCACAGATTATCTTATTGCTGGCCCCGACGGTGAAGAACATGAACCCTGGAATCCTGGTGGCGCCAGGGGCAGGGTTTTTGTTTCTGAGGCTGGACTGCCAGCTTTCCAGCGTCTTATTGCCGCCCTTTGCATCTTTCATATATGTTTTTAATCCGTAAATTTATCTTAACATGACCATGGGCCATCTTGGTCTGTTCCCTTGGTCTGTGGTGGTTCGTGCTGGTTCGCAATTAACTGCTGGCCATTATACAGATCAGCAAAAATAATGTAAGCACCAGCCGATCCTGTCGCAAGCGGTAATAGTTATTGGTTGTGGGGGCCTTTTCTGTTAGGCGTGCGGGGGAATCTTTGTTGTTTATCAAGTGTTTACGGGTGATGCTGCAGTTTTGTCAGGCCCGTTGCCATTCTTTTATCACTGGACTAAACTCTCATCTCTAAACATCACCATGTTTTGGATACTTTGCTAATATCACGGGTAAAATTTTCAGGTTGCCTCTGGTTTATTCCTCTTATGTGAACGGAAAATCTTGTGAGGAAGGGGCAAGCTAGGTGTTTCGTTGGCCTGCCTCCCATATGGTCACCCTGGGGCAGGAAATGGCAAGGAGAGGGGGAGAGTGATAATTATTCCCGGCCCCATTTTTTTCATTGGTCCCAGGATTTTTGATGTTGCAGCAGGGCCTGGTTCCCGGCACAGTGGCGGCAGGTAAGGGTGCTCCTCCCAGGGTGGATGACTATTTTTCAGATCGTGGAAAAAAATTAAGTAATGGCCAAGAAACAGGCGCCAGATGTGGCGGAATATCTTAAGTCCCTGGGGGAATCGACTCGCTTCGGTCCCCAGGTGGTCCACCATGAGTTTCTGGCCGGGCAAGGGCCCCGTTTCCAGGGGCTGGCCACACCCCTGCCGCCAGAGCTGGCCCGCTTGCTGGCAAAAGAGGCGCCGCGGCTTTACAGTCATCAGGCCCAGGCCATGGACGCCATCCGCCAGGGTGAGGACGTCATTGTGGCCACGGCCACGGCCAGTGGCAAGAGCCTTATCTATAACAGCGTGGTGCTGGAGAGCCTCCTGACTCGCGCCGGGGGCCACGCCCTCTATCTCTTTCCCTTAAAGGCCCTGGCCCGGGATCAGCTTAGGCGCCTTGTAGAGCTGGCCGCTGGTCTGCCAGAAGAGAAGAGTTTCACGGCCGCGGTCTGCGATGGCGACACCAACAGCTATCAGCGCCGCAAGCTGCGGGACCGCCCCGCCGATATAATCATCAGCAACCCGGACATGCTCCACCTCTCCTTTCTGGCCTACCATGAGCGCTGGGCCAGGCTCTGGCAGGATCTGCGCTATGTGGTTATCGACGAGGTGCACACCTATCGCGGCATCTTTGGCTCCCACATGGCCTGGGTGCTGCGCCGGCTCCAGCGCATCTGCGCCCTTTATGGCAGTAAGCCGCAATTTCTGCTCTTCTCCGCCACGGTGGGCAACCCGGCAGAGCTGGCCCGGCAGCTCATTGGCCGGCCGGCCCGGGCCATAACGATGAGCGGCGCCCCCAGCGCCCCCCGCCACTTTCTCCTCTTTGATCCGTGGGATGGGGCGGCCTGGGCCGCCAGTCAGATGCTGGAGGCTGCCGTCAAGCGTGGTTTGCGGACCATTGTCTACAGCCAGTCGCGTAAGATGACTGAACTGGTGGCCCTCTGGACCCAGGAGCGGTTGGGGCCATTGCAGGACAAGCTTGTTGCCTACCGGGCCGGGTTCCTGCCGGAGGAGCGCCGGGAGATTGAGACGCGGCTGGCCGCGGGCGATCTTTTGGGGGTGGTCTCCACCTCGGCCCTGGAGTTGGGCATTGATATTGGCGCTTTAGATATCTGCATCCTGGTGGGTTATCCCGGCTCCATGATGGCCACCTGGCAGCGGGGCGGTCGGGTGGGGCGGCGCCAGCAGGAGAGTCTGGTGATAATGGTGGCCCAGGAGGACGCCCTGGATCAGTTCTTCCTCCGTAACCCTGGTGATTTTTTCCAGCGGCCGGTGGAAAGGGCGGTGTTGAACCCGGACAACCTGGAGATCTGCAAGAAACATCTCCTCTGCGCCGCCGCTGAGTCGCCCCTGGAGAAGAGCGAGGTGCTGGCCCTCTCTCCCGGGGGGCAGGAGGCGGTGAGTCAGCTTGTGGCCCGGGGCAAGCTCCTCCTTGACCGGGAGGGGAAGAGCTATTTTGGCCTGCGTAAGCTGCCCCAGCGCCAGGTGGAGTTGCGCGGCGGCGGGGGCTCCTTTGTTATCCGGGCCATGGCGGATGGCGAGCGAATCGGTGAGATAGACGGGGGGCGCTGCCTGAAGGAGTGTCATCCCGGGGCCTTGTATCTCCACCAGGGTGAGACCTGGGAGGTGATGGAGCTTGATCTGGAGGATCACGAGGTGCGGGCCCGGCCCAAGAAGGCCAACTACTTCACCCGGGTGCTGAGCAGTAAGGACACCGAGATCCTCCAGGCCAGCCGCCTGCTTCGGGTGGCGGGGATCCAGGCCAGTCTGGGGCGTCTCAAGGTCAGCGATCAGGTCACCGGTTTTCAGCGCAAGCTGATCCGCGGCCAGAAGACGATAAGTACTGAGTCCCTTGATCTCCCCGCCCACATCTTTGAGACTGAGGGGCTCTGGTTCGCCGTGCCGGCGCCTCTCCAGGATGAGCTTGCGGCCCGCCAGAGCCATTTCATGGGGGGCATCCACGCCGTGGAGCACGCGGTTATCGGGGTGATGCCCCTCTTGGTTCTCTGTGACCGCAACGATATCGGCGGGATCTCCTTTCCCTTTCACCCCCAGGTGGGTGGCCCCGCCATCTTCATCTACGATGGCCACCCCGGCGGGGTTGGCCTCTGCGCCGCCGCCTTTCCCCTGATCCAGGAGCTGCTCCGCCGCTCCCTGGAGATTATCACCTCCTGCCCCTGCGATACCGGCTGCCCCTCCTGCGTCCACTCCCCTAAATGCGGTTCCGGCAACAGGCCCATTGATAAGGAGGCGGCCCGCCTGGTTATCACCGCTCTATTGGCCGGCGATCAGCCCCTGGAGACCATGGAGTTGGAGGAGACGGAGCGCGGGGAGGAGACGGCGGCCCGGGAGGAGGTGCAGGAGCTGCCGCAGCGCTGGTGTGTCTTTGATCTGGAGACTCAGCGCTCGGCGGCCGAGGTGGGGGGCTGGCACCATGCCCACCGCATGGGGATCAGCGTGGGGGTGGTCTATGACGGGGAGGCCGATGAGTTTATTGTCTTTCGTGAGGGGGAGGTCGACAGGCTGTTGGCCTTCCTGGCCAGCCAGGAGCTGATCGTCGGCTTTAATAACAAGCGCTTTGATAACCGGGTGCTGGAGGGTTACGGGCGCCACAACCTCCACCTGTCACCCACCATCGACCTCTTGGAAGAGGTGAAGAAGCAGTTGGGCTACCGCCTCAGCTTGGATCGGTTGGCCACCGAGACCTTAGAGAGCGAAAAGAGCGGGGACGGCCTGCTGGCCCTGCAGTGGTATAAGGAGGGGCGGATTGACAAGATAATTAACTACTGCCGCCATGACGTGGAGCTGACCCGGGATCTCTTCCTCTTTGCCCGGGAGAAACGTTATCTCCTCTTTCGCAACAAGGGGGGGCAGGTGGTGCGTTGTCCCTTGGCCCTCAAGATTCCGGGGGCAGATGAGTAATCAGGGGGGCCTTTACGCCTTGCGGCGGTAGATCTTGAAGAGCAGAGGCTCCTTGGCCTCAAGGACCCGGGAGGATTCAAGGCTGAACTCCGGGGGGATGGGGGGGAAGAGTATCTCGCCTGCCACCTCCCGCTGCAGCTCGGTGAGGTAGATCGTGTCGGTGAGGTCCATGGCCGCGATAAAGATCTGCTCCCCGCCGATATTGAAGATTTTTTCGTGTTTCTTGGCGGCCAGCTCAACGGCCTCCGCCACGCTGGCGGCAACCTGGCAGCCAGGGATGGTGAGCCCTTTTTGGCGGCTTATGACGATGCTGTCCCGGCCGGGCAGGGGACGGCCGATGGAGTCATAGGTCTTACGGCCCATGATCATGGCATGGCCCATGGTCACCTCCTTGAAGAGGCGGACATCCTCCGGGATATGCCACGGTATCTGGTTTGCGTGACCGATGACCCTGTTCTTGGCCATGGCCACCAGGCTTATCAGTTCATATCTGCCAGGCATGGTAGTTTCCTTGCGTTCATCCTTAGTTGTGCCCTAAAATAGCTGTAATGGCTCTCCTGCAGCTCAGGGCTGTTTCTATGAAAATTTTATAGCAGATCACTTAGCAAAGGTAAAACGGGGAAAAACTTATGATGCGAGCGGCGGATATGATGAGCAGGGAGGTGATCCATGTGACGATGGACACCAGGGTGGAGGAGTTGGCCTCACTGCTCTATGAAAACGGGATCAGCGGGGTGCCGGTTCTAGACGATAACGGCCAGCTTCTGGGGGTGGTGACGGAGAGTGATCTCATCGAGCAGGGCAAGAAGCTGCATATCCCCACCATGATCGCCTTCCTCGACTCGGTAATATTTCTGGAGAGCGCCTCTCGCTTTGAAAAAGATATGAAGAAGATGAGTGGCTGCACCGTGGCCGATATCTATAGCGGGACGGCAAGGTGGGTGGACGAGGAGGCGGATCTGGAGACCATCGCCACCCTGATGGCCGAGAAAAAGGTGCACACCCTGCCGGTTCTGCGGGACGGGGAGTTGGTGGGGGTGATCGGTAAACGGGACCTGATCAAGGTGATGGCCGGGCGCCTGGAGGGAGACTAGCCAGAGAGGGTGTTACCATTTACCATCCTGCCAGAATTTACCCCTGGCCCCAGGGGCTCTGGAGGCTAAGGCAGTTGGTGGTCCCGCCAGTAAAAAAAGCTTAGGCAATTCCCTCCAGCAGCCAATTCTTGCTGCCAACGGGGCGGGCCCAGGTCCACTTCTCATTAAACTTCACCGGTTCCGTCATGCTGCCCCGGATCAGCTTGCCTTCCTGGTCGTCAACCGTGTAGTCAAGGAGGTTGGCGGTGAAACGGACGGCGACAAACTCCTCATTGCCATCCACGCCCGCGTCTTCCACCTGGGCTCCGCGCACCGAGATGTTCTCCAGCTTGTTGATCTCACCCTTTTCCCTCATCTCCTGAAAGTGTCCCTCATACTCCGCGGCCAGTTGGCTGCCAAGGAGATGCTTGAAGGAGTCGATCTCGCGGCGCATCCAGCCGGCCTGCACCTTGAAAAAGACATCCTGGGCCACCTCGGAGAAGTGATCGGAGTCAAAGCCTGGTTCACTCTGCCGGATCTGAGCCAGGCCGCCGGAGAGTGAGTCGGAAAACAATTCGTTTTGCCCCTGCTGCTGATGGGCATAGGTCCCGGGTTGCCGCCCCTTCTTGCCGGTTATCTTCTTGAAAATAAAGTAAAAAATGCCGCCAAAGATCAGGATCTGGAGAAGGCCCAGGCCGCTGCCGCCCAGGCCCGCGCCGCCAAAGAGACTGCCGAAGAGCATACCGCCGATGGCGCCGCCCAGCAAACCGCCGGCCATGCCCTTGGCGAAACTGCCCGATTTGCGGGGCCGAGTGGTGGTGGTAGTTTGGCTGGGGGAACTGCTGGGCCGGGAGCGGGAAAAGGAGCGGCCGCCGCCCCTGGAGCGGGCTTCGGCATCATCCACATAGAGCCCGGCGTCAAAGAGGAGAGTCAGGGCCATCAGGACCAGAAAGAGGGGGGAGAGGTACTTAGTGATTGTCAACATGGCTGGCAGGTTAGTTTGCTTACTCTTCGTAAGAAGATTTTATCTTTGGTTAAAAGCGCTTTTGGGGCCTGGGGGGCAGAGGCTAACTTGCCTCTTTAGGAAACTGGCCACGGGTTACCTACTTTACAGTCAAGAAAAATTACGGCCAGACCAGGGACTCATGGACCCAGCCCTTGGTGCCATCGCTGTGTTTCACCTGGCGCCAGCTGCCATCGTTGCGGCCGGGGCTTAAGACCACGCCGTAGAGGGCGGTGGCCACGATGTCATAGTCCTTGCCCGGGCCTTGCCGTAGATTGGCCTTCTTGACCTTGACAATGGTCATCTTTTTGCTGTTGAGCAGGGGGCCGTAAACCCAGCCGCTGTCGCCTTCAAAGTCCTTGATCTGGGTCCACTCTCCCTTAGAACTGAGGATCTTAACGGGGAAGTCCCTGAACACCTCCCACAACACCTCGCTCTTGGTGGATGGGCCGGAACGGACGTTGACCCCGTCCTTGACGATGGTCATGTAGTCGGCGGCCTGGACTGGAAGGGCAAAGAGGAGGAGGAAGAGAAAAATGGTCAGGGGGCTGGGCTTGACACGGTTTAACATGGTTTGCTTGGCTCCGGAAGTCTATAGATTTATAAGGTTACGACAAAATAGCATCTTGCCTGGCCTAAGTCAACGGTCCTGCTTGGCCTGGCCCTGGACACGGACCAGGAACTCGGTGTTGCCCTTGGGGCCCAGAATGGGCGAGGGGACAACCTCGCTGGGTGTCAGCCCCAGGGAGGTGATGAACTGGCTTGTCTCGGCGATAACTTTCTGGTGCAGGGCCGGGTCGCGGATCACGCCCCCCTTGCCCACCTGGCCGCGGGCTACCTCAAACTGCGGTTTGATCAGAGCGATTATATCTACCCTCCCTTGTCTGAAGAGGGGCAGGAGCGGCGGGATGAGCAGCTTTAAAGAGATGAAGGCGGCATCGATCACGGCCAGGTCCAGGGGCTGGGGGATCTCTTCCCGGCTCAGGTAGCGGGCGTTGGTGCGTTCAAGGACCACCACCTTTTCACTCTGGCGCAGGCTCCAGGCCAGTTGGCCGTAGCCCACATCCACCGCGTAAACCAGGGCCGCGCCGTTCTGCAGGAGACAGTCGCTGAAACCGCCGGTGGAGGCGCCGATGTCGGCGCAGGTCAACCCCTTGGGGTCCACCTGGAAATGACTCAACCCCTTGGCAAGTTTTAACCCGCCGCGGCTGACAAAGGGGCACTCATCGCCCTTGATCGTAACCTCGCACTCTGCTGCCACCTGGTGGCCTGCCTTGTCCAACCGCTGGCCGTTGACCAGCACCTGGCCGGCCCCGATCAGGGCCTGGGCCTTTTGCAGGGTCTCGGCCAACCCATTTTGGACCAGGAGCTTGTCGAGACGAAGCTTCATCTTAAAAAAACCTAGCCCGCGTCGGCCCGGCGGATCAGCTCGCACAGCTCGTCGGCCATATCGTTGATGGTGGCCAGCTCCTGGCCCTCCAGCATGACGCGCACCACCGGCTCGGTGCCGGAGTGGCGGACGAGGATACGGCCCGAATCGCCCAGCTTCTCCTCCATCAGTTCCATGGTCTCGTTAAAGCCTGCGACCAGGTCAAGGTCCATCTTCTTGGCGGTGCGCACGTTTTTTAACACCTGGGGGAAGGATTCCATCACCCGGGCCAGTTCCGATAGCGGCTTCTGGCGCTTGATCATGATGGCCAAAAGCTGCAGGCCGGCCAGGATGCCGTCGCCGGTGGTGTTGTGGTCGAGGAAGATAAGGTGGCCCGACTGTTCGCCGCCGAAGTTGTAGCGGTGGCGGCGCATCTCCTCCACCACGTAGCGGTCTCCCACCGCGGTGCGTACCAGCTGACCGCCCATCTCGGCCATGGCCACCTCCAGCCCCAGGTTGCTCATCACCGTGGCCACCAGGGTCTTCTTGCGCAGCTTCCTGGTCCTGATCAGCTCCTGGGCGCAGATGGCCATCACATGGTCGCCATCCACCACCTGCCCCGTTTCGTCGCAGACAATGAGGCGGTCGCCGTCGCCGTCCAGGGCGATACCGATATCCGCCCCCACCTCCCTCACCTTTGCCGCCATCAGCTCCGGGTGCAGGGCGCCGCACTCGTGGTTGATATTGGTGCCGTCGGGGCTGGCGCCCAGGCAGGTCACCTTGGCACCCAGTTCCTCAAAGACATGGGGGGCGACGTTATAGGTGGCGCCGTGGGCGCAGTCCAGGACGATGTGGAAATCTTCCAGGGTGTACGACTTGGGGAAGGTATGTTTTAAAAAGACCACGTAGCGCCCCTGGGAGTCGTCGATGCGGAACGCCTTGCCCACCTCATCGGCGGTGGGACGCAGGGCCGCCATCTTCTGGGAGAAGATCAGCTCCTCAATATCCGCCTCCTTGGCGTCAGGCAGCTTGTAGCCGTCGGCGGAGAAGATCTTGATGCCGTTGTCCTGGAACGGGTTATGGGAGGCGGATATCACCACCCCGGCATCGGCCCGCATGCTGGTGGTGATAAAGGCGATCCCCGGGGTGGGCAGGGGGCCGGTGAGCATCACATCCACCCCCATGGAGCAGATCCCGGCCGCCAGGGCGTTCTCCAGCATGTAGCCGGAGATGCGGGTGTCCTTACCAATGACAATGCGGTGGCCCTGACGCTGATCCTTAACCTGAAAGGCGATGCCCCGGCCGATCTGCATGGCGATCTCGGTGGTCATGGGGTAGATATTGGCGGTACCGCGCACGCCATCGGTGCCGAATAATCTGCGCATCTTGCTGCTCTCCTGTCTTTTTTTGCTGGTTATCGGTGAGAAAGAATCTAAATTGTAGCCTCAAGGACGCAGGTGGGCTCTGCAATGGCTGATGAGGGTTCTCGCCTCTTAACTCTAGGGGGATGGGGATGAGGTGTCGCGCTTTTTGGGGGACTTTATTATTGGCGCCCTTTTCTTGCCAGGGCGGGGGACGCTGATCTCAACCGTAGCTGGCGCTATCTCCAGCACCTTGACTCCGGCCGTGGGTATCACCGTGACCTCCACCTTGTGGAGACCTGGTTTCAGATCCTTGCCGGCCACCTGGGCCTTGACCAGGGTCTTAAAGTCCTCCGTCTTCTTAATTAAAGAGTAGGGCATGTTGACCATAACCCGGACCGTCTCAGGTGCTATGGCCATTCCTGCCCTCTGGTCGCTGATGCTTAGGGGGACATTGCTGATGGAACGGTGCTCCTGGCGTTCTTCTATAATGATAGAGGCGGTTACCACCGGATCGCCAATGATCTCCGCCACCTTGTCCGTCAGGTCCAGGGAGGTATGGGCCATGGTGGAGCTGGTCAGGTCATCAATGGGCAGGGGCTTGGTGTTAATGGTCTGCAACTCGTCAATTACGGCCTTGGGAGCGGTTACTTTGATGTCGGAAGGCTCCAGCATCACCGAGATAAGCTTGTAGCCGCTGCTGATCTTGCCACTGGTGATGGGTTGGATGGGAATGTTTTTCTCAATGAGCCGGTCAAGCTGGACGATGAACTCGGCCGGGTTGACCCGGTTAAGCTCCACCCCCCAGGGCAGGGGGATGGAATCGGGGCTGTTGGTTACCACCACCGGCCCGGGCTCGGCCTTGGATAGATCAACGGTGCGCGAGGTGTGGCTCCGCTCCAGGTTGCGAATCAGGCTTAAAGGTCCGGTTACCGTGACCTCCAGCTCGGTTTTGTAGTCGTTGGATATAACCAGGCTGCTGGGCAGGTTGATGATCTCCACCGGGACCTTGACATTCATATCCACCTTGTTCTCGCCGGCGACAAAGTACCAGAGGAAGGTGGCGACAAAGAGCGATACCAGTTTTAAAACCCAGTTGCGCGGCCACGTCCAGGAACCAAAGAGGTTTTCTAAGATCTGTTTAACCAGTTTTTCCATAGGTTCTTTTGAAATTCCTTGGGAACAAAGATCGCTTCCAGCCGGTTGCGCAGTGAGGTTATGTCCAGGTCACTGGTGATGCCGCCATGCATCACCAGGGAGATGGCCCCGGTCTCCTCGGAGGCCACGATGATGATGGCGTCGGTCTCCTCGGAGAGGCCTATGGCGGCCCGGTGCCGGGTGCCTAAGGATCGGCTGATATAGGGGTTTTTGGTCAGGGGCAGCACGCAAGAGGCCATGAGCAATCGGTTGCCGCGGATGATAACGCCGCCATCATGGAGGGGCGAGGAGGTGTGGAAGATGGAGACCAGGAGTTCCTTGCTCAAGGCCGCGTCCACCTGCTGGCCTGATTCCAGGTAGTCGTTTAAGCCCGTCTCCCGCTCCAGCACCATGAGGCCGCCGATCTTGCGCTTGGCCAGGTAACCGGCGGCGCCGATAATAGCCTCCAGGGCCTTGGTCTCGTCGCCGGTAGTGGTTGTTTTGGTGAATGGTGTCTGGCCCATCTGGGTCAGGGCCCGGCGGATATCGCGCTGAAAGATGATGATGATGACCAGGAAGATGGAGCTTAAGAAATGACCCAGGAGCCAGTAAAGGGTGAAGAGATGCAGTTCCCGGGCAATGAAGTAAAAGATGCCTAAGACCGCGATGCCGGCCAGCATCTGCACCGCCCTGGTCCCCTTGATCAACAGGATGCCGCGATAGGTGATAAAGGCGACAATTACGATGTCGGCAATATCAAAAAGTGTGCGATATGATTGAAAGAAGCCAATCAGAAAATCGGGCATGTGGGCCTAAAGGTGAAGTTGGATGGTAGGTTTTCGGGCTAACCTGTTTGGATCATTGAAGTTAATTACTTAATAATATAGCATGATCAATAAAACTAGGCAATAGCACGGGGATAAAGGATTTTCCCCAACTTTTTTCCCCTGCCAGGCCACCTTTGCCATCCTTAAATTGGCGCCCTTCTCGGCTCAGCTGGCGGCCCGATTAATTTTTAACCTGGCCCCTGGCTTATCTGCCTTGACAGTGCGGAAAAAGTCTTATATAAATGCCTGTTTCAGGTGCCAGCGAATTGCGGCGCCTGTTTTTTTTATTTTTACATAATTCATCAATATTGCTGGCGATCAACCATTGATCGTCGTCAGCGACTACTGATTAGAGAGGGAAGATAAAGTGGCTAATCATAAATCAGCTCTGAAGAGAAATCGTCAAAATGCCGTGCGTCGGGCCCGTAACCGGACCGTGCGGAGTAAGGTCAAGACCTTTATTAAACACATTGATGACGCCATTGGCCAGGGTTCGGTAACCGAGGCCCAGGCAGCTCTGAAGGCCGCCATTCCGGTTATCATGAAGGCCGCCTCCAAGGGGACCTTGAAGAAGACCACCGCTGCGCGCAAGGTCTCCCGCCTGGCCAAGCGGGTTAACGCCTTTGCCGTGGAAACGGCCGAGGCGTCCTGATCTTTCTCAAATAGAGTATGACAGTACCGTGAAGGGCGGTGGATATGATGGTTGCGGGATTGCCGGTTTATGCCTTTCATCGTCCTTGTTAGTTGCACTTGGTAAAAAAACCATGGGGCCATCGCTTGATGCCTCCATGGTTTTTTTTTGCGGTAAGACCAATTAAATATTCCTTCAGCCACCATGTATAAACCTGCCCTGTCAGATTTTAAGCGCCTGGCCGCGGATGCCTCTTTAATCCCGGTCTGTCGGGAGATTATCGCCGATCTTGACACCCCCCTCACCGTCTTTGCCAAGCTGGCCGGCGATGAGTCCCACGCCTTTTTGCTGGAAAGCCTTGAGGGCGGGGCCAAGTGGGGGCGCTACTCCTTTGTCGGCTTTGATCCTCTCCTCACCTTTACCAGTAAAGGAGAGGAGATAACGGTGCGCCGCAGCGGCGGGGAAGAGTGTTTTCACGGCAACCCCCTGGCGGAACTAAAACGGTTGCTGGCCTCTTTTAAGGCGTGCTCCGACAGCGATTTTCTGCCCCGTTTCTTTGGTGGGGCCGTGGGTTTCTTGGGCTATGACATGGTGCGCTTCATGGAGCGGTTGCCTGAGGAGAATCCGCCCCTCTCAGAGTTTCCCGATTCCTCTTTTATGGTGCCCCGCTTTGTCTTAATTTTTGACAACCTCAAACAGACCCTCACCGTGGTCAACTGCGTGGAGGTTAAGGAAGAGGGGGAGGGCGTTGATCTTGACCGCCTCTACCAGCAGGCCCAGCGCCAGATTGACTCGGTTATAAGTCGCCTCAAGAAACGGCCGCTGCCCTACGATGTGGTGGAGGGCGACGGCCCCTTTGCCCCCCATGAGTTTGCCTCCAACATGGATCAGGATTACTTCGCCGCCATGGTGGCCAAGGCCAAGGAGTATATAAAGGCGGGCGATATTATCCAGGTGGTCCTCTCCCAGCGCTTCCACAGCAAGACCGACCTGCCCCCCTTTCTCCTCTACCGCGCCTTAAGACATATCAACCCCAGCCCCTACCTCTTCTACCTTAAATTGGGTGATACCATCCAGATCGGCTCTTCCCCTGAGATCCTGGTGCGGCTGGAGGATGAGCGGGTGGAGGTGCGGCCCATCGCCGGCACCCGGCCCCGGGGTGCGACCCCGGCCGAGGATTTGGCGTTGGAGGAGGAGCTGCTGGCCGATCCCAAGGAGAGGGCCGAGCACCTGATGCTGGTTGATTTGGGCCGTAATGATATAGGCCGGGTCTGCGCCTATGGCACGGTGGACACCTATGAGCTGATGGTGATTGAACGTTACAGCCACGTGATGCACATCGTCTCCGGGGTCCAGGGGAAGCTCGCCGCCGGCAAGGACCAGTTTGACGTGGTCAACGCCTGTTTTCCGGCCGGCACGGTGAGCGGGGCGCCGAAGATCCGGGCCATGGAGATCATTGAGGAGCTGGAGCCCCAGCGCCGGGGGCCTTACGCCGGGGCGGTGGGCTATTTTGGTTTTAACGGCAATATGGACTTTTCCATCACCATCCGTACCTTTATCATGCAGGGACGTGACCTGTGGCTCCAGGCCGGGGCCGGTATCGTCGCTGATTCTGATCCCAAGATGGAGTTTGAGGAGACCTTGAACAAGTCCCGGGGCTTAAGAAGGGCCGTGGAGCTGGCAGTAAAGGGTCTTTGATGTTCTTGACTGATTCCAACAATTTATCTGGCGTTACAAAAGAAAATGATTCTCCTAATAGATAATTACGATTCCTTTACCTACAACATCGTCCAGACCATCGGCGGTTTTGGCGCAGAGGTGAAGGTGCTCCGTAACGACGAGGTGGATATTAAAGGGATAGAGGCTCTGGCCCCTGATCGTCTCCTCATCTCCCCCGGGCCGTGCACCCCGGAGCAGGCCGGTGTCTCGGTGGCGGCCATCCGTCATTTTGCTGGCCGCATCCCCATCCTTGGCGTCTGCCTGGGCCACCAGTCCATCGGTGCCGCCTTTGGCGGTAAGGTGGTGCGGGCCGGGCGGATCATGCACGGCAAGACGAGCCTGGTGAGCCATGACGGCCGCGGTGTTTTTTCCTCACTGCCTTCCCCCTTTGCCGCCATGCGGTACCATTCCCTGGTGGTGGAGCGGGAGAGCCTGCCCGATTGCCTGACGGTGACGGCCGAGACTAAACAGGGGGAGCTCATGGGGTTCAGGCATAAGGAGCTGTTGGTGGAGGGGGTGCAGTTTCACCCGGAATCGATCATGACCCCGGACGGGGTCCAGTTGCTGCGTAATTTTATTAGTCCTGAGTATGCCGATCTCGTCCGAGGCTAGTTTGGCTAAAGCCGGCGGCTGCTGCTGACCGTTTGAAAATAAAATCTTACCGCAAAGGCGCAAAGGTAGCAGGTTGTTTACCTGAAATAAAACCTTTGCGGGAACTGTTGCTTAGTTTATGAACTCAGAGAAAATCTGGATGAGGGATAACCATGATTAAAGAGGCCATAGCCAAGGTGGTGACCGCTGCTGATCTCAGTGAAGATGAGATGGTGGCGGTTATGGATGAGATTATGAGCGGGGCGGCCACCGAGGCCCAGATCGGCGCCTTTATCACCGGACTGCGGATGAAGGGCGAGACCATTGACGAGATCACCGGCGCGGCCAAGGTGATGCGCGCCAAGGCGAGCCGGGTGGACGCGGCCGATCCGGGTCAGGTGCTGGTGGATACGGTGGGTACGGGGGGGGATGCCTCCGGCACCTTCAACGTCTCCACCACCAGCGCCTTTGTCGTGGCCGGGGCCGGGGTGCCGGTGGCCAAACATGGCAACCGCTCGGTCTCCAGCCACTGCGGCAGCGCCGACGTCTTGGAGGCGTTGGGGGTGGATCTCACCCTTTCGGCCGCGGCCATCGGCCGCTGCGTGCGCCAGGTGGGAATTGGTTTCATGTTCGCCCCCATGCTCCACGGCGCCATGAAGCACGCCATCGGTCCGCGTCAGCAGATCGGCATCCGCACCGTCTTTAATATCCTCGGCCCTTTGACCAACCCGGCCAATGCCAATGTTTATGTTCTCGGGGTTTTTTCCCCTGATCTGGTGGAGCCCCTGGCCCATGTCTTGAGCCGTTTTGAGATCAAGCGGGGTTTGGTGGTCTGCGGCGAGGGCAATATCGATGAGATCACCATCACCGGGGCCACTAAAGTTGCCGATTGTCATGACGGCAAGGTGGAATGTTACACCATCAGCCCGGAGGAGGTGGGGCTGAAGCGGGCTACCCTGGCCGAGATCAAGGGCGGCGAGACCGCTGAGCTTTCCGCCAGCCAACTGCGTCAGGTTCTTAGCGGCGAGAGCGGACCCTGCCTTGATATGGTCCTGATGAACAGCGGCGCGGCCCTCATGGCTGCTGGCTCCGCTCCTGATCTTGCCGCTGGCGTGGCCCTGGCCCGCCAGAGCGTGGAGTCGGGCGCTGCCCTGGCCAAGCTCGAGAGCCTCATCGCCTTCACCAAGGCGGCTGGGGGCGACGAAAAATGATCCTCGATACCATCGTGGCCGAGAAGAAACTGGAGGTGGCCGCCCTGCGCCGCCGGGGCATTGTTCCCCCGGCCGGGGAGGAGGTTGATCCCCCCCGCGGCTTTCAGCACGCCCTCACCTCCTATGAGGGCGTGGCCCTCATTGCCGAGGCCAAGAAGGCCTCGCCCTCCAAGGGGGTAATCTGCCCCGACTTTCACCCGGCGGAGATTGCCAAACGCTACGCGGCCGAAGGGGCCCAGTGCATGTCGGTCTTAACCGATGAGAAGTTCTTTCAGGGCCACCTGGACTATCTCTCCCTGGTCCGGCGCACGGTGGATCTGCCGGTCCTGCGTAAGGAGTTTATCATCGATACGATCCAGATCGAGGAGGCCAGGGCCCATGGCGCTGACGCGGTGCTGCTCATCGCCGCCATCCTGAGTGAGGCCCAGCTGGCTGAATTTTTGGCGGCCAGCCGGGAGTATGGCATGGACAGCCTGGTGGAGGTCCATGACGAGGAGGAACTGGCCATGGCCCTGGCGGTGGAGAGCCCCTTGATCGGCATCAATAACCGCAACCTGAACACCTTTGAGGTCTCTTTGGAGACCACCTTCAGGTTGCGGCGGCAGGTTCCGGCCCATATCCCGCTGGTCAGCGAGTCTGGCATCCGGACAAATGACGATATCAAGGCCATGGCCGCGGCCCGGATCAGTGCCGTTCTGGTGGGGGAGACCCTGATGCGCCAGGCGGGCCAGGGGGAGTTGGCCGCCCTGATGGGGCGTTAGCCTACCGCTTGCCACTTCCTGATTTTCTGGTAAGGTGGTAATTTCGCAGGCTTAGCGGTATGTGGCTTACACATGACAAAAAAGTCGGGGAAGAAGATGGCTAGAAGAACGCGGATTAAGATTTGTGGCATGACAGAGCAGTATGAGGTGGAGCAGGCGGTGGCCGCGGGAGTGGACGCCATCGGTTTTATCTTTGCCCCCAAGAGTCCCAGGGCCATTGATCCGGAACGGGCCCGCGATATAATCTCCCGCCTGCCGCCCTTCGTCGATGCGGTGGGTGTGTTTGTCAATGAAGACCCGGCCCGGGTGGCGGAGATCGTCAACTTCTGCAAGCTTACCATTGTCCAGCTCCATGGCCAGGAGCCACCGGAGTATTGTGAGATGCTGCCTGTCCGGGTGATTAAGGCCTTTTCCGTGCGGGACAATTTGCTCAGTGAGGATCTGGAGGGCTACAACGAGGTGGTCGATGCCTATCTCCTTGATACCTATCATGAAGAGATGGCTGGCGGCAGCGGGGAGACCTTTGATTGGAGTCTGGTCGCCAGCCTGGCCCCGGAGAAGCCGCTTGTCCTGGCCGGTGGTTTGACCCCTGAGAACGTGGTTGCGGCCATCACCGAGGTGCGCCCCTTTGCGGTGGACGTCAACTCAGGCATCGAGGTGAGCCCTGGCCGGAAAGAGATTGAAAAGATCCATGAACTGGCCCGGGCCGTGGCCCGGGCCGACATGGCGGTGGCGGAACAGCAGTAGCTCTCCTCTAAAGGTCCTTATTTATTCCTGACCACCACAAAATGGCTGCTCTCCTTTCTCTGGATGAAAAAGAGCAGCTTGTCTTTCCCCTTGTTCTTGGCGATTATCTTTTTCAGGCTCGCGGGGGTCGTCACCGGGGCGCGGTTGATCTCGACGATGATATCACCCCGCCTTAAACCCGCCTGGCCGGCGGAGGAGCCGCGCTTCACATCACTGACCATGACGCCGCTTTTTCTGGTCAGCCCCAGGCTCTCAACCAGCTCCGGGGTTATCTCCTGCACTGTCAAGCCCAGGGAGCTCAACTCCCGCCCCTCAGCCTGGCTCACCACCTTGCCATTGCCATTACCATTATGCTTTAACTCCCCCAAGGTCACCATCACCTCCTTTTTCTTGCCCTGACGGAAGATGGTCAGCTTCGCCTTCTCGCCAACCCGGCGCTGGGCCACCAGGCTGGGCAGCATTGACATCTGGCGGATCTCTTTATCGTTGAATCTGGTGATGATGTCGCCGGCGCGCAGACCCGCCTTGGCCGCGGGACTGCTCTGCTCCACCTCGCCCACCAGGGCGCCATGGGGCTTTTTAAGGCCGAACTGTTCGGCGATATCCTGATTCACCGCCTGGATTCTCACCCCCAGCCAGCCCCGGGTGACCTCACCTTTATCCTTCAGCTGTTCCATCACATTTTTGGCCATGTTCACCGGAATGGCGAAACCGATACCGATATTGCCGCCGGAACGGGAGAATATGGCGGTATTGATGCCCACCATCTCGCCGGCCAGGTTAAAGAGCGGGCCGCCGGAGTTGCCGGGGTTGATGGAGGCGTCTGTCTGGATGAAGTTGTCGTAGGCGCCGCCGCTTATGGAGCGCCCCTTGCCGCTGACAATGCCGGCGGTAACGGTCTGCTCCAGACCAAAGGGGTTGCCGATGGCCACCACCCAGTCGCCCACCCGCAACTTGTCTGAGTTGCCAAGCTTGACGTAAGGCAGCTTCTCTTTAGTGTCGATCTTGAGCAGGGCAAGATCGGACATCTCATCTAGGCCAATGATCTTGGCGGTAAACTCCTGGTGGTTGGCAAAACGGATGTTCACCTCATCGGCATTGGCCACCACGTGGTTGTTGGTGAGGATATAACCATCCTTGGAGACAATTACCCCGGAACCAAGGCTTTGCCGTTTCTGCGGCGGCAGCGGTTGGCGACCGTTGCTGGGGGGCATGTTGAAAAAGCGTTCAAAGAAGTCTGGCAGCTCATGGGGGTTGCCGCGGAAGGGGAAGTTGGGTTGCTGCCGCGGCTTGACGATCTGGCTGGTGTAGACGTTAACCACGGCCTGGCCATGCTCTTCCACCAGGTCGGCGAAGTTGGTGGGCAGGGCCATCCTGGCCTGGGCCGACTGCGGGGCCATGAGGGCCAGAAAGAGGAGGGCGAAAAGATGGAGCGGAACCAGGGACTGCGGCCAGCTTCGTTGTTCTAAGCTTCGGTTGGCAAGTTGCACAGGGTACTCCTTTGTTTAGGTTTTGCTGATATTGATGAAAAATGAACGTATTATGCGGGTAAGCTCTTCAGGCCTTGCCTGCCAGGGCTTTAATGGGGCCCATCGGTGGCCTTTCGGGGAGACGACGGTTTGCCCTTTTAGCGTGTCAGGCTCGGGCCGTGCTGATCTGATAAAGGGCGAAACAGGGCCCGTGATCTACCTGCGAAGGTTAATGGCAATATTTAGCAGCTTGTCATCATGCAGCTGTCTTTTTAAGTGATTAAGATCGTTATGACTGATCTGGGGGTGGGAAGAGGCGATTATCTGCTGGAAGGAGGAGTAGTGCGACACTGGAATCTTTATGTGGATGGTGTTGCCCTGGATTTGCGGCATCCACAGGTAATTACTGACCAGTTGCCCCATGAGGGCCCGGTGCTGGGAATTGCTGCTGGGATAGATTGATATGGAGATGTCCTTGGCGGCGGGGCTGGATTGGGCCAAGGATGCCAGGGTGGTGCGTGGCCCTTGAGGTGGGGCCCGATCAGCCAGGCTGGAGTTGAAGCCATCGCGGCTGGCCTGAGTCCTGGTGGAGGCGAACTGAACAATGGCCCCCTGGCTGCCTGTCCTGCTGGTCTGGACCTTCCCCGGCGTAAGGTAGGGAACGCCAGGGTAAAAATTAGCACTACCCTTGGCGGTGGTCTGGGGTGCTGTGCTGCTGCCCTGCTCCATGATGGTCTGGCTGAGGATCTCTTGCCCTGGCTGACTTAGGGGACCGAAATTCAACAAGGTGGTGCTGGAGAGCAAGGCCACAACCATTACGGTGAGGGCGGTGGCAGTGGCAAACCTGTGCTGCTCCAGGAAGGAAAATAGGCGTAACAGCCGGGCTAGAAAGGCGGGGATGGCCAGTTTGGCATGTATCTGTGGGAGAAGATCGGCCGGGGCCTTGGCCAGGGGGATGGAGTTGAGGATTGCCAGGGTCTCCTGGAAGGCCTGCCAGTCCCTGGCGCACTCAGAACAACAGGCCAGGTGGGCCTTGAAGGGAACTTGCAGTTGGGGCTCCAGCTCACCATCCAGGTGGAGGCTAAACAGTTCTCGGCAGTGGGTGCAGTTCATAAACTTTTTACGCTTCTTTAAGTGTTGATGATCAAGCTCTTAATTTAGAGCTGGTCATGATAAATCTTTAATTTCTTTTTCAGGCCATGGCGGGCCCGGTTCAGCTTAGACTTTACAGTGCCCAGGGGAATGGCCATGATCTCACTTATCTCTTCGTAGGGCAGTCCCTGGAGGTCGCGCAGGATCAAGATCTCCTTTTCAACCTCGTTCATGGTGGCAATGGTACTTCGTACTTTGTTGACGATTCGTTGTTTCTCCAGCTCTTCCTCCGGTGAGGTGCCGCTGCTCAGGGGCACGGGGTTGGTCGGGTCATCCAGGGATTTATTGGTGAAAAAACCTCGTCTGTTCAGCCTCTTGTAACGGTTACGGCAATGGTTCAGGCCAATCTGGTAAAGCCATGCCCCAAATTTTGTCTCATCACGCAGCTTGTCTAAGGCCCGAAAGGCGGTGACAAAGATGTCCTGGGCCAGGTCACGGGCCTCCTCTTCATCTTTTACATAGTTCAGGGCCAGGCTGAAGATGCGATTCTGGTAAAGCAGGACCAACCGGTTAAAGGCCTGGTTGTCGCCGCGGCGCACGGCCCGGACCAGTTCCGTACTTTCATCGGGTTCATCAGGCTCATCGGGCGCACTGCTCTCTTGAGCTGCTGACACCGAAAAAAAGTGTATGAAGGCTAGACAGGCTATTAGTAGAAAAAGTTCCATTAAATTATACAGCTGGTCCTATATAAAATTGGCATCCAGGGCCAAAGGGCAGGAGGGTTATTACGGTCATCTGCCCGGCACAAAGGTAAGATGACTGGAGGCGCGGCCAGGGACAACGCAATGGTTGCTGAAAAAAATATGCTTGCCGCCACCACTATCTGAAAACTTTAAGGATGAACAGGTCTATTTCCAGATAAATTATGCGGCCAAGTAACATTTGGTACCGCGAAGGGTTAGGGTCGCATTCCGGCAAGGGATAACCGTGAGACGCCAGGGCAGAATAATAATTGAAACCCATCTTACGGTAAAGTACAACAAAAAGCGTTAAATCAAGGGGGCGCTGGTCTTCATAATTTGAAAAATTGCCCTGTTTTTCTAGGCTCTTGGTGGTAATGTGGGGTGAACAATAAGAGCCGCCCATGGCAACCATTCCACCCCTGTGTCTTTATATATGGAAAAGATAGTCACTGAACTGCGAAAGATCATGAAATTTAAGGAGACCGCCCGGGAGGGAGATGTGGTGGTCATTGCCATGGAGAACCCGGAGTCGATCATCTACGGTCTGGTCACCGGTTTTGAGCGGGACACTTCCCGGAAGGATGAGTGGTATCACGTTACCCTGCAACTTCTCCTCATGCCGCCCCAGCAGGTGACCTGGACCCTGCGCGTCCCCCAGTTCAGCGGCCAGGAGATCTTCACCATGGGCGGGGACAAGCGCTTCATTGCCCCCTTGGACTTTGCCGGGGAGGCCGGGCCGCTTGAGCCTGAACCGGCCCCGGAGAAAAAAGGGCTGCGTCTGGTTAAATGAGAAAAAAAGAGGGAGCAGGAGAAATCTTTTTGCCTGGAACGGCCGGGGCCAGCGGTATGGTCGCGGGTCCTTTGGCCCATCTTGACGCCCCCCCCCTGGCCGGCGAGGAGGGGGTGATTCTAGTGGCTCAAGAGCTGGCCCCCCAGGAGGTGTTGGCCCTGGAAGAGGGGCGGGTAAGGGGCATCATCCTGGCCTCCGGTGGCGCCAGTTCCCTGGCCCTTGTTATGGCCCGTAACCGGGGGCTGCCCGCCCTGGTGGGGTTGGGAGATCTCAGCGCCCTTCGTCATGGGGAGCCTGCCATCCTTGATGGCGACCGGCCCGGGGTGTGGCTGCATCCCAATCCAGACCGGCTGGCAGAGGCCGCGGCGCGCCAGAATAATAGTGGTCCAGGGGGCGTCGTGGGGCACCATGGCCAGCTGCCGGCTGAGTCCGTTGACGGCTGGCGATTGGAGATCATGGCCAACCTGGACCTGGCCCAGGGGGCGGCCTACGCCCTGGCCCAGGGCGCCCAGGGCGTGGGCCTGTTTCGCTCCGAGTCATACATCGCGGCCAGCCCCGGGGGAATGGTGGATGAGGAGATGCTCACCACCCTCTATGAGCATCTCCTGACGATCTTTGCCCCGTGGCCCGTGACCGTCCGTCTCCTGGATATTCTGGAGCAGGGCAACTCCGCCCTGGGGACCAGGGGGGTACGGGCCATGGGTCACCCTGATCAGGCCCGCCAGGAGAGCCAGCTGCGCGCCCTGCTGCGGGCCGCGCCTTCTGGCCGTTTGCGTCTCCTCTTGCCCATGCTCACCAGCAGCGACCAGCTGCGGGAATTCCACATTCTGCTGGCGCGGCTGGCAGGGGAGGTTGGCGGCCCGCAGCAGCAGGAGGAGGGGCCAGGGGTGGAGGTGGGTGGCCTCATAGAGGTGCCGGCCGCCGTCTCCCGGCTGCCGGAGCTGGTGGCCCACCTCGATTTTCTCACCATCGGCAGCAACGATCTGATCCAGTTTGTCACTGCCGCGGACCGGGATGAGCGGCGTCTTGCCCCCCTTTACGACCCCCTTGACTCCCTGGTCCTTGACCTGTGCCAGCAGGTGGTGGAGATCGGTCATGGCCATGGTCTGGAGGTGGGTCTCTGCGGCGAGTGGGCGGCCGATCCCCTGGCCCTGCCGCTCCTCTTGGGCCTGGGACTTGACGGCCTGAGCGTTGCCCCGGCCCGGATCCCTGGCCTGAAAGAAGAGTTGCGGGCCCTGGACCATGGCCGTTGCCGCCAGCTGGTCCGCAAGGTCCGCCTGGCCGGTGATTCTGAGGCGCGGGCTAAGCTGCTGGCCGCCTTTGCGGCCGGTGAGCCTGGAGAAGAAGCTGGCTCAGGGGAAAAATGATTATGGAGGAACGCGCCTTTATCCGTCACGTCCAGGAGGCGGTGGGCGGCTCCCCTGGGGGTGCTGATCTGCTCAAGGCCCTGGGGGATGACTGCGCGGTGCTGGCCGCAGGTGGCGGCCATGGCCAGGAGGTGCAGCTCATTACCACCGACACCTTAGTGGCCGGGGTTCATTTTGATCTCTCCTTCCATCCCCTCAAGCTCCTGGGGCGCAAGGCGGCCGCGGTGAACATCAGTGATATCGCGGCCATGGGCGGCACTCCCCGTTTCGCCCAGCTCTCGGTGACCCTATGTCCCGCCCTGGGCGATCAGGGTCTCGCCGATTTTATGACCGGTTTTCTCGCCTGTTGCCAGGAGCATGGCGTTACCTTAACCGGCGGCGATACCGTCTCGGGCCAGGAGGCCTCCTTCACCGTGACCATGCTGGGCGAGATGGCGGCCGCTGCGGTGTGCTATCGCCACGGCGGCCAATCTGGCGACGAGGTCTGGGTCTCAGGCCAGCTTGGCAGCGCCGCGGCCGGTCTGGCCCTCTTGCAGCAGGGCAGGGGCGGGCTGGAGCGCTTTGCCGCCCTGTACGCTGCCCATCTTGATCCTGTCCCCCAGGTACCCCTGGGGCAGCTCTTAGCTCGAAGTAGCTGGGTTACGGCCATGCAGGATATCTCCGACGGCTTGGCCACCGATCTGGCCCATCTGGCTGCTGCCAGCGGTCTGGCGGCCCAGGTGGAGGCTGATCTGCTACCCCTGGCCCCGGAATTGATCGAGGCCGCCGCCCTCTGTCAGGCCGACCATCTAGACTGGGGTTTACGGGGCGGCGAGGATTTTCAGCTCCTCTTTACCACCCCGCCTGGCCAGGGGGCTCTCTTGGCCGTCCAGGCCAGAGAGGAGTTGGGCCTGAAACTGCGCCAGGTGGGGCGCTTAAAGCCTGGCAGCGGTGTCTTTCTCCGCCGTCCAGGGGCTAAGAGCGAAGAAATCTCCTATCAAGGTTATGAACATGGAAGTGGATGAGACCTTTTATCAGTTTTACCAGGGCGCCGTGCCCCAGGCGGAGCTTAGCGGCACCATGCTCAAGGGCAGCTGCCCCTTCTGCGCGGTCCGGGGGTATAGCCAGCCGGGGACCTTGGTGGTTTACCTTAACCACGCCAGCCATTTCTGCGGCTACTTCCGCTGCCTCAACCGCTGCGTAGCCAGCGGCTTTGCCCCCCACTTTGCCCGGCTGGCCGGCCTGGATCCGGCCGGGGTGCCGGGCCATGACCCGGAGCAGCTGCCCTACGTGAGCGATGAGCAGTGGCCCCTGACCAATATCAATCAGGATGTCAGGAAGTTTCAGGCCAGTCTTACTACCAAGGTGAAGGATTATTTTCAGAGCATGGGGGTGGGGGACGACGTGCTGGCTGAGATGCAGATTGGTTTCAACGGCCGTTACATCGTCTACCCCTATTTCCAGGATAACGGCTGCGCCTACGCGGCCCGCTGCCTCTCCCCTGATAACGTGAGCCAGGAGACCTGGTATGGGGCCGATGATTATTCTGCTGGCCCCTTTCGCCTCTTCAACGTCTCAGATATCAACGCCTGCGCCGATGGCAGCCTCTTTCTGGTGGAGGGAGAAGAGGATCTCCTCTGCCTGCGTTCCTTAGGCTTTGCCGGGGTGGCGGTGCCCCAGGCCACCGACCTGGATTTTCTCGATCCGGCCCGTTTCGCCCAGCTGCGCACCCTCTTTGTCGTCTTAAGCAACAGCCCGGAGGCGGAGGCCGCGGCCAGCCGTTTTGCCGCCCGCCTCGGCTTTAAGGTCCGGATCTGTCGCTGGGGGGCAGGGCGCCCTCGCGGCTTTGGCCTGGCCAAGCTGGCCCGGGAGAGCGGTGAGAATTTCCGGGAAGAGGTGATGACCCTGGTTAAGGAGTCAAAGGCCTTTTCCCCCTTTGCCACCCCGGGCCGCGAGTATGACCGCTTCCTGGCCGATCTGGCCCACCAGCACTCCCAGGAGTATAAGAACTTAAGCAGTGGCCTGGCCAGCTTTGACGCGGCCTTAGGTGGCATCCATGGCATAAATATCCTGGGCGGCGCCCCCAAGGCGGGTAAGTCCACCCTTGCCATGCAGCTGGCCACCCAGATGGCTCAGCGGAAGGTGCCGGTGATCTACTATGACTTTGAAAATGGCCGCCAGAAGATCTTAAGCCGCACCCTGGCCCGGCTCAGCCGGGTGGCGGTGGGTGATTTTGGTAGTGAGGCGCAGCAGGGGCAGGATGGCCAGGATAGTGAAACAAGGGGGCGCTACGCAAAAGGCCAGGAAGAGATGCGGGCTCTTCTCGAAAACTTTCGGGTGGTTAATGACCGGTCCCTGACGCCTGAGCTCATGCGGCGCCATGTGGATTTTTTAAGGCAGGAGACGCACCGGGACGATCTAGTGGTGGTGATCGACAGCCTCCACAAGCTGCCCTTCAAGGATTTTTCCGAGCGGCGCACCGGCATCGACGCCTGGCTGCGCGAGCTGGAGGCGATCCGCGACGAGATGGGGGTGGCCTTTCTGGTCATCTCCGAGCTTAACCGTCAGGAGGGGGGACGCTATGACGGCGTGCCCCACATGGGGCTTTTTAAGGGCTCCGGCGATATCGAGTACACGGCGGATAACGCTCTGGTCTTTCTGCCCGACTGGGACCCGGTGGACTCGCTGGCGCCTAGTGAGCGGGTCAACAAGCTGTGGCTGGTGGCCTCCCGCGAGCACAGCCCCGGCCTGGTGGCTGATTATCGGCTCGATTACCCCTACTGGGGCTTTGTGGAGAAAGAGAATGTCGAATAACGAACCGCAGAATGGCGAATGGTGAAGGAAGGCGCCCCGAAAGGAGATAGGCGCGGACTTCGAGTACCCTATGAGCCCTGTTGATACCATAGACAAAAAGATACTTGCGGCCTTTTATCGGCATGGTCACGCCATCCATCGCATTTCCCTGGGGTTGATTTTCATCTGGTTCGGGCTCCTTAAGCCCTTTGGCGAAAAGACGACAACCTCGCTTCTGGCTCACACAATTTACTTTTTTCCGCCAGAGTATATCCTGCCCCTCCTGGGCTGGTGGGAGGTTGCCATCGGCGTGACATTGCTGGTGAAAAAGCTGATAAAATACTCGGTAATTTTGCAGTTTATCAGGATTCCCGGAACCATCTTGGCCTTCTTTGTTCACCCTGATATCTGCTTTGTCCACTTTCCCTATGTTCCCAGCCCGGAAGGGCAATATCTGCTCAAAGACATCATCATCCTTTTTGCCGGCATTGCCATTGCCGGCACAGTTTATCGGGAAAAAGAAATCTGAGCCACTAAGGCTGAAATTAACCTTTCAACCCCTTTGTTTTTTTGCCAATAGTTGCCGAGTAAGTCACTAATAATTTTGCTGCTAAATCAGCGCAACAGTTCCCTCACACCTTTTTTTCTATGCCTTCTTTCAAACTCCACTCCCCCTTTGCCCCGGCCGGCGACCAGCCCCAGGCCATTGCCGCCTTATCTGCCGGGGTGGAGGCTGGCCTGCGTGACCAGGTGCTCCTTGGCGTCACCGGCTCAGGCAAGACATTCACCATGGCCCAGGTGGTGGCGAAAACCCAGCGGCCCGCCCTGGTTCTGGCCCCCAACAAGACCTTAGCGGCCCAGCTCTTCGCCGAGTTCAAGGAGCTCTTTCCCGAAAACGCGGTGGAGTATTTCGTCAGCTACTACGACTACTACCAGCCCGAGGCGTACATCCCCCAGTCAGACACCTTTATCGAGAAGGATTCGGCCATTAACGACGCCATCGACAAGATGCGTCATTCGGCCACCCGCTCGCTCTTAACCCGCAAGGACGTCCTCATCGTCGCCTCGGTCTCCTGCATCTACGGCCTCGGTTCGCCAGACGAGTATAAGAACATGCATCTGGCTTTGACGGTGGGGGAGGATTACCCGCCGGAGGAGATCCAGCGCCGCCTGGTCTACATGCTCTACGAGCGCAACGACATCTCCTTTCACCGCGGCACGTTTAGGGTGCGCGGCGACGTGGTGGAGATCTTTCCGGCCTATGAGGAGGGGGAGGCGGTGCGCCTGGAGTTTTTCGGCGACACCTTAGAGGCGATCACCCTGGTGGACCCCTTGCGCGGCGAGGTGTTGGGCGAGGTGGCGGAAGTCACCATCTTTCCCTCAAGCCACTTTGTTACCTCAAAGGAGGTACTCAACCGGGCCATGGAGACCATTAAGGCGGAACTAAAGGAGCGGTTGGCCCACTTTGAGGCCCATAACCAGCTGGTGGAGGCCCAGCGCTTGGATCAGCGCACCATGTTTGATCTGGAGATGATATCTGAGCTTGGTTACTGCAACGGCATCGAGAACTACAGCCGCCATCTCACCGGCCGGGATAAAGGCCAGGCGCCGCCCACCCTGCTGGACTATTTTCCCGAGGATTTTCTCCTCTTTGCCGATGAGTCGCATATCGCCATCCCCCAGATCGGCGGCATGTTTAAGGGCGACCGCTCGCGCAAGACGACGCTGACCGAATTTGGCTTTCGCTTGCCCTCGGCCTTAGATAACCGGCCCCTGACCTTCGAGGAGTTTGACGCCCGGATCAAACAGGCGATCTATGTTTCGGCCACCCCGGGTGATTTTGAGCTTAAGCGCTCTGGCGAGGCGGTGGTGGAGCAGATCATCCGGCCCACCGGTCTCCTTGACCCTAAGATCGAGGTGCGGCCGGCCATAAGCCAGGTGGATGATCTCCTGGCCGAGATCCGCAAGCGGGAGGGGGGGAAAGGCGCGGTGCTGGTCACCACCCTGACTAAAAGAATGGCCGAGGATCTTACCGATTACTATGAAAAACTGGGGGTGGCGGTGCGCTATCTTCACTCGGATATAAAAACCCTGGAGCGGATGGAGCTGGTCCGTGATCTCAGGCGCGGCGACTATCAGGTCCTGGTGGGGATTAATCTCTTGCGGGAGGGGCTCGATATCCCCGAGGTGAACCTGGTGGCGGTCTTGGATGCCGATAAGGAGGGCTTCCTGCGCTCGGCTCGTTCTCTGGTCCAGACCTGCGGCCGGGCGGCCCGCAACGCGGAGAGCGTGGTGCTCCTTTACGCTGATAAGATTACCGACTCCATGGCCTACACCATGGCCGAGACCGAGCGGCGGCGTAAACTGCAGCAGGCCCATAACGCCGAACATGGCATTGTACCCACCACGGTGGCCTCGGCCATCAAGGATGTGGTGGCCACCGTCTATGAGATGGCGCCCGATTTGGCCGAGCAACAGGAGTTGCCCCAGGCGGCCGAAGAGGTTACTAGTTATAAGAGCGTCGCCGAATTGCGCAAGGCGATCACTAGGAAGGAAAGACAGATGCAGGCGGCGGCCAAGGAGCTGGCCTTTGAAGAGGCCGCCAACCTGCGCGACGAGATAAAGTTATTACAGGACTTGGAGTTACAATGGCTGTAGAGAGTGAAAAGAAATGGCAGGAAAGGTTGCTCACGGCCCTGGTGCCGCGCCTCTTTAACGGGCTCATGTGGCTCATCCTCGCCACCAGCCGGCTTAAGCGCCACGGCGACGAGCATTGGCTGGCCCTGGCCAAGGGGGACAAACCGTTTATCACCTCGTTCTGGCATTACTGCGTCCTCTACAACGTCTACACCATGAACGGCCTGCCCTACGCCGCCATGGTCAGCGCTTCAAGCGACGGCTCTTATGTGGCCGATGTGATCGAGGGGCGCGGCTATTTCACCGTGCGCGGCTCGCGTAATCAGAAAGGTCCGGCGGCCTTAAAGGGGATGCTCAGGGCCATCAAGAACGGCAAATATCCGGTCCTGGTGGCGGACGGCTCCCAGGGGCCGGCCATGGTGGCCCAGGCCGGCTCCATCCTCCTGGCCAGCCGCACCGGCATCCCCATCCTGCCCAAGGCGATCACCTTCTCTAGCTATTTCAAGTTCAACAGCTGGGACAGGACCATTGTCCCCAAGCCGTTTGCCCAGGTGGACGAGTGGTACGGCGAACCGATCCACGTCCCGGCCAAGCTGGACAGCGCAGGGATCGAAGAGCAGCGCCAGTTGCTGGAGGAGAGGTTAAAGGAACTTTACGACAAGGCGTGGGCTAAGCAGGGCAAAGAGGGGCATTAATTTGTCTTCTTACGGCAAATACAACTAGTTACAGATTAAAGATTTTTTACTCTGCTTTGAATTTTGATAGCTTTATTTCTTTAATTATTCTGTAGTGCTTGGTGTTGCCTGTGAGCAGGGGGACAGCGTGTGAAGCTGCAGTAGCACCAATTAGAGCATCCGCTAACTGCATAGAGTGGCTTAAATAATGCTGTTCAACATAGAACATAGCTTTGCTAGATATTTCTTCAGTTATGTAAATAATTTTTGTATTCCAGGATTTAAGGGCTTTTCGCAACACTGCTAATTCATTTTTATTTCTCATGCCCTGTACTAATTCCATGTATGTAACTACGGATATAGAGAAACCTTTATTTTTCGCAATGACTTTTCGGGCCTTGTCGTTACCACGCATAAACCAGATAAGTACATCGGTATCAATTAGCATTAAATCGCCCTTTTCTTAAGTTTCTCACATAATTGTCTACATCTTCTGTTTGGGCGTTGTTCTTCCAGATTCCGAATAACTCGCTTGTTGCATCAGTAATATTATTTTCTTCTATTGGGACGAGCTTTGCGCATGGCTTGCCACGATAGGTGATAATAACTTCCTCGCCTCTTTTTACGGTATTTAATAATTCGGTAGCGTGGAATCGTAGATCTTTAGCTGTTGCTTGCATGGTTCACCTCAGTGGGTAAAGTTTATAGTTTTAAATGTAAACTTAGCTTCAAGTGAAATCAATGCCAATTTTCATTTTGGCTGCATACCGACTGAGATAACCTGCCCGCCAAGCGAATGGCACTTAAGGTTTCAGGGAAGTTAGATATTACGGAGTCTCCCAGGCTCACTTGCCTACGGTTCGCTGTTTTAGAGAAACCGGTTTGGCCGGTACTGCTGGACTTCTCGGAGTCTCGTTGCACTCGCTTACCGGCCCGCGTAGTTAAACCCACCAATTTGCAACTGGTGGTTGTTTAGTACCTTGCTTGAGTTTTTTCTTCGCCCCGCACTTTTTTGTGGGCAGCTGCCACTTTCTTGCGTCCCGTTGTTTTCTTGGGGCCCACCTAGGCCCCAAAAAATCATAACAGTAAAAAAAGTCCGCTAAGCGAGGCAAATGAAAGGACGATACCCCAGCCCACTAAAGCGGCGGCCAGCTCCGGGGCCAGGCCGGCCGCTATGGCCAGGGCGCCGGCCGTGATCATGGGCGGCATGCCCGCCTCAAATACCGCTATCTGGCCTGGTCCGCCGCTCTCCGGGGCCAGGGTCCGGTAGAGAGACAGGGCCAAGAGCGGCGCGGCTATAAGCTTGATGGCAAGGCCGGTATAGAAGGGAGCGCGAAAATGGCCCGGCAGGCGGATCTTCAGCTGCAAGCCCACCGCCACCATCACCGCCGGCACTAAAGAGACGCCAACCTGGCTAAGGGCGGCGGCCAGGGGGCCGGGCATCTCCACCCCGCGCAGGGCCAGACCGCAGAGCAGGGCGATGAAGGGCGGGAAGGTGATGATCTTTTTTATCATCCCTTTAGGGGTGGGCCGCTCCTGGCCCCCGTAGATGGCGAGGATGAAGGTGCCGTAGGTGGAAAGGGCGACAAAGCTGCCCAGCTGGTCGTAGATCACGGCGTAGCCCACATACTCAGGGCCAAAGAAGGCGGTGACCATGGGAATGCCCAAGAATGAGGTGTTGGCCAGCGGCACGCAGAGCAGCAGGCAACCCATCACCGCCCTGGGCCAGTTGAAAAGACGCTGGCAGGCGAGGAGCAGCAGGACAGCCCAGGCCACCATGAGCCACGGCATGGCGATGACGATCCACAGCTCCGGCGAAAAGCTTAGCCCTGGCACCTGGGCCAGGACCAGGGCGGGCAGGGCCACGTAGATCACGTAGAGGTTTAACGACCGGGCCGCCTCATCGGCCTCGATGTCGGCTCGGCGCTGGAGGAGCTGGCCCGCGGCCAGGCAGATGAAGATCAGGATGAAGTTGGTCATTTTTTTATGTTTTTAACTGCTTACTGGCGGTAATTGCCAAAGGGTAGGGGTAGAAGAGAGATCTAAAACAAAATCAGCTGTCCGGTCAAGGGCTGGTGGCTCGTTATTTATGGGAAGAGGGTGCTCATGGCGAAAAAAAAAGAGGTGGGTGCGCCTTCTCTGGAGGGGGAGGCGGGTGCAGGTTTCGCGTTTGGAGAAGAGGGGGAGCTTAGGGACTACGGTCTGGCAGCAGCGGACTTGCGGCTGGCCACAACGTCTTCCACCCCGTCCCCGCCTGGCATGGGCGGGCCGTCGACGCTTTGCCAGGTGCGGTCCGGCAGGCAGAGGCAGGTGAGTTCGCCGCCATAGACGGCGCCGGTGTCGATGCCGATCTTATAGTCGTCCAGCTGGGGCTCGGCCAGGGTGGTGTGGCCGTAGACCACCGGCTTGGGGAAGGAGTGGTTTCCGGAGAGGAAGGATTCATGGCCCCAGAGGCACCAGTAGGTGCGCTGCTGGCTCAGGTGGCGGGAGGGGGAGATTCCGGCGTGGACGTAGATGCCGTGTTGATCCTCCCAGAGAAGGAGCAGGTTCTCCAGGAATATTCTGTGCCGCTCCGGAATCTGCTCCCTGATGTCCTCGCCCTTTTCGGGGATGGCCAGGCCATAGCTCTCCAGGGTGGCATGGCCGCCCATCTTCAGGTAGGAATCGTGCCGCCGTCCCTTGATGAAGTCGAGGAACATGTGCTCGTGGTTACCCATCAGGGTGATGCAACGGGGGAAGATCTGCTCGATATCCAGCATCAGGTCAATGACCTGGCAGGACTGTTTGCCCCGGTCGATATAGTCGCCTAAGAATACCAGGGTATCTTGGTCCGGCTCAGGGTTAACCTGGTCCAGCAGCTTATAGAGGGCATCGTGACAGCCGTGGATGTCGCCGATGACGTATGTTTTGTCCATGGGTACGATTCTTGTTGTTGTTAGGCGCTTGCTGGTGGCTGACAGAATTGCCAGGCAAGCAGAAATGATTATGGTACTCTTTATTATAGCTAGGTGTAATCAGCGGGTAAACCGGAAAAAAACTGGAAATGGAGGGGTGTTATGGATTCAGTGAAAAAGATAATGGGCCTGGTGGCCCTGCTGCTTCATCTCATTGCCCGGGGCGGTCTGGGTCTCTTGCTGCTGGGCGTTATTATCGGTGCCCTGCTGACCCCCATGCTGGCCCAGGAGAGCGGTTAGTGGTTGCTGTTGGTCATGGTTTGGCTCAGGCAAGCGAGGCGCCAATAAAAAAAGCAGCAACCCCAGGATTCGGGGTGCTGCTTTTTTTATTGCCATGAAACTGCGGTGTTACAAAAAAATCTGGCTTACTTCACACCAGCCAGCACGGCGTCGGTAACTTCCTGGATGGAAGGCTCGCCGTTTACCTCGACTACCTTGGTGTTGCCGCCAATGGCCTTGAAGACGTTAACCGCGGCCATGGTGCCGGTGTTATCGTCGTAGTAGATGTCGTGGCGCTTGTCGATGGCGGTATCATCCTGGTCATCGGCCCGGGCGGAGAGGGCGCCGCCGCAGACGCGGCAGACAATCTCGCCGTCTTTTTCCACCGGCTTGATGGCGTCAAAGGCGATGTGATTGGGGTGGTTGTTGTCGTTGGCGCAGAGACGACGGCCGGTGATGCGCAGCTTGGCGATGTCGCGGGGCAGCTGGATCTCTACCACATAGTCCAGGGCCATACCCTTCTCATCCATGGCCTTGACCATGGCCTCGGCCTGGGCCTTGTTACGGGGGAAGCCGTCCAGCAGCCAGCCATCAGCACAGGATTCCAGCTTGTTGAGAACCATGGGGATGGTGATGTCGTCCGGTACCAGGTCGCCCTTGTCGATGTACTCTTTGGCCTTCTTGCCAAGCTCGGTGCCACCGCCGATGTTCTCGCGGAAGATTACGCCGGTCTCGATGTGGGGGAAGCCGTACTTGTCCTTGACAATGGCGCCCTGGGTGCCCTTGCCGCTGCCGTTGGGGCCGAAGATGATAATGTTCATGCTTTTCTCCTTCCAATATGTATTGATTTCCATTACTTCTGTATGAAGTAATGATTGTTATCTAAACGGTTCATGGAAATTGCTGAAAATTACGGAAATATAGCCGATGACGGGCCTAAGTGCCACTGAAATGATGAAAAAAATTGCTGCCACTCCTAGGGGTTGCGGCTCTTATCCCAGGTTCTGGCAGGGTGGTGGGCCCAAGGCGCAGCTCCATGGCTAAAACCGTTATCTCCATCCTGGTCCTGCTCTGTATCCTGGCCTTTGGTTCCTTGGGCTATATGCTCATTGAAGGCGCCTCTTTCAGCGATGGTCTCTATATGACGGTGATCACCGTTTCCACGGTGGGTTTCAGCGAGACCATGCATCTTAGTCCCGGTGGGCGCTTCTTTACCATCCTCCTGATCTTTGTCGGGGTGGGTTATGTGATGGTCCTCTTCCGGGAGATAACGGAGAGTGTGGTGGTTGGGGGGGTGCAAAATATTATCGGGAAGCGCAAGATGACCAAACAACAGGAATCTTTGAAAGATCATTATGTTATCTGTGGGTTTGGCCGCATTGGCCAGGTCATCTGCAAGATATTACAGGACAATGGCCGTAATTTTGTGGTGATCGAGAAGGATGAGGGCGAACTCAGCGAGATCGAGGAGCTGGGTTATCTGGCCATCCAGGGCAACGCCACCCATGATAACTGTCTGATTAAGGCGGGGGTGGAGCGGGCCAGGGGGCTCATCGCCGTGGTGGCCTCTGATGCCGATAATGTCTATATCTCCCTGTCGGCCCGGGGCCTCAACCCTGACCTCTATATCATCGCCCGCTCAAGCGGTGATGAGCGGGCTGAGCTGAAGTTGAAACAGGCCGGGGCCGATCAGGTCATATCACCCTACTATATCGGGGCCCATCGCATGGCGAACCTGATAATCAGGCCCACGGTCGTTGATTTTGTCGACATTGAGACCCACAGTGGCAATCTAGGTCTGCGGCTGGAGGAGATATTTCTGGCGCCGGGGGCCAGTTTTGTCGGTAAGACCATTAAGGAATCCGTCTTGAAGCAGGAGGCTGATATCATGGTCGTCTTGATCAAAGGGGCCGATGGCTCCAGCTGTTTCAACCCGGCCCCCGATAGACGTCTAGAAGATGGTGAAACCCTGGTGGTGTTGGGCAACGTCGAGGATATTGCCGCCTTAGAGAGGCTTATCTATGCCAATAATTGACGGACTCCCCCAGGGCCTGCCTTCTACCCTTTAGGTCCAGCAGGGGATAGGGTCTCCATCGCTGGCCCTAAGGTGAAGATCCATCCCTTGGCCTGGCGTAAGGGGGGCTCATTCAGGAGATCAGGGTCAGCTGGCCCTTCTTGTGGAGCTTGCTGATGATCTTGATGTTTTCCTTCACCCCCTTGCCCATCTGCAGCGCCAGCTCCGCCGTACTGGCCGGGGCCTGATAGTTAAAGGTGGCCAAAACGGCCGGGTCAATGCCCTTGTCCGGCAGCTGGATGAGGAAACTGTCCAGGCCGCTCTCCTTCCTGATTTTCTTCTCCAGGCTGCTGATGCTGTCGTTGATCTCGTCCACCTCGGAAAGAACGGTGAGCACCTCGGCCATCAGTGGCCGGGGCTTCTTGGGCAGATTGGTGGGCAGGGTGTCGAAGCGGACACTGAAGTAGCCGTTGATCTTCAGCATGATCCTTATGAAGGCCTGGATGCCGGCAAATTGCCCCTGACGCACATAGACCAGGAGCCCATCTTCAAGATAGATGGCCCCATTCACCTCTTTAATAAAGATTGAGGCGGTCTTTTTGGCCAGCTGGAGGATCTGCAGCAGGTCGGGTAGGGCCAACTTGCTCAGATCCCCCTCCAGCCGGCCCTGGGGCCGGTGGCTATACTCCACCTGGCGCAGGGCCGCCAGCACCGCCTTCTGCTGACTGCCGATCTTGTTGTCCAGGGCGGTCAGGGTCTGGCCCTGGCTGCTCATCACCTGGCTTATCTCCTCCTGGCCATGGTTGAGCTGGCTGGCAGACGTGGCGCTGGCTTTGCTCAGGGTGTCGAAGGCCTGCAGCTGTTCAGCGGCCGCGCTCCTGCTCGTCTCGCCCATCTGGCCCATGGATGACACGGCGGCATGGAGCCGTTCGTCGAAGCGGGAAAGGCCCTGGCTCAGGGATGTCAGGTGCTGGCTCTGCTCCTTGCCCTTCTCCTGGCTGTCCTGGCGGATCTGGCTCAGGTCGGCGCTGCTCTGGTCCAGCAGGGTTCGCAGTTGTTCGTGGTTGCTCACCTGCAGGGCGGAGAGTTTGGCGTGTTTTTCGTGCAGCTGGCCCAGGGAGGAGGTGTTGTTCTGCATTATCTCCGCGGCGGAGGAGTTGATGATTTCCAGCCTGGTCAGGAGCTCCAGATTGTTTTGCAGCTGGCCGTTTTGGTCGTTGGCGTTCCGGCTGAGATCCTGGAGTGTCTGGGCCATCTTGACCCGAAAATTCTCCTGGGCCATTGCCAGGTTTTTCACCCCCTGGCCCAACTCCTGACCCCCTTCCTGCAGCTGGGTCAGGGCGCGCCCCTGTTTGTCCTGCAGGGTGCTGAGCTGCTTGAAACTCCCGGAAAGTTTTCTTGTTTCGCCTTCCAGGCCGGTGAGGTCGCTGGCAATACCCCCCTGGAGTTGCAGGAGTGTTTCCTGATTACCCTCCAGCAGGCGGAGCCGTCTCCGGCCCTTCTGTAATATGTGGGAGATGGCCAGGATGGTGGCGACCAGGGCCACGAAGAGGAGGGCGATGGCCACAATGTCGCGGCGGGTGGGCGGGAAGGATACCAGCAGACTGACGGCGGCACCCATTACGGCGAGAGGTGCCAGGATTAGAAGGATTCGTACCAATGATGCTGTTTCCTTGCTAGAGATGTTTTATTGAAACTTTTTTTTGAGGGATCTTGGGGCGCGACCCCCAAATATGATGCTCTAAGTGACCTGTCTAAGTCATGGGAATTTATTGACAATACCCTACCTGTTAGATCTTCTAAAAGCATGTTATTATACCATATTTGCCCATAATAGAAAGAAATTAGCCATGGCCCTTGTCTTCCATTCCAGTAACTGCCTCCATAGCCTGGCCCGCCTCTTTGCCCGGGACCTGGCAGGTAGCCGGCCCGCTCCCTTAGAGCGTCAGCAGGTGGTGGTCCAGACCTCTGGCATGGGGCAGTGGCTCTCCCTGCAGCTCGCGGGCCAGCAGGGGATCTGTGCGGGCCTTGACTTTTTCTTCCCCAACCGGCTGGTGGCCCGGCTTCTGGCCCCCTTCATTGCCCCTGGCCATGAGCTGCCCGGCCAGGAGGAGCTGCGCTGGCGGATCATGGCCCTGCTGCCGGAGCTCTGCGCCAGCCGGCAGGCGTTTGGCCCGGTGGCGGCCTATTTAGAAGATGATGAGCAGGGGATAAAGCTCTTCCGGCTGGCCACCAGTCTGGCCGATCTCTTTGACCAGTATCAGATCTACCGGCCAGATATGATCCTGGCCTGGCAGGGGGGGCAAGACTGGTTTAACTCTGCCCCCTACCAGGGTGCGGCCAATCTCCGCTGGCAGCAGGAGCTCTGGCAGGCCCTGGGACTGGAGCAGAGCCGGGCCACCATCTGGCGTGATTTTTTGGCCCTGGCCAACTCTCCCCAGGGCCTGGCCCCGGCCCTGCTGCCCCGCCATCTTGCCATCTTCGGCCTCTCGGTGCTGCCCCCCTTTCATCTCCAGATCCTTCAGGCGGTGGCGCACGCCACCGCTGTTCACTTCTACCACCTCACCCCCTGCCGGGAGTATTGGGGTTTTATCAAGAACCGGGGAGAGATGCGCCGGGCCGAACGTTATTCAGGCCGGCCGGCCACGGAGCTGCTCCTGGCGGAGGTCAATCCCCTCCTGGCCTCCCAGGGCGTACTGGGGCGCGATTTCCTCAATCAGCTCTTGAATCTGGAGGAGGAGTTCCAGCAGGAGGAGTTTTTTGTTGAGCCGGCCGGGACAAGTCACCTCCAGCTCCTTCAGGCTGATCTCCTCGACCTGCGGGAGCCGGAGGAGCTGGCGGAGGGTTGGCGGGTCGATGATCATTCCCTGGCCTTCCACAGCTGCCACAGCCCCTTGCGGGAGGTGGAGGTGCTCCATGACCAGCTTCTCTGGTATATGGCGGAGTATGGTCTGGCCCCGGAAGAGATCCTGGTGATGTGTCCTGATCTCCCCACTTACGGGCCGCTGCTGCGGGCGGTGTGGGGTGATGAGGAACAGATCCCCTTTTCCATCGCCGACCTGCCGACCCCTGGCCTGGCGCGGTTGATGGATCTTTTCCTCGCCCTGCTGGAGCTCTTCAGCGGTCGCTGGAGCGTCTCTGATCTCATGGGCCTGCTGGAGCATGAGGTGGTGGCCCGCTCCTTTGGCCTGGCTCCGGCTGAGGTGGCCCAGGTTGGCCAGTGGCTGGCCAAGGGCGGGGTGCACTGGGGCCTGGATGAGGAGATGGTCGCCGCCCTGCACGGCCCCAGCCAGGTGAGCTGGCAGGCCGGGGAGGAGCGCTTCCTCCTGGGCTATGCCATGGCGGCAGATAAAGGGCGGGACGTGGCCGGGATCTTTCCCCTGACCGATTTCAGTGAGGAGGGGGGGGAGCTCCTGGGGCTGGTCAGTGATATCCTGGCTGCCCTGCGCGCCTTCCAGGCCAGGATGAGCGGCAGCCATCCCCTGGCCCAGTGGCAGGAGATCATGGCCGAGCTGTTAAACACCTTTTTTTATGGAGGCGAGCCGTTTGCCGACCACGTCCTGGCCCTGGACACCCTTATCAGGGAGCCGGTTGCGGCCGGTGGCTCCCCGCTGAGCCTGGCCCTGGTCCGCGCCTGGCTGGCAGAGCGCTTCGCGGCCAGTCGTCACGCCCTGGGCTTCATGGCTGGGGGTGTTACCTGTTCGGCCATGCTGCCCCTGCGCTCCATTCCCTTCCGCCTTATCTGTCTGCTGGGCATGAATGACGGCGCCTTTCCCCGCCAGGACCAGAGGCTGGACTATGACCTCAGCCAGGTTGAGCGCCGCCTGGGGGACCGCTCCAGCAAGGAGAATGACCGCTACCTCTTTCTCGAGACCCTGATCTCGGCCCGGCAGTTTCTCTATATCAGCTACTGCGGCCAGTCCCTGGCCGATAACAGCAGCCTGCCGCCGGCGGTGCTGGTGGCGGAGCTCCTCGATTATCTCCGCCGCCGTTTTTCCCTGAGCGAGGAGGAACTGCAGGACCTGGTGCTGCTCCACCGCTTGCAGCCCTTTCATCCCAGCTACTTCCAGGGGCGGCCGGGCTGGCCCGGTTTTTCAGCCACCATGTGCCAGGCCGCCCGCAAGTGGGGCGAACAGGCCCAGCCGGCCGCGCCCTTTGTGGCCGCCCCCCTGGCCCTGGCCGCCGGAGAGGAGAGGGAGGTGGATCTCCGCCAGCTGCGCCGTTTCTTCCGTCATCCCCTGCGCTATCTCTACAATCAGGGGCTGGGAATATCATTAACGGCAGAGGATGAGGAGCTGCAGGATCATGAGCCCTTTGCCCTGCAGGGCCTGGCGGCCTATCAGCTGCGCAGCGAGCTGCTGGCCCAGGGTGAGGCGGGTCTGGCGTCCCTGCTTGCGGCGGCCAAAGGGGTGGGCCATCTGCCCGATGGTAATCCCGGCCGCTGGCTGGCCCAGGAGATGGAAGGGGAGATGACTGCATTTTTTCACTGGCTGGCCCCCTGGCAGGAGGAGCCCCTGGCCGACCAGGACCTTGCCCTGGAGCTGGCCGGATTTAAGCTCACGGCCCGACTCACCGGTCTCTATCAGGAGCAGCAGCTCTATTGCTGCCCCGCCCCCCTGGGGGCCCGGCTGGTGAAGGGTCGGGTGCAGGTGGACCGCTACCAGGATCTCCTGGGGGCCTGGCTGGCCCACCTCTGCCTCTGTCTCACTGACAGGGGTGGCCAGAAGAGGCAAACCATAGTGGCCGGCCTGGATCGCACCGCCCTGGTTTTCAGGCCTGTGGCTGACGCCGCTGCCATCCTCGCAGCCCTTCTTGAGCTCTTTGCCCAGGGCCAGCAGCTGCCCCTGGCCTTTTTCCCCAAATACTCCCTGGGGCTAGCGGCTGGCCAAAACCCCGCCACCCTGGCCCGGGTCTGGCAGGAGGATGAGTATAATGGCGCTGGTGATCCCTACCATAGTCACGCCGGGGCTAACCTCCAGGGGGTGGAATTCCCCCGCCTGGCCCGGGAGATCGGCGCCCCCCTCTTTGCCCATCTGGAGCTGGTCAGCCCATGAGTAAGATGCGCCATCTTGATATCTGCACATGTCCTCTCAGCGGCACCAATCTCATCGAGGCCAGTGCCGGTACGGGCAAGACCTATACCATCGCCGCCCTCTTCCTGCGCCTGATCGTTGAGCAGGGACTGGCGGTGGAGGAGGTTCTGGTGGTCACCTTTACCAGGGCGGCCACGGCTGAGCTGCGTCAGCGCCTCTATCTCACCCTGCAGCAGGCCCGGGCCTGTTTCTCCGGCCAGCAGCCGGCCCAGGAGGAGTATCATGGCTATCTCCGTGACCTGCCCGGTCTGAGTCAGGATGAGAAGGTGGCCCGGGTCAGCCGGGCCCTGCGTGATTTTGACGAGGCGGGGATCTCCACCATTCACAGCTTCTGCCAGCGGATGCTGCTGGAGCATGGCTTTGCCAGCGCCTCCCGGGCCGATATCAAGGTCACGGCGGAGCAGGGCCGTTTTGTCATGACGGCGGTCCAGGACTTCTGGCGCCAGCGGCTGACCCGGGCCCCTGTAGTTGTCATGGAACAGCTCCTGGCCTCCGGCATTGCCGGATTGGCTAAGCTGTTCAGCTATAGGGAGCGCAACCCGGAACTGCTCATCCGGGGTGGGGCAACGCCGCCCGGGGCCACTGAGCTGAACCTGGCCGGAGACGAGCTGGCCCTTGCCATAGAAGAGCTGCGCCAGGCCTGGCCGGAGACGGTGGCCGGGACGCTTGCCCTCCTCCAGCTGGAGAAGAAGTGGCTTGATGGCCGCTCCTACCAAAAGCGTTACGTTGAGCCGGCGGCCCGGCGCCTGGCCCATTGGCTGGCGCGCCAGGGCGGCCAGGTGGATGAGCAGGTGGCTAAAGACCTGGCCTGGTTCAGCCTGGAAAAGCTTGGCCAGAAGAGCAAGAAGGGCGCTCCCGTCCCCGACCATCCCCTCTTTGCCCTGGTGAGCCGGCTGCTGGATTGCGCGGCTCATTTAACGCTCCTGCGGGAACGCTATCTCCAGGCTCTGCAGGAGGAGATGTTTGTCTTTGTGGCGCAGCGGCTGGCCGCGGAAAAACAGCGTCTTGGTCTCTTTGCCTTTAACGACTTTTTAGTGGCCATGGCCGACCAGCTGAGCCGCACCGGACCCCGGGGCGAGCTGGCCCGGGCCGTGCGTAAGCGTTATCGGGCGGCCCTTATTGACGAGTTCCAGGACACCGATCCCCTCCAGTACGCCATCTTCTCCACCCTCTTTGCCGCCCCGCCCGATGAGTCATCAGATGAGTCGCCCGGGGGGGATGGTCCCAGCAAAAAAAATAACCCCAGCCTTTTTCTCATCGGTGACCCGAAGCAGGCCATCTACTCTTTTCGGGGGGCTGATGTGTACAGCTATCTCCAGGCGGCCCGGGGGGTGGAGCGTTGCTATACCCTGGCCGGCAATTATCGTTCCGACGCCGCTTTGGTGGCGGGGGTGAACGCCATCTTCTCCCTCTCCGCCAATCCCTTTGTGGAGCGGGCCATCGGTTTTGAGGAGGTCGCGGCCCGGCTGGGAGCGGCCGGGCTGATGATCAAGGGGGAGGCGGCCGGGGGGCTGCGGATCTGGACGCCCACCTCAGAGCAGATGGACGACAGGGGAGAGATCAGCGGTGGCGATCTTCTCTCCCTTACCGGCGCGGCCATTGCCACGGAGATTAATCGGCTCCTGGCCCTGGCCGGCCGCGGCCAGGCCAGCCTGGTGGACAAGGAGGGCCAGCAGCGCCCCCTGCGGCCGGCTGATTTTGCCGTACTGGTCAGGAGTAAGGCGCAGATGGCGGAGGTCGCCCAGGTCCTGGCCCGGGCCGCTATCCCGGTGGTCCAGTCCTCGGCGACCTCCATCTTCTCCTCTGAGGAGGAGTTATTCATGGAGAGGCTCCTGGCCGCCCTGCTTGATCCCTCTTCACCCCGTAGTCTGAAGGCGGTTCTGGCCCATCCCCTCTTTGGCCTTAATGCCGCTGATCTTGAGGGGGAGGCGGCCGGCTGGCAGCAGTGGCGCGGGCGCTGGGGGTACTACCTGGCCCTTTTTGTGGGGCGCGGCGGTTTCCTAAGCCTTGTCCGCAACCTGCTGAAAGATAGCGGCGGCATGGCCCGTCTTCTCACCATCCGCGGCGGAGAACGTTGTCTGACAAACCTCCTCCACCTGGCTGAGATCATCCATGAGCGCCAGGACGGCGGCAGCAGCCCGGCCTTGCTCTTAAGCTGGCTCAGGCGGCAGCGCAGCGCCGGTCACCTGCGCCAGGACGAGGTGGAGCAGCGGCTGGAGAGTGACGCCAACGCGGTGCACATCGTTACCATCCATAAGAGTAAGGGGCTGGAGTATCCCATTGTCTTTGCCCCCTTTGTCTGGGGCAGGTCGGCCCCCAAGGATCCCCTCTGCCATATTGATGAGCGTATGACCCTGTTTCTCGACCCGGAGGAGTTCGCGGCCCATCATGACCAGGCCCTGCGGGAATCCCTGGCCGAAAATATTCGCCTCTACTATGTGGCCCTCACCCGGGCCCGCCACCGCTGTTACACCCTGTGGACCAAGTTTGGCAAGCGCAGCGCGGCCCATTCCGCGGCCCCCGCCTATCTCTTTCACCAGGGCGCCGCGGCCCTGGAAGAGGCTGAGCCCCTGGCGGCCCTGAAAGAGCAGTATGACAGATGCGCCGATGGCGCGGCCGTGACCCGCCATCTGACGGACCTCCTGGCCGGGACGGCCGGGGTGGATATCGCCCCGTTGCCGGCAGGGCCTGGGTCGGCGGCGGTTGAACCGGCCTCCGAGCTTCCGGTGGCAACGGATAAAAAAATCCTCACCGCCTTGCCTCCGCCCCCCCTGGGGGACAGCGCCTGGCAGATCGCCAGTTTCTCCAGCCTCAGCCGCCATAGGGCGACCGGTGCCTCCGGCCCGCGCCCCCTGCTGCCGGCCACTGGGAGCGGGCCTCCTGGGGTGGAGGGGGACCATTTCCCCCGGGGAGCCAAGGCGGGCACCTGTCTCCACGAGATCCTTGAGCTGCTGGACTTTGCCCAGGTGGCCACGCCCAGGGGGGAGGAGCTTATCCGCGCGGTGCTGGAGCGCCATGGCTTTGGCCAGGAGGGGCATCTGGGTCAGGCCCAGGCCATGCTCAGGGCGCTGGTGGCCATGCCGCTGGCCGGCTTTGCCCTGGCGCAGGTGCGGCCGGAGGAGCGTTATAACGAGATGGAGTTTCACCTCCCCCTGGGGCGGCTGCGGCCGGAGAAGCTGGCCCGCTTCTTTCAAGGGGAGGGCGGCCGTGACCCCTTTGCCCAGGCCAGTCTCGGGCTCAGCTTCAGCCCCTGCCATGGCTTTATCCACGGTTTCATCGATCTGGTCTTTGTCCATGGGGAGCGTTACTTTCTGGTGGACTGGAAGTCCAACTTCCTGGGGGAGAAACCGGCTGACTACCAGCAATCCGCCCTGGAAGAGGCGATGGCGGAACATAATTATTTCCTCCAGTACCACCTCTACGCCCTGGCCCTCCACCGCCACCTGGCCGTCACCCTGCCGGATTATGAGTATGAGCGCCATTTTGGCGGGAGTTACTATCTCTTCCTGCGCGGCATTGACCCTGAGGCGCCAGAGGCGGGCAACGGTGTCTATTTCGACCGCCCCTCCCAGAGGTGCCTCAGTGAGCTGGCCCGGGTGCTGGCCGGCGACGGGGAGGAAAAGCGATGAGCCATCATCTTCTGGCTGAACTGCGGGATGAGGGGGTGCTGGCCCCGGTGGACTACCATCTGGCCCTGCTTCTGGGACGGCGGCTGGGCGCCGGCCCCGATGAGCAGCTGCTGGCCGCCCTGGTGAGCCACGCCGCCCGGGCCGGTCATTCCTGCCTGGACCGGCAGCAATGCCTCGCCGGCGAGGCAGCGCTGGCCCCTTACGAGTCACTGTTGGCTAAAATTGCCTGGGAGCCGCAGAAATGGCGGGGGGTGGGGGAGGCAGGGGACTATCTACCTCTGATCCGCCAGGGCCAGCGCCTCTTCCTCCACCGCTTCTTTCAGCTGGAGGCAACCATTGCCGCTCATCTCAGCGCCTTGCGGCAGCGGGGGGCGGCGGGGCCAGTGGCTGATGAGGAGCGGCTAAAGCTAAAAGAAATGTTGGATCGCTACTTTCCCGCTGGGCCGGGGGAGGGGAGTGAGATCGACTGGCAGAAGGTGGCCGCGGCCCTGGCCGTGCTCCAGCCCCTGACCATAATCTCCGGAGGGCCTGGCACCGGCAAGACCTCCACCGTGGCCCGGTTGCTGGCCATAATCCTTGCCGTAAGCCCCACGCCGCCAAGGGTGGCCATGGTGGCCCCCACCGGCAAGGCGGCCATGCGCTTGGGCCAGTCGCTGCAAAGGGCCCAGGAGGGGTTGGCCGGAACAACCATCCCCACCACGGCCGCCACCATCCATCGTCTGCTGGGGGTGATTCCCGGCTCCACCTCCTTTTGCCATGGCCAGGATAACCCCCTGGCCGTGGACCTGGTGGTGGTGGATGAGGTCTCCATGATCGACGTGAGCTTAATGGCCAGCCTGCTTGCGGCCCTGCCCCCCCACGCCCGCCTTATCCTTCTGGGTGACAAGGATCAGCTCGCCTCGGTGAAGCCGGGGGCGGTCTTTGCTGATATCTGCGGGGCTGGCTCCACAACGGGCTTTTCCCCCAGGCTTGCCGCTGAACTGGCCAGGCTCACCGGCCAGAGGGTGACGGAGGAGTCTGAGGCCGGGCCGCTTACTGATAATCTGGTGGAACTGCGCCACTCCTACCGTTATCCGGCCGCAAGTCAGCTGGGTCAGGTGGCGTCTTTTGTCAATAAAGGCGGGGTGGAGCAGGCCCTGGAGGTGCTCAGTGGCCCTGGTGATGTCCGCCTCCTGCCCCTGGCCGAACTGGAGGCCGAGCTGGCCCGGCTGGCGCGCAGCTGGTATGGCGCCTATCTTGATGAAGAGGAGTTGCCCGCCATCTTTACGGCCCTGGATCGTTTCCGTATCCTGGTCGCCACCCGGCGTGGCCCCTTGGGCCTTGCTAATATAAATAGTTTTGTGGAGGAGGTGTTGCGGAGCTGCGGTCTCATTGGCCCTGCCGGGCCGGGGGACCATTATCATGGCCGGCCCATCATGATCCGCCACAACGATTACGGGCTGGGGCTCTTTAATGGTGATGTGGGGGTGATCAGGCAGGGGGATGATGGCCAGTTGCACGCCTTCTTTCCCGATGGTCAGGGCGGTTTCCGCTCCCTCCATCCTGGTCAGCTGCCGGCCCATGACACGGTCTTTGCCATGACCATCCATAAGTCCCAGGGTTCGGAGTTTGCCCACCTTGCCCTTCTCCTGCCGGCAGAGTGCCGCCATCTGAGCCGGGAACTCTTTTATACCGGCCTCACCCGGGCCAGGGAGAGCGCCACCATCGTGGCCGGGCCGCAGACAGTAGCCGCCACCATCAGCCGGCGCCTCACGCGGATGAGCGGCCTGGGGCGCGCCTTAGGCCCAAGGTGAGAGGGGGCCAGAGATGACGCCGCCGCCACCGTCTGTCCTTAAGATTTACCGGCCGACAAATCCCTTCTTGGCCGTCTTCCTGATCTCTTTTTCCCCCATCCACTCCAGGATGCCGCTCTCCATATTGAGCATCTTCAGGGAAAACTTGTAGTAGCTATCCTGGCTGCGCTCACTGCGTTTGATAATTGATGAGAGGTTGCCGTAGAGCATGTATTCGGCCCCCACCTGCTTGCCAAAGGCAATGGCCTGCATGGGGTTCACCATGCCGCTTTCGTACTGGAAGTCAAACTGGTCGCTCACCGCGGCCACCGCCGTCATGTCCACGAAACGGAACTTGCCCGACTTTATCAGCTTGGTCTGGATGGAGTCGGTGATCGACTCGGTGTCGATGTGCTCCGTACTCTTATTTCTGATCTTGTCCACAAAGACCACCGGCCGCCGGTCCTTGGTCTCGGCGACAATGGGGCCGAAGGCGAGGAGTTCGTCCACCAGGTCGGCGGCGATGACCTGCAGGTCAGTGGAGCCGAAGCCCATGGTCGTGGTCTCCACCGCTTTCGCGTCGCCATACTCTATCTTTGTGGTTTTGGCGCAGCCGTTGATAAATGTGAGGGCGGCCAGGAGGCAGATGAGTGAGATGACTTTTTTCATGGTTTTACTCCTGTTTTTTTAAAAAAAACCTGCTGTCAGGTTCGGACCTGATTTTTTTTGTGAGGGATCATATGAAGAGTCTCCCACGGAACAGGGGCCAAAGTTAATAAGTAAATTTTTTTTACTCTGATTATCAACGGTTTTTGGGCCTGGTTAATAGGTGGCTGAAAGGGGGGTTAGTCAGATTGGAAAAAATTATAGGGGGAATTTCTGGACCAGCAGGCGCGGCCCCAGGTCAACCACCCGCAGCAGGGTGGTGCGGCCGGGCCGTACCGTAAGGGCAATGCGGATCTGGTTGGGGCCGGACTGGAGGGTTATCTCCTGGGTCCCGGCTGCCAGGTAAACCCGCGCCCCCTGGCCCGAGCGCGGCAGGGTGAGCCAGTTGCGCAGGTCAGCGTTTTCCGAGGCAATGGTGTATATCATGGCGCCAAAGAGGCCAAGGGGGCCGGCCTCGCGGTTTGCCTGGCGCTGCATCTCATACTTGGCCATGGCCCGCAGGGTCTGGCGAACGATGAGGGGGGCCAGTTCTTCCTTAAAGGCCTTGACGGCCAGCACCCCCACGTCAACCAGCTCCTCACTTATGGCCAGGGCCCGGCCGTTTTGATCAAGGGCGGTGAGCTGGCGGCCCTGGGGCCAGTTGTGGGCGTTGTAGATGGGAAAGGCCATGGTGATAAGGGCGCCGGTCAAGGTGGGCACCGGTATCTTCACCTCCTGGCGGGCCGGGACAAACCCCTCCTCAAAGAGGATAACCAGCACCCCCTCATTGTCCTCACGTCGGGTGAAGGTGGCCTCCTGGTTCCTTTCCCCCATCTTCCAGGCCAGTCGGGCCATATCGGCGGCCAGCATCTGGGAGCCCTGGTTGACCTCATAGGCCAGCTTATAGTCCACCATGGCGGCGTTAAAATCGCCCTGCGCCTCCCAGAAGGCGGCGGAGGTGTAGAAGGTGTAGCCATTCTGCAGGGAGTTTTTTACCTGGCCGGCAATGGTGTCCAGGCCAGCGAAGTTGTGGGCTACGGAGTCGATGTTTATCTGTTCGCTCTCCGCCCTGGCGTGGGCCGCGGCCACCTCACGCTCGTGTTGCTCCAGGAGGACCCTTTGTTCCAACCGCGCCTTGCGCAGCTCCACGGCCGCGCCCTGCGGGTCGTTCTGGCCCAGGAAGTTGTAGGCCTGGAAGTGGTGGCTGAAGATCCGCTCAAAACCGTGCCCCTCGTAGGGCAGGGCGTTGTCGTTGACCAGCAGGGCCGCGCCCAGGCCCGCCAGGCGCGAGCCCCTGATCGTCGCCGCCATGTCCAGCTCGTCAAAGCGGGAGGTGGCGGCCCGGAAATCTGCGCTGCTGGCCTGGTAGTCGCCCGCCAGCTGCTTGATTCTTCCCTGTTCGAGACGAGAAAGGAGGTTGTCACCATCCTCCTCCTCCTGGGCCAGGCGGGCCATGGCGGCCGTGGTACTGGCGGTGGCCAGCCCTTGGCGGAGAAGGGCGGCCTGGCGCGGGTAGGGGGAGAACAGCGACTTGGTGGCGCAACCAGACAGGAGGAGGAGCAGTAAAATAAGAGAGCAGTACTGCCTGCTGATGATGGCGCGAGGGTTCATGGCGGCAGAGAAAGGGTGAAAAAAAGATTGTGGAACAAATTTAGTTAAAAGAACGTCTCATTTACGCGGTCTGCCCAGGGGAGATTCACCAGAAAATAAAATTCCTTGGGTTATGCCCTTTGCCAGGCAGCGGTATTTTTATTATAAGTTTTTTTTGCCCCCAGGGGCATAGGGAAAAGTATAGCCATAAGTGGAAGTGTTTTATGAAAAATAATCTCGAGAACCGGATTCTGGTGGTGGATGATGAGCCCCTGATCCTCCTGTTTATAGAAGAACTGCTGGCCACCGCCGGTGGCTACCGGGTAAAGACTGCCGATTCGGCCAAGGCGGCCCTGGCCAAGCTCCGTGATTTTGCCCCGGATATCCTCCTCCTTGACATTGAAATGGCGGGAATGGACGGCTACGATCTCTGCCGCCAGATTCGCCGCAATCCCAGCTACCGTTTCATAAAGATTATCATGGTCTCGGCCTGCGCCCGGGTCAGTGAACGTCTTAAGGCCTATGAGGCCGGGGCGGATGACTATATAGCCAAGCCCTTTGATGATCAGGAGCTGCTGGCCAAGATCCGGGTCTATCAGCGCTTAAAGAATAAGGAGGAGCTTGACCGGGTAAAGGGGGATCTCCTCTCCCTGCTCACCCATGAGACCCGCACCCCGGTGAATGGCATCCTCGGCTGCACGGATCTCCTCTTGGCCGACGAGACTTTAAGCTCTGGTCAGCGGGAACTGGTGGAGATGATCCGCGCCTCAAGCCAGGATCTCTTTCAGTTTCAGGAGAACGGCCTGCTGCTCAGTAAACTCAAGGCCGGCCTGGAGTTAAATTATGGGCCGGGAAATGTGGGTACGGTGATCCGGGCCATTGTCCATGGTCAGCGTCTCTCCAGCCAGGCCATTGGTCAGCGTCTGCAGCTTCCCTCTGATCTAGTCGTCTGGGCCGATTGGCAGCTCCTGCGCCAGGCCTTAAATCATGTCATTGATAATGGCTTGAAATTCTCCCCGGAGGGGGGGGAGCTGCTGGTGAGCTGTGAGGTGGTGGGGGACAACTGTCAGATAACGGTGGAGGATCAGGGGCCAGGGGTTGAGCCCCAGCGCCGCTCCCAGATCTTTGAGGAGTTTTCCATCGAGGATGTGGCCCATCATCGCCAGGGCCAGGGAATAAGCCTGGCCATCAGCCAGCGGATCATGAGCTGTCACGGCGGGACCATCAGGGTGGAGGATGGCGCTGCGGGGCGGGGCGCCCGCTTCATTATCACCATCCCCCTGTTAAAAGAGTTTGCCGGAGATAGGGAAGAAGAACGGCCCGTGGCGGTGCGGGTCTCTTAAGAGAGAATATGCAGGAAGGACTTTGCTAATTTAAGAAAACATCTGCCCTTCGATATTCTTCAGTTCGATATTCGATTTTCCGGAGTCTTCACTACGTTCCGCTTACCTGCGGTTCGTAGTTACAGACCTATTTCAGCCAGAACCTCCTTGGCCGCGGCGAACAGGTGGTTTTTCCCCTCTTCACTGCGTGACTCCACATAGAAGCGGACCTTGGGCTCCGTGCCAGAGGGTCTGATTAACAGCCAGCTCAGGTCGGCGAAGATCAGTTTCAATCCGTCGATATCAATTACCTGGCTGATTTCCTTCTCCTCCCCCCCCACCTTGAGAAAAGTACCCCGCTGGTATTTTTCCAGTCTCTTCAGGGTGGCCAGCAACTCCTCCCCCTGTTTACTCACCGTTACCCCGTCCTTGGCCGGAAAGTAGTGGCCATACTCCCCTTCCAGGGCCGTAAAGTATTGGCCGATGTTCTCCTGCCTGGCCAGGATCATCTCCAGGGCCAGCACCAGGCCGATGTAGGCGTCCTTTTCCGGGGTGTGGCCGATCACCGTGATGCCGTCACTCTCCTCGAAACAGACCAGAGCGCTCTTCAGCACCGGCTTGAACTCCTTGAACCCCACCCGTGGTTCAAACACCTCCTCGCCAAAGGCGGCGGCCACGGCATTGGCCAGGTTGGAGGTGGCCACGGTCTTGGCCACCATGCCGCGCTTGCCCTTCTCCTCATGGAGGAAGTGATAGCTTAAGGCGCCAAAGCCGTTCATGGAGATGATCTTCTCGCCATCGGTGAAGCGGATGCGGTCGCCGTCCGGGTCCATCACCACCCCCAGTTTCAGCGGTTCCTCCCTGGCCTGTAAGGCGGCCATAACCGGCGCCATGTTGGCGTCGGAGGGTTCCGGGGCAATACCGTTAAAGGTGGGGTCGTCGTTGGTGCGCAGCAGGATAAGGCGCTCTTTAGCCAAGGGGGCCAGGAGCCGGTCAATATGAATGCGGCTGGCGCCATGGACACAGTCCACGGCCACCACCAGATCTTTCCTGGCGTTTAACTCTTCCAGCACCCCGGGGAAATCAAGGCCGTGCTGCTCTTTGCCGGAGATCACCAGTTTCTGCCACAGATCCAGGGCGTCACAGGACCGCACCAGCTCGGGCCGGGGCGCTGCCACCGGCTCCGGGCCGCTGGCCACCAGGGCCCGGGCATTGGCGGTTATCTGGTTGGTGAGGGATGGGGCTGCCGGGCCAGCATCGGCCCCGTTGAACTTGAAGCCGCCATACTCCAGGGGGTTGTGGCTGGGCGTCAGGTTGATGGAAAAGGCGGCGCCAAGTTCCAGCACCGCGGCCGACAGGGTGCCGGTGGTGGCCTCGCCGGCCAGATGGACCGTGAAGCCGGCCGCCGTCAGGACGTTGGTGGCTGTCTCGGCAAAGATGGCGCCGCCAAAGCGGTTGTCATGACCGATTACCGCCCCCCGCTCCTGGGCCTCGGCCAGTGATCCCACCCCAAGATCAGCTGCCAGGGCCTGATCTTCAGCCAATGCCGCGTACATAGCAATGATGGCTTTAGTGACGATGGTCACGGTGTAACAGTTGATATCCTTACCCAGGGTGCCGCGCCAGCCCGAGGTGCCAAAGCTGATTCTCTTCTCTGGCGCGCCCTGGCGCGTTCTTATCTCGTCCTCCACCCGTCCATAGACAGCGGCAATTTTTCCCTGCCAGAATTCAGGGTCTTCATCACCCTGGTTCCGCCGGTGGACGGCCTGGCGGATCAGTTCAAAGTAGTCATTATCACTATGGTCGCTATTTTTAAGCTGGTCGATCTGCTTGCGCAAAGAGGATGTCATGGTTGCTTTTACGGTTTGTTTTTTGCCCTATGAGCTGGTTGGTCGCCCTATGAAAAAAAATAATAATAAAAATCAGCAAGATAATGCAAATTAATGTTTCTTCAGCTCCGCAGCCACCATGGTGCTGTCAGTCCGCATAGGTGTTTCTGCCCAGCCGAGGGCCATGGTTAGGGGTCGGTTGCCGATTAAAAGAATGCCTGAGCAAAAGATGCAGGAAGAGAAGCTGTTGTCTGTAGGTATTGTTGCCCATGGCTGGCTGGTTGGCTGGTGACTAATCAATGTGTCAGGAAGGCAGCTCTGCCAGATGTGAGTTCCCATCTGCCAGCCATAATGCAATTGGCACGAATATCAGGGAATAAAGGCGGTTTTTCGCCAAGGTTTTAGTTGACCAGATTGGGCAGATTAGCTATAGGGAGAAGGGCGTAAATGACGCAAATTATTACTTGTCTTTCAGAAATAGTTTTTATAGGCTGGAATCTTCTGGTTTAGACATTTAACAAATTAATTCCAATCTTAAATTTTGTTAGGAGCAGCAGAGATGGCAGAAAAACATGATGAGGAGCTTATCCTGTGGTTTGACGACATCGGCATTGATGATGTCCCCCTGGTTGGTGGAAAGAACGCTTCCCTGGGCGAGATGTATCAGCATCTTACCGCCAAGGGCGTGGCAGTGCCCCACGGTTTTGCCATCACCGCCTATGCCTACCGTTATCTGTTAAAGGCGGCCGGGGTTGAGGATGATATCAAGCAGGTTCTCTCCGATCTTGACATCGAGGATATGCATAACCTGGCCGAGCGCGGCGAGAAATGCCGGAACATCATCCGTCACGCCGACTTCCCCGATGACCTGCGCGACGCCATCATCGCTGCCTACCAGAAGATGGAGGCCGAGTATGGCGAGGGCGTTGACGTGGCTGTCCGTTCCTCGGCCACGGCGGAAGATCTGCCCGATGCCTCCTTTGCCGGTCAGCAGGAGACTTATCTTAATATTCACGGCTACGAGAACATCATCGAGAACTGCCGGAAGTGTTTCGCCTCTCTCTTCACCAACCGGGCCATCTCCTACCGTCAGCATCAGGGCTTTGGCCAGTTTGACGTCTATCTCTCCATCACCGTCCAGAAGATGGTGCGCTCCGACTCCGCCTCTTCCGGTGTCCTCTTCTCCATCGACACCGAGTCCGGCTTTGAGGACGCCTGCTTTATCACCGGCGCCTGGGGCCTGGGCGAGAACGTGGTCCAGGGCGCGGTTAACCCGGACGAGTATTATGTCTATAAGCCCAAGCTCAAAGAGGGCAAGCGGCCCATCGTCGGCAAGAAGGTTGGTTCCAAAGAGATCAAGATGATCTATGACAACGATCCTGCCACCGACGAGCCGGTTCAGAATATCGACACCACCGAGGAGGAGCGCAATAGCTACGTCGTCAGCGACGACGAGATCCTCAAACTTGCTGAGTGGGCCTGCATCATCGAGGACCATTACGGCAAGGGCATGGATATCGAGTGGGCCAAGGATGGCGACGGGGTTAACGTGGGCACCGGCGAGCTGTTCATCGTCCAGGCCCGGCCCGAGACCGTTCACTCCCAGGCCAATAAAGGCGTGATGGAGACCTACAAGCTCAAGGAGAGCGGCGAGGTAATCGTCGAGGGACTGGCCGTGGGTACCAAGATCGGCCAGGGTGTGGCCCACTGCATCGACGATGTCAAGGATATCCACACCTTCAAGGCGGGCGAGGTGCTAGTCACCGATATGACCGATCCGGACTGGGAGCCGATCATGAAGATCGCCGGCGCCATCATCACCAACCGCGGCGGCCGGACCTGTCATGCCGCCATCATCTCCCGTGAGCTTGGCATCCCCTGCGTTATCGGCACCGGCGACGGTTCCGAGAAGATCGAGACCGGCCAGAAGATCACCGCCTCCTCGGCCGAGGGTGAGACCGGTTACGTCTATGACGGTCTCCTCGACTTCGAGATCGAAAAGACCGATCTGGGCAACATGCCGGCCACCAAGACCAAGATCATGATGAACCTGGCTATTCCCGAGAAGGCGTTCACCGAGTGCCAGATTCCCAACGACGGGGTTGGCCTGGCCCGGGAGGAGTTTATCATCAACTCCCATATCGGTCTCCATCCCCTGGCCCTTTATAACTATAAAGAGCTGGCTGCCTCTGACGATCCGGAGAAAAAAGAGATTGTCGCCGCCATCGACGCCAAGACCGCTGCCTACGAGGATAAGCAGCAGTTCTTTGTCGATAAGGTGGCCGAGGGTGTGGGCCGCATCGCTGCTGGTTTCTACCCCAACGATGTCATCGTCCGTCTCTCCGACTTCAAGAGTAACGAGTATGCCAACCTGGTGGGCGGCAGCCTCTACGAGCCCAACGAGGAGAACCCGATGATCGGCTGGCGTGGCGCCTCGCGCTACTACGATCCCAAGTACCGGCCCGCCTTTGAGCTGGAGTGTAAGGGGCTCTTGAAGGCGCGCAACGAGATGGGTCTCGATAACATCAAGTTGATGGTTCCCTTCTGCCGCACCCCGGAAGAGGGCAAGAAGGTGATCGAGGTGATGCGCGACTGCGGACTGGTCCAGGGCGAGAATGGCCTGGAACTCTACGTTATGTGTGAGATCCCCAGTAATGTCATCTCCGCCGACGCCTTTGCCGATATCTTTGACGGCTTCTCCATCGGTTCCAACGATCTGACCCAGCTCACCTATGGTGTTGATCGTGACTCCGGCATCCTCACCGGTATTGCCGATGAGCGTGATGAGGCGGTAAAGGATATGATCCGTATGGTCCTCAAGACCGCTAAACGCCGGGGCAAGAAGATCGGTATCTGCGGTCAGGGTCCCTCTGACTTCCCTGAGTTTGCCACCTTCCTGGTTGAAGAGGGTATCGACTCCATGTCGCTGATTCCCGATACCGCCATCAAGACCAGGATGGCGGTGCATGAGAAGGAAAAGGAGATGGGTATAGCTCCCTGATTGTCAGTCACAACACCCCGCTGTCCAATAAAAAAGGCCTTCCCCATCTGGGGAAGGCCTTTTTTTTTACGGCGAATATCGAACCGCGGGTAAAGGGCGGAACGAGGTGGAGACTCCGGAATGTCCAATGACAAAAAGGGCGGTACTTCTCTAATTAGATAATATCCTTCCTTCGACATTCGAAATTAATTATTCGAAATTCTGCGGTTCGTTGTTTTCTTAGTCCGCAGGTTCTTTATAATAAAATAAATTCCCGAGTCTTTCTTTATAATTAGCCTACTTATCAACAGGCCAGCTAGCGCAGCTTCTTGAGCATCTTCCTGGCCGTGTTTGCCTCCTGGGAGTCTGGATAGAAGGAGAGGACATCCTTGTACAGCTTGATCTGCACCGTCTTTTCGCCGAAATGCTCAAAGGCCTTGGCCTGTTGGAGCAGAGCGGCCGGGGCCTTGGCGTGCTTGGGGTAGCCGTCCACTATGTTTTGAAACTCCAGGACGGCCCCTGAGTAATCGCCTGACTCCAGCATGCTTGAGCCCAGCCAGTAACGGGCCTCCGGGGCCAGCTTGTCTTTGGGGTGTTTGTCCAGGAAGGTTGAGAAGGTGACAATGGCGTCCTTGTGGTCCTTGGCCCGGTATTGGCCCAAGCCTGTGTCGAAGAGGGCCTCGGTTTTGCTGCTGCTGACCGCTGGCGCCTGGCTCACTGGCGGCGGGGTGCTGCTGGTTGCCGTGCTTGTTACGGGAGCCGGCCGTGGTGCAGCTGCAATCTTCTTCTTTACCTTGCGGGGGTGAATATTTCCGGCTGCCCTGCTACTGCTTCTGGCCTGGGACTGCTGTCTGGCCTCTTCGGCCTGGCGTTTGGCCTGGGCGGCGGCCGCGGCTTGCCTTCGGGCCTTTTCCGCGGCCAGGCGCGCCTCTTCAGCCTGGAGTCTGGCTGCGGCCGCCTGTTGTTCCTGGATCAGGGCCAGGTTGTTGCCCATGAGGCTTACCTGGTCCCGAAGAAGATCATTGCCCGAGCCCAACTCACTCACCTTGCTGGTCAGCTCCTGGTTTTCCTGGACCAGGGACTCGTTGCGGTGGTCTGATTCGTCCAGCTGGCCGCGCAGGTTCAACATCTCGGCGTTGAGCCGTTCCATCTCCTGGCTCAGGTTGGCCAGCCGTTTCTGGACATTGCCGGTGTTGGCGCTGCCGGCGGTGGCCTCATGTTCAACCCCCACCAGCCGGTTGTCCATGTTGCGAACCTGCAGGGCCAGGGATTGATGCTGATCCTTGGAGGCGCAGCCGGTAATCAGGGTGAGGGAAAAGAGAAGGGCGGTGGATTTAATGATTGTTTTGCGCATGGGGGAGGGGCGATATTTTAGAGTTAATATTTTTCTTTAATTCCTTATCGATATCTACAAGAACACTTTAGGCTGAGTCTGGCTCAAAGTACCGCCTGCGGGAAAGTCGCGGCGCCTGGGCCTAGATTCACTCTATTTATAGCTGTATTTTAATATAAATTCAAGCGCTTGGACCATTGCGGGGCGGAGAGGTTGCCGGCCATGCTGAACAGGACCCGCTGGCCGCTGCCGTCGGCGTTCATGGCGCAGAGCTGGTTGTTTTCGCCCCGTTTGCGGCTGAAGGCGATCTGGCGGCCGTCAGGGGACCAGGTGGGCGACTCATGGCTGCCCCAGGCCATTGTCAGTTGCTGGGGGCGGCTCCTACCGGCGGCCAAGGTCTTGAATATATGGTAGGTGCCCTCGGCCCGGCAGGTATAGGCGATCCATTTGCCGTCAGGCGACCAGGACGGGGTGGTGTTCTCCATGCCCTCGTAGGTGAGGCGGCGGCTGTGGCCGCTGGCCATGTTCATGATGTATATCTGCGGTCCACCGCTGCGGTCGGAGACATAGGCAAGTTGCTTGCCGTCCGGGGAGAAGCTGGCCGAGACGTTGATCCCGCTGTTGCGGGTTAATCTGGCCAACACCTCGCCTGCAAGGTTGAGGCGGTAAAGATCCGGGTTGCCGTCCTTGGAGAGGGTGAGGACCAGGGATCTGCCGTCCGGGGCCCAGGAGGGGGCATAGTTGACCCCCGGCCGGCGGGATATGGCCCGGGTCAGTTTGGCTGATTTTTTAAAGTCGATCAGGTAGAGGTTTGGGTTGCCGCGATGATATGAGGTGTAGAGCAGCTTGTTGCCGTCCGGTGAGAGGCGGGGGGAGATGGCCATATGGCGGTGCTTGGTGATCTGGCGGATATTGTCCCCCAGGACGTCAGTCATGTATATCTCCTTGTGGCCGCTGCTGTCGGCCACAAAGGTGATCATGCTGGCGCTGATGCCGCTGAGGCCGGAGAGTTTCAAGATCACCTGGTCGCAGAACTTGCGGATCATCTTCCCCTGGCGGCTGACCCTATCGCGGTAGCGCTTGCCCAGGATCATCCGGCCCGAGTTTACCTCGACAAGGCGCATCTCCATGGTCAGCTGGCCCCCGTCCATCTGGTAATAGCCGTTGATATAGTAGCTCACGTTGAGCCGGGCCCACTCCGCCTCGCGGCTGGCTTCGCCAAACTCCCAGGGCGGTACCACATCGATGAAACCGTGAAACTCCAGGCTGCGGGAGAGAAGATCAGCCATTTTTTTACCCGACTGCTGGATCTCACCCGGGGCCAGGTTCTTATCCTGGAACCATGGCACGGCAAGGTTGACCTTGCGGATGGCGGCATCGGTTATGTCAATATCAATTACCCTTTCAGCCCGGAGGGCGGCAGGGAGGAAAAGGAGGCAGGCGAGGGTGATTGTCAGGAGACGGGTTAACATGACCATTCGTGGCTTGAAATGTTGAATTGTAGTTTTTTCAGGTAGTTGTTCAGGTAAAATAAGCAGATCATTTTTTTATTCAAGGCCCTTGGGGAAAAAGGTGAGGCGCAGGGCGTAGTCGCCTTCGGCCAGATCCGCCGGCAGGGGGGGCAGGGGGGCGGATTTCTCCAGGGCCCGGCTGACGAAGCGGTCAAACTGGGGATTACCGGAGCGGCGGTCAAAGGTGTGGGAGAGCAGAGCGCCGTTCTCGTTTATCCGGACAACGAGAACGGTCTTGAGTCTCGGGTCCCACTCCTGGCCCTGGGGCAGGACCCAGTGCTGCCTGATCTGTTCATGGACCGCGGCCTTGTAGATCCGCAGAGCGCTACTGCTGCTCACCCCTGCCGTGCTGCCCTGGCGGCTGGTGGGGCCGGCAGGGGGGCTGTTGCCTGTGACCTGCTGCCTGATCTGTCGGGCCATTATGGCCTGGGCCATGCTGGTCATCGCCTTTTCTTCCGCCTCTTTTAACCGCTCCTCCGCCTCCTCCTGCTGGCGCTGGAGTTCTTCTCTCTCCCTAATCCGGGCAAAGGCGTCCATAACCTGGCGCACGTCGCGGCTTAAGGTTTTTTTACTGGCCCGGGGCCGGATGATGGGGATCTCGTCCGGGCTTTTGGGCATCACCCGGCTGGATAGCAGTGGGGCGCTGCTCTGCGCCTCAGGGGGCGGCGGTGGAGGAGGCGGGGGCTCTACTTCTGGCGGCGGGCTCTCTTCTTCCTGGGGGCTCTCCTCCTCAGCTTCACTCATCTCAACCAGATCAACCTGATACACCTCGGGCAGGGAGCGGCGCCAGGAGAAGATGTCCAGATCCAGGAGAAGGGTGGCAAAGATTAGGATATGGAAGGCCGCGGACAGGGCCAGGGCCCGGTTTCCTCTGAGGTGTGCCCCGAGTTTCATGGGCCCCTAGCGCCTCTTTTCCACCGGTATGGTTACCATGCCCAAGCGCTGGAAACCGGCATCCTTCACATCGGCCATCACCTCGACAACCTGGCCATACTCCACCGCCTTGTCCGCCTTGAGGAGGATGGTCTTGTCCTGGTCGACCTTGGCCAGCTTGGCCAACTCCTGGCGCAGGAGGCTGCGGTCCCCTTTGATCTTGCCGATACCGATGCGGCCATCTTTGCGGATGGAGATGACCAGAGGCTGGTCATCCTGGCGCAGGGCCCGGGCCGTGGTCTCCGGCAGGTTAACGTCGAGACCCTGAACCATCATGGGCGCTGTTATCATAAAGATGATGAGCAGCACCAGCATGACATCAACCAGGGGGGTTACATTGATATCGGCCATTGGCGCCCGGCCGCAGCGTTTGTTTGTGGGACCCATGTTTTTTTTGTTATGAAAATCAGCCGGGGCTTACGGCCTGCCGCGCCCCTTTTATTTTTTATGAAAGTGAGCTTCGGGCCAAGCTGATGCCTGGCCCGGATCCTTCATGCCTCATTGTCCCCAAAGGGGGAATCATAAACCCATTTGTCTTTGGGCCAGGGAAACTAATCCTTGCTGAGGAGATCTCGCTCCACCAGGTTGAGGAAATCGGCGGAGAAACTGGCCATGGCGCCCTCCACCCCCTCCAACTTGTGGTTGAAGTGGTTGTAGAAGACCACCGCCGGGATGGCCACGGCCAGGCCGGCCGCTGTGGCCACCAGGGCCTCGGATATGCCCGGCGCCACCACGGCCAGGGAGGCGGAGCCATGGGCTCCGATCTCGTTGAAGGAGACCATGATGCCCCACACCGTGCCAAAGAGGCCGATGAAGGGGGTGGCCGAGCCGGTGGTGGCGAGGAAGGAGAGATGGCGCTGGAGCACGCCCGACTCATGGGCCTCGCTCCGGGCCATGACCCGCTCCAGGTTCTTCATCCCGGCCAAGCGGGTGGCCAGGACCTCTGAGCCGCTGTCACGACCCTGGGCCAACTTCTGCAGCTCCTGGTAGCCGGCCAGGAAGATCGTTGACTCGGGACAGGGGCGGCCGATCTGGGCCCGCTCCATGGCCTGGGGCAGGCTCTTGGAGTTCCAGAACTCCTCTTGAAAACGGTTACTGGCCTTGGTCAGTTTCTTGAACAGGAAGTACTTCTGAAAAACAATGGTCCATGAGGCCAGGGAGAATAACAGAAGGGTGAGCATAACCAGTTTCACCACCGGTCCTGCCTGCCAGAATAGGGAGATTATATTTAGTTCCTGCATTTTTCCTTTGGTCGTAGTGGTTGAGGTAAGTCCATGAAGGTGATTGGCCGTTTTGGGCCCCTCCCTTTTGCTAAAGGGTCGCAAGGAAGTGATGGGCGCCTGGATTGTTTACCGTTTTTGTATAGCCGGTTTTCCACTGTTATGAAAGGGGGAGGGGGCGAAAATGGTAAATATGGGTGATTCGTTTAGGGTGTCTCCAGGGGCAGGCTTACGTTGAAGGTGGTGCCCTCTTCCTGGGAGCTGGCCACCATGATGTCGCCCTGGTGCTCTTTGATGATGGCGTAGCTCTGACTGAGTCCCAATCCCCGCCCCTGGCCCACCTCACGGGTGGTGAAGAATGGCTCAAATATCTTCGCCTGGATGTCAGCGGGGATGCCGGGCCCGGTGTCGTGAACGGTGATATGGACCCGATCGTCTTTGGCGTGAGTGGCCAGGGTCAGCTCACCGCCCTGGCTGCTGTCCATGGCCCGGAGACCATTGTCCACGAGGTGCCAGAATACCTGATTAATGGCGCCGATCTGGCAGAGGAGGGGGGGCGTCTGCTCAAACTCCCTGCGTATTTCAATATTCTTGAGGCGGGATCTGCCCATGACCTTCAGGACGTTCTCCAAGCCATTTTCGACCTGCATGGGGCTGGGACTCTGATTTTGCTGGGCCCGGGCGAAGATCTGCAGGGCACTGACCACCTCGGTGATCCGCTGGGCCCCTTCGCTGATTCCGCCGATGATGGTTTTGATGTCATTAAAATTAATGCTCAGCCCATTTTCACCGCCATCTGACTGGGGCTCTGGACCACTCTGGCCGCTGGCCTGTAACCTTGCGCATGTCTGGGCGTTTTCCGCCAGGGCGTGCTCAAGAAGGGGGAGGCCGGAGCTGATGAAGTTGATGGCGTTGTTGATCTCGTGGGAGACGCCGGAGACAAGCTGGCCCAGGGCCGCCATCTTTTCGGCCTGGATCAGCTGGGTCTGGGTCCGGCGCAGGTCTGTAAGCGTCTGTTCCAGATCTTTTTTCTGCTGGCTCAGCTCCTGGTTGGTGGCGGTGAGTTCCCCGGTGCGCTCCGCCACCGTATCCTCCAGGCCGGCCCGCAGACCATCGATGGTGTTAAACGCCTCGTCCAGCTCTGTCACCAAGCTCTCCAGGGTGCCCGTGAGGATGGCCACATCCTCGCCTGATTTATGGGAGGTCTTCACCTTGGCCAGCAGCTGGCGCAGGGGCGCGATGATCCGCCGGGTTAGCAGGGTGGCGCCGATGGCGGCCACCACGGAGAGCAGGACCACGCCCAGCAGGGTGCGCAGCAGGATGTAATGGAGGCTGGCCTGATAAACGGACTTGTCCAGCACCACCGCCACATGGCCCATGAGCTGCGGGGGGGAAATTGTTTTTCCACCCTCGGTGAACAGGAGGTCGTCTATGTCCTGATATTGGGTCTGGCTCAGGACCGGGCTCCAGAAGATGTAGTAGTTGCCCTGTTCGAAAAAAAGTTTATTTTTTTCCAGCACTAAAGTCTGCATGCCTTGCCAGTTGTTATCCCCGCCATCCTGCTCTTCCGGCCTGCTGCCCTCGGCCACCAGTACCTTGCCGGCCGTGGTCAGTATTGTCACCTCTACTATGTTTTCCTGGCCCAGCAGCTGCCTGGCCAGGCTTGTGAGCTGCTCCCGGTCCTCACTGAAGACACCGGTCTTAACACCCTCGGCCAGCATCCGGGCAATGGTGAACCCCTGCTCATGGGTGTGCTGGTGGTGGGTGTTCTTCTGGATCGAGTAGAAGACCAGGTGCAGGGTGGTGGCCAGGATCAGCATGATGCTAACTATGGAGACGATGATCCTGATCTCCAGGCTGTGGCCCAGGCGGTTGAGGAGGCGTGATAGTCTCATGGTCTTGCCTCTTCGAGGCCCAGCTTTGATAGGGCGATCTCGTTGACCAGGAGCTTGCCCGGCGAGTAACTGGGCGCCTTGAGGCGAGCCATTGGCACGCCCCGGGCGATCTGGTGGGCCAGGCGGGCCATCTGCTTGGCCATGGCGGAGTAGTCAAAGACATAGGCAAAGGTGGCCCCATGTTGGAGCTGGGCCGGGGTAAAGGCCAGGAGCGGCACCTGCTCCTGGATGGAGAAGAGCAGATAGCTTGCCTCGGTGAGAGGGGTTATGGCCGTGAGGTCGGGGGTCAGCCAGAGCAGGTCGATGCGTCCTGCCAGCTCCCGGGTGGCCTTGCCCACCTGGCGGCTGGCCGTGACATGGCGGGTGATCAGTTTCAGCTCCGGGCAGGCCTGGCGGCTGGCGGCGATGATCTGGCCGGTGCGCTCCGGATCATAAACCACCCCAACCTGGCGTATCTGGGGCAGGCGCTCACTGACTGCCTTCAAGGCCTGGCCAGGGGCGATTTTCAGGGGGAAGGTGACAATGTTGGTCCCATCCTTTCTGGCGGCAGCGGCCTGGTTCGGCGTAACCAGCAGGGCGATAATGGGGATCGTTTTTATCTCGGCAACGGCGGTGAGGGCCGGGCCGCCAATGGCGATGATCAGGTCGGTGTTCCTGGCCTTGATCCGCTGGCGGGCAGTCTCGGGATTGTCGGCTCCCAGGAGGAAGGAATATTCCCGGTAGTTGCTGATCTTTTTCAGACCCCGGCCGGGCAGGGCGTCGCTCAAGGCCTGGCTCACCTCCCGGTGCAGCTCCTCGTAAGGCCTGGCGGCCGAGGATTGGACCACCGCCACCTCCAGGGCCCGAGCCGGGCCGGCGAGGAAGAGGGTGATGAGGAGTATGAGGGATAACTCTTTGCTCATGGAAATGGGGGGGAGGGGGCGGATTGGCTGCCTTGGATCTTGATAACTTTATAAATATACAAAAAAAATAATATTAAGCAAGAGTAGGTCAGGGGTGGGCAATAAAGATGGGCGACCTTCGGGAATTTATTGTGTTTTTCCGGAAAATGCGCTAATAAGGCTAAACGATACGCCTAGGTGGTCAGGGGTGAGCATCTTATTTACGGCGTTAGTTTGTCTGGGAGGTTGGCCGTATGCTGGCTAACTGTTTGTAATAAAAAGTTTTTTTATCAGGGGCCTTGGCGCCCCAAGGAGAGCCTGTGGCACGGGGTAAGGTCTTGACAAATTGGTTAAGGAGGGCAGTGGCCCTGGGGGCAATTTTTTTCATGGCTGGGCCGGTGGGGGCCGGTGAGGCAGGGATGGGGGATGATGAGTTTCTAAATCTTTACTACGGCGGCTCCGACCTGGTGGAGACGGCCAGCCGGGCGCCCAAGCCGCTGAACCAGGTGCCGGAGAACGTCAGCGTCATCACCGCCGCCGAGATCGAGCGGATGAACCCCCACGGCCTGGATGACATCTTAAACCGCTTGCCCGGGGTGCGGGTGAGCTATCGGGGCAAGGACTTTAACGCCAGCTCATATCTTTTTGTCCAGGGAGCCAGCGAACAGCAGACCATCCTCCTGGTTGACGGGGTGCGTATCGCCATCGGCGCGGCCGACCTGGCCTATGCCAACGTGGTGCCGGTGGGGATCATCAAGCGCATCGAGGTGATAAGAGGGGCCGCCTCCTCCACCTGGGGCTCGGCCCTGGGCGGGGTGATTAATATCATCACCAAGGAGCCCGGGACGGACAAGGTCCCGCAGGGCTCCGTGCGCGGGACCTACGGCGAGTTCGGCAGCCAAGAATATAGCGGCGAGGCGGCCGGGGCGGCTGGACCCGTGGGTTACTATCTCAACGCCGGTCACCAGGAGTCGGACGGCATCCGCGATAACAAGATCTATGAGAACAATTACGGCTTCGCCAAGGCCGCCTTCAGCCCCGGCCCCAAGGCCCGCCTGCAGCTCAGTGGCGGCCATACCAATCCTGAATACGTGGATGTAGTCTTTCCCGCCTGGGGCGAGGTGGACTTTAACGACGATCGCACTGACTTTGGTGCCGTCTCCTTTGATTACTCCCTCCGGTCTGGCCTTGACCTGCACCTGGACGCCAACTTCCTGGCCAAGGATTTTTCCATCAACACCCGCAGCCTGGCGAATCCCAGCAACCCGGAGATAGTGAATCCCTGGTACTCCTGGTATGAGGATCAGCGGAGCTACGGGGTAAACGGCCGCCTGGTCTGGCAGGGCGACGAGCTGCAGGTTGTGACCGGTCTTGACTACCTCGATGTCCGCCAGCAGACCCGCGGTAATATGGACCTTGGTACCCCGGAGGTGGAGATGGAGGAGGAGCTGGCCGGCCTCTACCTCAACGCTACCTGGAGCCACGGCCCCTTTACCCTGGTCCCGGGTCTGCGCTACGACTACCTCAGCGAGGTGGATAACATGCTCTCCCCCTCCCTGGGGCTGGTCTACGCCCTGAGTGAGGAATCCCTGCTCCGGGCCACGGCGGGCCGCGGTTATCGCAAGCCGCCCCTCTCCTATGTTGACTCGGCCGATCCCTTTGGCAACGCCAATCCGAATTTGCAACCGGAGCGGGTCTGGTCCGGCCAGCTGGGGCTGGAGTCCACCGGACTGGCCGGCCTCCACCTGAAGGCCGACCTCTTTTTTCATGAGGCAGAGGATTCCATCTATATGGATTGGGACCTCTATCAGCATCAGAACGGCGGCACCAGCCAGCGCCGTGGCCTGGAGTTATCCTTGGCCACCCCGGTCTGGCACGATCTCTCCCTGGCCGCCAACTTCACCTATCTCCATAACAGCACCGAGGACCAGCGTAACTATTATCAGCGTTGGGCCAACCTGATTCTCACCTATGACAATCCCGCCATCTGCACGCTGGAGCTGGCCGGTCACTATATCTATTACGACTACCGTACTAATAATCCGGCGGACGACACCATCCTCTGGGATCTGGCCATCGGCCGCGACCTGTGGCGCCAGGGGCGGCGGGGAGTCCAGCTCTTCATGGTGGGCCGCAACCTCACCAATGAGGAGCAGTATGAACAGGTATTGCTGCCCAACGCCCCCCGTTGGCTGGAGGCGGGCCTGAAGATTTTTTACTAGCTTTCTCTTCTTAACTATTTTAATTTGCTAGATATTTGTTGTTAGGGGCAGTTAGTCATAAAACCATTTGTTGAGGAGAAAACCATGAAGAAGATCGTAATCGTCAAGCAGGCAGTGACCCCGGCCCAGGTGGCCGCCAATTCCAACTGCTGCACCGCTGGACCCGGCCGGATGAATCCCATCGGCTAAATATGCTGAGACTCCGGCCGCATCACTCGAAGCGGCCGGAGTTTTTTTTATGTTTCTCTCCTACTACGCCTTAGACTTTCCCCACCCCACTGACCAAGACTTACGCATTCTCTACTCGGCCCGGACCATGGCCCAGGTGGTGCTGGACCGGAATACCCTGGCCGCCCTCAAGGGGGGGGAAGAGGTGGCGGGCTGTGAGCCGTTGGCCCAGTGCGGCCTGCTGGTGCCCGATCTCAGGGCGGAGCGGGCCGATGTCCTATCTTATGTGGAGGCGGTAAACAGCGAAAACAAACATCTGGCCGTGGCCGTTATCGTCGGCATGGCCTGTAATTTCAATTGCACCTACTGCTACGAGGGGGAGCGCAAGGGTGGTTTTACCATGAACGCGGCCACCATAGCCCAGCTCGTCCCCTTTATTCTCAAGCAGTGCCGACCCGGCTTTGAGCGGGTCTCTATCAACTTCTACGGCGGTGAGCCGCTGCTCTACCCCGAGATTATCAAGGAAATTTCCACGGCCATGGCCAGCGCCTGTAAAGACGCCGGCCTCTCCTACGATTTCGGCCTGGTGACCAATGGTTCCCTGCTGCGCCCTGAGTTGGTTGAGGATTTAAAAAAATATGGCCTTAAGGCGGCCCAGATTACCCTGGACGGCCCGGCCGTCAGCCATAATAAAAGCAGGCCGCTGAAAAATGGCGGGGGAACCTTTGCAACTATCGTCAACAACATCAAGGCATGCGCCGGCCTGATCAAGATCAACGTGGGCGGTAATTTTAGTAAAGACAACTACCAGGAGTTTCCCAAGTTATTTGCCGAGCTTAGCGAGGCGGGCCTGGGTCCGGCCCAGCTGGGCGAGCTTTTCTTCAGCCCTGTCCTGGCCCCGGAAGAAAAAAAAGGCCCCATGGCGGTCCATGGCGGCTGCTCCGCCTGTTCTGAAAAGTGGCTGGCCCCGGCCGTGCTTGAGCTGCGGGCCAAGCTCATGGCCCACGGTTATCACCAGGAGCCCCTCCAGCCGGTGGTCTGCATGGTGGAGCGGGACAACGCCTTTACCATTCATTACGACGGTTCCCTCTGCCAATGCCCGGCCATGGTGGGCCATGGGGAGCTTATCTGCGGCGATATCTGGCAAGGTTTTGCCGATTACCGTGAGCAGTATAATGTCGGCCACTGGCAGCGGCAGGAAGAGTGTCGGGCCTGCAAATATCTGCTCCTCTGCTTCGGCGGCTGCCGTTTCATGACCCTGACCCATGGCGCTGGCATGGCCATCGACTGCAAAAAGTCCTACCTGGACGCCAGCCTGAAGGGTCTTGTCCAGCAGGATATTTTTTACTCTTAGAAGCTTACCCTCTCCACTCCCTCTTGCTGGCCGTCTAGAGCTTTCTGGTGTATTTTAAAAAGATGAAAATCGCCATCTTAGCAGACATTCACGCCAATTTTGCCGCCCTTACGGCGGTACTGGCCGACGCCGACGCCCAAGATGTTGCGGAGATAATCTCCTTAGGGGACAACATCGGCTACGGCCCCCAGCCGGAAGAGGTGGTGAGCGTCCTGCGTCAGCGCGGCATCCCATCGGTGATGGGTAACCACGAGCTGGCTTTGGTGAGCAGCCGTTACTTAAAAAAACTCAACCCTGGGCCGCGCAAGTCCCTGGAGCTTAACCGGGCCAAGATGAGTAAAGAGAGTCTCGCCTGGTCGGCCGGTTTACCCGCCGTGCTTCTCCGCCACTCGGCCCGTTTTGTCCACGGCAGCCCGCCCAGATCCATCACCAGCTACCTGCACCACACCTCCATGCTGCGTCTGGCCCGGATATTTTCAGGCTTCACCGAGCGTCTTGCCTTCTATGGCCACACCCACTCTCTGGAGCGCTTCACTTGCCGGGCCGGGGTGTGCCGCCACGAGGAGGCGGCAGAAGGTCTCTTTTACTTTCGTCGGGGGGCGCGCTATATCATTAATCCCGGTTCGGTGGGCCAGCCTCGCGATGCCATCAGCCGCCAGGCCAAGTATGGCATCTGGAACCTGGCCGAAAATTCCTTCACCATCAGGGCCGTCTCTTACGACGCCAGCGTTACAAAAAAACTGCTGGCCCAATACGACTATCCCGAAAGCAACGCCTATAGGCTCTAACAGCTAATCTAGAGGTAAGTGAGCCTACGAGGCGCCGATATCAAGGCGTATTTTTTTAAGATGAAAAATCCCCTTTCATCTCTGAGCGAGCAGGGAGCCTGAAATGGGAAGAGCATTGCCGCCTGTCTGAGGGCGTAGCCCGAGTTTCGGCAATGCCCCCTTTCAGGCGGAAGGCGAGCGTACCGTAGGCCAGAGATGAAAGGGGTGCCCTTTTTAGGTTCCTTTTTTACCCACAGGGCATAAAGGGCAAGCAAAAAGGAACAATCAGTTGTGTATAGAACAGCTATTACCTCGGTATAATTCTGTTCATTTTCTTTGCTTGCCCAAAGAAAACGAACCAAAAGAAAGGGCACCCCATGATACTTGCCCTTCGGGCCCTTGCGCTCCTCGAAGATGTCTGGATTTTGAAAACTCGGCTTCGCCTCAAACAGTTCAAAATCCTTAGCGACATCTTCTGCGGTGCTCAGTCAAGTATCAGACGGGGGTAGTATGGTAAGTCTTGTCGGCGTAGTGAAACTGACATAAAGGATGAGGTGTAATGACCTGAAATAATGAAAGAAATAAAAATAAACTTTGCCTCTTTGCCCCTTTGCGGTAAGAAAAAAGTCGATTTTGTCCCTGTTCCCTGAGCCTCGCTGACTAATCCACCTTTGGCCCCCCAGTAGGGCCCCCTAGGTAGAGTTTAGCCGTAAGCCTACAGCAAGATTTTAACCGGCCTCTTGAAAACCACCCTGCGATCGCGAGAAAAAATCATGATTAAAAAAATTGGCCGCTATGAGCTGATCCGCCGGATGGGCAAGGGGGGCATGGGCTCGGTCTATAAGGCTTTAGTGCCGGTGATTAACAAGGTGGTGGCCTTGAAGGTTCTCGACCCTTTCGAGATCTTGCTTGATATCGTCGGCGAGGAGGGTTTGAAGAAAACATTCGTCTTTGAGGCGGAGACCATGGCCGCCATCAATCATCCGGCCGTGGTGGACGTCTGGGACTTTGGCCATGATGAGAATGGTAAGCCTTTTTTTATCATGGAGTATTTTTGTAATAATCTCGGGGTGATGATCGGCGAGAAGTTTGACATGGCCCAAGCCTGCCGCCGCTGTCAGCCAGAGATGGTTCTCCATTACGGCAAGCAACTTCTCGAGGGCCTTGACTGCCTCCACCAGCATGAGATCATCCACCGGGACATTAAGCCGTACAACCTGCTGGTCACCGACGACAATCAGCTGAAGATCTGTGATTTCGGCATGGCCATGCGCGGCGGCATCTCCTTTAGCGGCCCTGATTCCATCCAGGTGGGTTCGCCCTTCTACGCCGCCCCGGAGCAGCAGCGCGACGCCAGCACGGTGGACGGCCGGGCCGATCTCTACAGCGGCGGGGTCCTCCTCTACCGCATGCTCACCGGCCACTTCCCCTCCATGGCCAATTTTTCCTTAAGCCTGGTGAGTCCCCTCTATGACGCCAGGTGGGATGACTTTTTCGCCCGGGCCTTGAGCCTCGCGCCAGACAGCCGCTTTCAGACGGCGAAGGAGATGGGCGACGCCCTGGCCCAGCTTCATCTCCACTGGCAGAAGACCAGCGGCAGGATGTGCGCCGTGCGGAGCACCACCCACCATGGCCGGGAGAGTATCCGCAGTAGGCCGGAGAATGTCGGCGGCCCCAAGGCCCTGGCCCTGTTCGGCATCGACGAGCAGTACCGGCCCTTGCGTTTTCTGGCCAACGACTATCACGGGGCAGGGGAGGGGGTGGCGCAAGACAGGACCACCGGCCTGATCTGGCAGACCGGGACCAGCGATTACCCCCAGAACCTGGCCGGCGCCTTTGATCAGGTGGAGCAGCTTAACGAAATGGAGTTCGGTGGCCGCAGAGAGTGGCGGCTGCCCACCATCAACGAACTGATCAGCCTGATGGATGAGGATAATCTCAGGCCCTGGCAGCAGGGGAGCCAAAGGCCCCAGTGGCTCTGGTCCAGCGATCGGCGCGGCAGGCGGGACGGCTGGTACGTCAACGTGGAGATGGGTTATGTGGGCTTTCAGGACGTCTCCTGCCGCAACTTCGTCCGGGCGGTTTGCTCTGGCGGCGCGTCTTGAAAATTCTTGAGGTTTCGGTTGGTGGCGGCTATATTTTTTTACCTTCACCCTTCGCAGAGTGCGAAGGCCTAAAGAGAGGCGCAAAGTAAAAACGGTGGGCCCAGCCCACCCTACCAAAAATATTATTTCCCCTTCTTTAACTAAAGAGTAATCAGCCATGGCGAAAAAACTTCTCATCCCCCTTGCCCTTTTCTTCCTCTGTTCTAGTCCCGGCCTGGCCTGGGCCCAGGGAGGGCCCCATCCTGGCGGCCCGCCCCATACCCATGGTGGCCCCAATGGCGGCGGCCAGGGGAAGGGTAAGTCGGTGGGCCATAAGGTGGGGCAGATGGGCCGTCAGGTTAGTGACGGGGTGAAGGAGGGGGTGCAGAAGACCAAGAAGGCGAGCAAGGGTGTTCTGCACGATACCAAGCAGGTGAGTAAGGAGGCCGGCCGGGAGGTGAAGAAGGGTTCCAAGTCCGCCTGGTCCAAGATGAAGGGTGGCGTTGCCGGCTTCTGGCGGGATGTGAAGGACGGCTTTGGCCGGGGCAATAGCGGTGGCGGCCAGAAGAGAAGTAATAAGGGCCGGGGAAACAATTGGCTCTAGGTCAGACATCGAAGGCGCAGAGGTGACTGCCTGTTTTTCTAATTAATAAAAACTTTGCGTCTTCGAAGGCGCCAAGGCGGCAAAGTTTTTTAGATATTACAGTTAGTTATCTTGGCGATCTTGGCGCCTCTGCGGTTGTTTTTTTTAAAAAATATTCCCAAATTGGGCCTTCAGCGGCCTGAATGGCAATAATCGTGGGCCTCTCTGATCCGTTCTAAGATGTAGGCCAGCAGCACTCCGTCATCGCTGTCATAGTCAAAGCAGCAGGCGTCACTTCCCAGGAGCCCGCCGGGGACAAAATCGCCCCGTTCTTGCCCGTCGTCTATCATCTCCCCATAAAAGCAGATCGACAGCCAGCGGCTGGCTGGCTCATCATCAATGATGTCCACCATGGCAAAGAGTTTTTTCTTGTAGCTGGCCCGCAAAGAGAGGGTTATGCCGGGCCGGCCGTGAAAGGAGAGCTGGCAGCCGTCTAAAGATTCCAGCAGCTCCTTGGCCTCAATAAAGGCCACCCTGGTCTGCAGATTGTCCTCCTGCCAATTGCTGATAAGTTCCCTCACGCTCTGCTCGTCTGCGCTGGTTGCGTACATGGTAGGTGTTGCCCCTTAGATAATGTTGTTAGTGCCGCTGCTCCTGGCGGGCTATCTCTTCCAACCCCGCAAGGAGGACAAAGCGGCCCAGGACCACTGTCTCGGCCGGCAGGGAGGCGACAAAGAGGGGGTTTTCCCCCAGGCCGCCGGAGAGGTAGATCTTGACCGGTGAGCCGGCGAAGCGGTAGGCGTTAATGGCGATTCCCTTGACGAAACGGGCCACCGCCTCATGTTCGCTGGCCCCGGTGGTGATGGCGTCAAAGATGTGGCTCATGCCTAAGACCCCGCAGATCACGTTAAATGTCTTCGCTGGCACGGCCAGGCTGGCGTAGTCGATGTCGTAGTAATGGGCCAGAAGCTCGATGGTAAAGCCCATGGAGGCCCCGCATTCGGCGTTCCAGCCCATGTCGGCTATCTTGCCATTCTCATAACGGACAAATTTTATGTCCCGGCTGCCGCAGTCGAGGAGCACGTAGTCACTCTCAGCAATGAGCGCCTCGCCGCCCTTGGCCAGGGCGGTGAGCTCGTTGACGTAGCGCTGGCAGTGGCGCCGACCGTTATGACCGGTGGCCACGTCCACCTTGAGATCCGGGGCCAGCTCCTGACTCGGCATGATCTCAGGTTCCCCTGGCCCCTGATCAAGCTCCAGGATCTTGGAGTAGGTGGTGCCGAAATCAGCCAGCAGCAAGGGGGACACCTGACAGTTCGAGGAAGGCCTCTATCTTGGCGCGGATGGAGCTTGACCCGCTCACATCGGCGTCGACAAAGAGCCCCCGGGGATGGAGGGCGGCCAGGTGTTTGGCCAGGGCGGTCTTGGCGCAGAAAGACTGGGCGAAGAAGACGGTGGGTATCTTAGGGTTGAACTGCTGCTCCAGGGTAAGGTTATAGGGCGTCTTGTTCTCCATGCAGCGGGCCCAGCCGTAGACGTGGGTGGTGGCGGGAAAATTTTTCAGCAGGGAGAAGTCGCGGGGCGGCACCCCCCAGAAACCGGCCGTGGGTAGGCAGGGGCGGGGAGGGTCGTTTGTCACCTCAGGATTTTGGATGGAGGTGGTTATCTTGGCCATCTTCTCTGGCAGCCCCAGTTCGGCCCGGCACCAAGGCGTGCCGAAATCCTCCTCGTCCAGGTTGCGGCAGGAGATTACCGGTGGGGCCAGGTGGTGGCTAAGGACGGTTGCCAGGTGGAGGGCGCAGTCGCACTTGCCGGGACCGATGTCCATGACAATGGCGTCAAGTTCCAGGTGGAGGGCGTTTAGCAGCACGGTGCGCAGGATGGCGCAGTAGACCCGGGGCAGGTAGCCCATGGTCTCTTCCATGTTTTTTTTGACCAACGGCTCGTCCAGATCAAATATCTGGGCCTGGCGCTGCCTTAGGTGAATCATCACTGCTCGCGGCGGCACCCCGACGATGCCCACCCGGGATTTTTGGGGTAGCTGGGCCAGGGAGTCTGTCTGCTCGTGGGGGGACAAGGTCTTCAGTTCCCCAGCTCGATGAGGTGGCGGGCCAGGAAATAGCCGGCAAAGACCAGGGCCACCCCCAGGACGTTGCTGGAAACGGCGTAGAGGATGAAGGTCTTCACGTCACCCATCTTCAGCAGCTCCGCCTTCTCCCGGGCAAAGGTGGAAAAGGTGGTGAAGGAGCCAAAAAAACCGGTGAGGAGGAAGAGGCGGTACTCCACCGCCACCTTGTAATGCTCCAGCAGGGCCCCGCAGAGGCCGATGCAGAGGGAGCCGATCAGGTTGACGGTGATGGTGCCGCAGGGAAAGTTGGAGCTGGTGAAGCGGTGGATGTAGACGTTGAGCAGGTGGCGGCTGGTGGCCCCGCCCGCCCCGCCCACCATGATGGCGATTATCTCTCTTGCGGCTGTCATGGCTAGATTACGGTTTACGGTTAACCATTTACGGTTTATTTTGCCTCTGTTTTTGTCTGGGGGTCCTGCTGGCCATGGGGCCTGGGGCGAAAAAAATCCGCCGGGCGGCTCAGAGGTGAGAGTCGTTCTGCCCCTAACTTAACCACAGGCGTTAGAAAAAAAATGTCTTCCTTTGTCCAACTGATCCCAGTTAAAGCCCTTCCCCCGAGCCTGCAGGATAATAGCGCAGATATAGACCGGTTGCGGCGAAAAGTCACTGAAAAAAGGCAGCGAGAGCCGCTGCTTCCCCTGGCTGTGGCACCTGGGGTGGCCGCCTCCTTCAGGGCGGCGGACTTTCAGGGCTGGGCCGTGATCAACGACCTGGAGCATGGTGATGAACTGGTGGACTTTGTCGCGGCAAAGCCTTTGCTCTTGCCTGGCCTGGCCCTGGACCTGGGCACCACCCACCTGGAGGCCTCCCTGCTGGATATGGCAGAAGGCCGGGTCCTGGCCAAAGCCGACCGGCCCAACGGTCAGATCGACTTTGGCACCGATATCCTCACCCGCATCCATTTTGCCGCCCGCCCCGGCGGTCTGGAGCAGCTCCAGGCCGCGGTGGTGGCCACCATTGCTGAGCTGGCCGGGGATCTCTGTGGCCAGGCGGGCTGCGGGCCGGAAGAGATCAGGGGGATGAGTGTCTCGGGCAATACCACCATGGTCCACCTCCTTCTGGGCCTTTCGCCGGCCACCATCTGCCGGGAGCCGTACATCCCCCTGGTCAACTGGCTCGATCCGTGCCTGGCCTCAGAGCTTGACCTACCCTTCCACCCCGGGGCCAGGGTCTGGTTCTTCCCCAGCGTGGGCAGCTATTTTGGCGGCGATCTCATTGCCGGCATCGTGGCCGCGGAGCTGGCTGACCAGGAGGAGCTATCCCTCCTCATCGACGTGGGCACCAATGCCGAGGTGGTGCTGGGGAATAAGGACTTTCTCATCGCCTGCGCCGGGGCTGCCGGTCCCGCCCTGGAAGGGGGGATCGCTCGGATGGGCATGCGGGCCGGACCAGGTGCCATCGAAAAGGTGCGGATCCATGCCGAAGAGCCGGGGTTGACCGTTGACTGCCAGACCATCGGCGCCGCCCCACCCAGGGGGTTGTGCGGCTCCGGGATCATTGACCTGGTGGCCGCCCTTTACCTTTCACAACTTATCGATATAAGGGGTAAATTTAAAACTAAGCGCTGGCCGGAACGCTTTGTGGAGAGCAAAGACGGCCTCGCCTTTGTGGTGGTCCCGGCCAAGGAGAGCCAAGGCGGCGAGTCGGTGCTCTTCTCCCAGGTGGATCTCGACGCCATGATGCGCTCCAAGGCCGCCATGTACGCCATCCTCTCCACCCTGCTGGCCCAGGTGGATGTCCAGTTTAGTCAGCTGCAGCGCATCTTTGTGGCCGGTTCCTTTGGCAAGCATATCGATCCCCGCCAGGCCATAACCCTAGGCATGCTGCCCGACCTTGACCTGGCCACCTTCCAGGCCATTGGCAACTCGTCGCTGGCCGGGGCCCAGCAGGTCCTGCTAAATGGTGATAAGAGGCGGCTGGCCCGGCAGCTGCCCGCTAAGATCACCTACCTGGAGCTCAATGTGAACCAGGATTTCATGATCCGTTTTTCCGGCTGCCGCTTCATTCCCCACACCGATCCCGCCCTCTTTCCCTCCGTACCCCACTTTCCTGGCGATACAGGTAACTGAAATTACCCAACATTTTTATTAGCCCCACATGCAGGATAGGGCCTTGTATTAATGGGCCATACATGGTAATTAAGAATTGTTTTTTTTACTTAAGTATCCATGGTCGGGGGGGGCTATGTCGTTACAGGAGATGTATCTAGATTGCCGGGCGGAAGGGGATCTCTCCCTTATGCGGCGCAGCCGTTGTCTGCTGCGGCAGGCCATGGCTCATTTCCTCCGTCTCAATATCGTCAAGAAGCTGCTCCTCGGCTTTCTCCCCCTTATCTTTCTCCTCTTGGCCTTTGCTGCCCTGGCCCTTTTCAGCCTCAATATCCTCCATACCCACAGCGAGGCGATCATCCATACCGATATCCCCATCCAGGATGGGGCCGAGGAGATGGTTGCCCTGGTCCTTGATCAGGAGCGTTTCGCCAAACGGTACGCCCTGCTGCCGGCCGGCGAGATCTTGCAGCTCTTCGAATCCTCTTCGGAAAAAATTCAGGATATAATGACTAGCCTGGCCAACCTCCCCGGTGACCGGGCCCTGCCCCTGACTGCCCTGGCTCGTCGTCAGAGCAATTATCATGACTTTCTCTGGCAGACCTTCATTGAGGATAGTGGTCAGCAGCTGGACAAATTTCGTGAGGCTGCCCTGGAAAGAGAGCTGGAGACCTTGCAGGAAGAGCTGATGGTTATTCTCGCCAGCCTGAAGGAGGCGGCCTGGATCGACCAGCGGCAGAAGACCAGTTCTTCGGCCGCCATGGGGCGTATCGCCTTTAAGATTGCCGCCACCATCTGTGGCGTGGGCCTGCTCCTCTCCCTTGGCGCCGCCTATCTGGTGACCAGGAATATCTCCACCACCATCCGCAAGCTGGTCCAGGCCACGGAACAGATCTCCCAGGGAGATTTTGACTGTGAGCTGGATATTTCCAACTCCGATGAGATGGGTGATCTGGCCCTCGCCTTCAAGGAGATGGGGCAGCGTCTCAAGCACCTTGAGAAATCATACAAGGATGCCAGCCCCCTCACCGGCCTGCCCGGGGGTATCGCCATTGAGCGTAAGATGCGTAATGTGTTGGAAGATGGCGGTTTTTTTGCCTTCTGTATGTTTGATATCGATCACTTTAAGGCGTTCAACGATCGCTATGGCTATTCCCGGGGGAATCAGGTAATAAAGAGTACGGCTCAGATCATTGAACAGGTGGCTGAGGGTGTAGTGGACCGAGAGGAGACCTTTGTCGGCCATATTGGCGGTGACGATTTTGTCTTGATCACCAGAAGCTCCACCTATACCGATATCTGTGGCGAGATTACCCATCGTTTCGATAATATCATCCCCTCATATTATGGGGCCGAGGATCGGAAACTGGGCCACATCGTCGGCAAAGACCGGCAGGGGAACCTCAGCCGTTTCCCCTTGGCGGGACTGTCAGTGGCCGTGGTTACCAATAAGAAACGGCAGATTAATAGTTATATTCAGGTTGGAGAAATTGCAGCAGAACTTAAAAAGGCCGCCAAGAGTCGCGGCGGCAGCATCATTATCGAGGATAAACGCTCCTCTGGTTAAGCTTGTCTCCGCGGTTGTCCCGGGGCTTGTTTTGCTCCTTTCCCTCGCTGGTTGCGCCTTGCTCGCGCCGCCGTCTGACGAGGGGCCGCCGGTGGCGGCGTCTCCTCCGGCGCTGACCGATAGCTTTCAGCCAGAGAGTAAACTGCCGACATCTGCCTTCGCCCTGGCCCTTAAGGAGGGGGAGCAGCAGCTTGCCCAGGCCGGGGATGACGAGGCTGCCGCCCTTGCCCATCTGCGCCTGGCCAGCCTCAATCTTGGTTTGGCCAATCCTAAGCATTCATATGGTGTCGCCTACCGTCATCTGCGTAAGGGGGTGAGCCGTTATCCCGCGGTTAAGGAGTTGTCCGGGGTTAAGGAGTGGCTCGCCATCCTGGGGACGCATAGCCGGGACCAGAAGGAAATTGCCAAGCTCCGCCAGCGGCTGGCCAGCCAGAAAGATGAAAATGACGCCCTGCGCCATGAGTATGAGGAGCTAAACGCTACCTTGAAGAAGCTGCAGGAGCTGGATCTGGAGCTGGAAAAGAAGAAGCGTGGCTATCGCCCTTAGGCTTAAAACTGATTATCGGCAACTGTAAGCCAGAACAGTAGTTGCTTAAAGTTAAGTAACTGGTGGTCAGGGTTTAAATACCGGGGGTAGGGGGCTGATCTTTGGCCGCCCCGATGACTGCGGTTGGAAGGCCAGCTGTTCTGTTTGGCCGGGTTGGCCGGCCAGGGCCATTACCGCAGGACTGAATGTTGCAAATATCGTCTTGCGGAAGAAGTGGTTCCGCTCTTTTTTCTGGTAGAGGCCGGTGATCTCGGTGGGCAACTGCTCATAGAGCCTTTCTCGAAGCCCTCGCAGGTCCAATTGCTCCAGGTGATCGGGCAGATTTTTGCGGCCGCTGGCCAGCCAGCAGAACTGCAGGATCTCCAGGAACAGATCACGGTCCTCCCTTGTTTCTCCCTCCTCGGCCAGAATCAGGCTCAGCAGTTCCGGGGTGGCGGCCCGTTCCAGGAGTTTTTTCTCTCGGCACCTGGCGTAGATGGCCTGGAAAAAATCAAACCCCCTCTCTTTCTTTTCGGCCAGGTAGGTGAAGAGTGGCCTGAAGAGTTCGCTGTTGTACATCTTTTCCACCCATTCCCCCAGCCAATATAGCTCTGTGAGCTCCTGATGTTTCATCTCCCTTGAGGCGAGCAGCTCGTAGGGCGGCCGGTGTCGATGGTTGAGCCCCAGCTCCTCTGCCTGGTTGTCTAGAGGTGTGCCGGGCAGCACCTTGAGCAGGCCCATCTGGATGTAATGGGGCTGGGCCGCGAACAGCTCGTTGACGCCCCTGGCAAAGGTTGCTTTAGTCTCCCGGGGCAGGCCCAGGATCAGGTCGGCGTGGGTGTGGATGGTGCCAAGCTCAGTTATTCTCTTAATGGTGGCCAGGGCATCCTTTGTCTCCTTCGGCCGCTGAACCGCGGCAAGGGCGGCCGGGCTGGTGGACTGGAGGCCGATCTCAAACTGAAATCTTCCCTTGGGGGCCCGGGCCAGCAGGGCAAACATCTCTTCTGTGAAGCGGTCCGGGGCAATCTCAAAATGAAAACAGGTGTCGCCCTCCTGGTTGAGCAGGTGGGCCCAGATAGCACAGGCCCGTTCAGGGTGGGCGTTGAAGGTGCGGTCGATGAAGCGGATGGTCTGGGGCCGGGCCGCGAGCAGGAGATCCAGCTCAGCCTTTACCTGGTCAAGCCCCAGGTGGCGCACCCCTTTACTGGTGGCCGACAGACAGTAGCTGCAGGTGTAGGGGCAGCCCCGGGACGATTCGTAGTAGATGTGGCGATGGGCCAGGGGGCCGTGGAAGTCTGACTCCTGGTAGGGCAGGCTGAAGTCTGGCGCACCCCCCGCCTGGTAGCAGGGGGCCATCTCTTGCCTTTCCAGGTCGTGGAAAAATTTAGCCCCCAGCCCCTCCACCTCGCCGTGGACCAGGGTGACCAGCGGCGCAAGTAGTGGCTGCTGCTGGCACATGGCGGCGGCCTCCGGGCCGCCGATGATGATGGTGCTGGCGGGCAGGAGCTGGCCCAGGTCCATGATCAGGCGGGCTATACGTTCACTGTTCCAGATGTAGACCGAAAAACAGATTACCTGGGGCGTGCCGTGGCTGATTCGAATCAGGGTCTCAAAATAATTATCATTTATCGTGTATTGCCAGAGGCTTACGTCGGCCGCTAGCTGCCGGCTTATGACCTGGCGCAGGTAAAAGAGGCTGAGGGTTGAATGGGTGTAGCGGCCGTTGAGGCCGATGAGCTTGATCTCCATGGGCTGTCCTAAATTAGAGCACCACCTGCCCCATTTTGTCAGGGTCCCTTGGGCCGGGGGATTGGCCGCGTCTGGCCAGGCAATCCTTGACAGGGATGAGTGGTTAGGGGTAAGGTTGTTTCTTCTTTTTTATTGTAACAAGCTGAAAAATCGTATAAAAAGTGTTTAAGGTTTTGATTAATTTGAAACAGGCTCAGCAATGATCACCACACTAGTGCGACAGATTGGCGCCAGCGCCCTTTATCAGCTCCAGGACTGGGGCCGGATGGGTACATTTCTGGGGGCGGCGGCCCGGGGTTGTCTGGCCCGGCCCTTCCGGTTCCGGGAGCTGTTGCGTCAGATCCGTCTCATCGGGGCCAACTCCCTGCCCCTGATCCTCTTCATAGGCCTTTTTACCGGAATGGTTCTCGGTTTACAAGGTTACTATACCCTGAGCCGGGTGGGCTCTGAGAGTATTCTCGGGATGCTGGTGGCCCTGAGCCTGATAAAGGAGCTGGGGCCGGTGCTCACCGCCCTGATGGTTACCGGCCGGGCCGGCTCGGCCATGTGCGCCGAACTTGGCATCATGCGCCACTCGGAACAGTTTGACGCCCTGGAGTGCATGGCCATTGACCCCTTCCGTTACCTGATAAGCCCCAAATTTTTGGCCACCCTGATCTCGGTGCCGCTCCTGACCCAGATATTTAACGTGGTGGGCATCTTCGGGGGCTATCTAAGCGGGGTTATTCTCCTGGAGGTGAGCCCCGGCGCCTATATGAACGGCATCATCAGCGGGGTGACCAGCGAGGATATCAACCTTGGCGTCCAGAAGTCTTACGTCTTTGCCCTGCTGGTGGTCTGGATCTGCGCCGGCCGCGGTTATTTTGTCCATCAGATAAAGAGCGGCGGTTTCGGGGCCGAGGGGGTGAGCCGGGTTACCACCCAGGCCGTGGTTTACAGCTCCATTGCCATCCTTCTCTGGGACTATATGTTGACGGCGGTGCTCATATGAACAGCGTGATCTCCTTTGTCGACGTGGTGAAATGCTTTGGCAAGCAGGTGGTGCTTAACAAGGTCAATGTGGAGTTTAGCCGCGGTAAGACCACGGTTATCGCCGGCGGCAGCGGCCAGGGTAAGTCCGTCTCCCTGAAGCTGATCATGGGACTGCTCCAGCCCGACTCGGGCCAGATCCTGGTGGACGGGGTGGATATCTCCCGCCTGGGCCGGGCGAAGCTCAATGAGGTGCGGGCCCAGTTCGGCGTCCTTTTCCAGGGCGGGGCCCTGCTCGACTCCATGACCGTGGCCGAGAATGTCGCCCTGCCCCTGATGGAGCGGACCAAGATGAGCCGCCAGCAGGTGGCCCAGAAGGTGGAGGAGGCGCTGGTCCAGCTGGAACTAGGTGGCCATGGCGGCAAGTTTCCCGCCCAGCTCAGCGGTGGCATGAAAAAAAGGGTGGGGTTGGCCCGGGCCCTGATGCTTGAGCCGGCCATTGTCCTCTTTGACGAGCCCACCACCGGCCTTGATCCCCAGATCAGCCTGGATATCTACCGCCTCTTTTACCGGACCCAGCTGGAAAGGGGATACACCTCCATCATCGTCAGCCATGACATCCCCAAGGTCTTTAACCTGGCCGATGAGGTTATCATCCTTAACCAGGGCCAGATGAGCAAGTTTTCCACCCCGGAGGAGCTGCAGCATTCGGCTGATCCGGTAATTAAGGAGTTTGTCGCCGAGACCATGGGCCAGGTTTATGACAGCAGCACTGTTGAGGCGCCGGGCTAAAGTAGCAGCCTTTGGCCAATGAATTTCTATTTATAAATAAGTGTTCTTATGAGGCAGCAATTTTTTTTTTAGGCTGCCGCCATTAATTACGAGGATTAACTATGCGCAAGGAAAGACTGGAGATTGGGGTTGGGCTTTTTCTCTTGACCGGCTTTCTGGCCTTTGCTTACCTGGCCAGCCAGTTTGGTGAGTTGCCGCTCTTCAACTATGGCAATCACTACACGGTCCAGGCTGAATTTGAGAATATCACCGGCCTGAAAAAGGGGGCCAATGTCTCCATGGCCGGGGTGCAGATCGGCCGGGTGGCAGCAATTTCTCTGAACAGTGATGACCTTGCCCTGGTTTCACTGGAGCTGGAACGGGAGGTGCAGCTCAGTGATGACGCCATCGCCTCGGTGAAGACCCAGGGGATTATCGGCGATAAGTTTATCAAGATCAGTCAGGGTGGTTCTGATGATTTACTTGATGAGGGGGGCCTGATCACCGAGACAGAGTCGGCCCTTGATCTGGAAGAGCTGGTCAGTAAATATATCTTTGGCAAGGTTTAGTAAGTTTTGGCGGCTAATTTTGCTCTTATATGGCGTTTTTCCCTCGTTCTGCCGGCCCTGCTGGTTTTGTTGGCCAGCCCGGTTCTGGCCGATGATGAAGATCTCATGGACCTCCTGGATGATGAAGATTATTTTGAGGAGGAGGTGCTGGAGGAGAACCCCGATGATCCCCTGGAGCCGCTGAACCGGTTTTTTTTCGGCTTTAACGATAAGCTCTACTACTGGGTCTCAAAGCCGGTGGCCAAGGTGTATAGCGTTATCCTGCCTGAGGATCTCCGGATCTGCGTGGATAATGGCTTTCATAATCTCGCCATGCCGGTCCGCCTGTTCAACAACGTGCTGCAGGGCAAGTTTATGAACGGGCTGGTTGAGGTGGAACGTTTTCTCATCAACTCCACCGTGGGGGTGGTTGGCCTGGCCGATCCGGCGGCCACTGATTTCGGCCTGCCCCGCTTTGATGAGGATTTTGGCCAGACCCTGGGGCGATATGGCATGGGGCAGGGGCCCTACCTCTGCCTTCCCCTCCTGGGCCCCTCCACCGTGCGGGACGGCAGCGGTCTCATAGTTGATTATTTTGTCAGCCCCCTGCGCTATGCCTTGCGTAATAACTTCAGCACCGGCCTGGCCCTCTTGGCCTGGGATGTGGAAAACGCCGTCTCCCTGCACGGCGAAGATTATGAGTCCCTCAGTGAGCAGGCCTTTGACCCCTATGTGGCCTTTCGTGATTTTTATCTTCAGCACCGTGAGGCCCTGGTGGAGGATCACCTGGAGAAGGGGGAGCAGGAGCAGTCGCAGATGGTCTCGGAGGCCGACTGCCAGGGTATGGGCCTGAGTGCCCGCGCCTTTAACCTGGCTGAGGCCCGCAAGCAGATGGCCTGCGCCGAACAGCGGGGACAAAATGTCAGGTTGGTGCACGGCCGGCACGGCAACCGACGGCATTTCGCCGTGGTTAGTCAGCCCGGGGAAATGCCCCGCCAGGCTATAACGAAGAATATTGACGATTTGCCGCTGGACTAAGCAGTTTTTTTCGGCGTGGAAGCGGTTGTTATTTCATAATAACAGCCAAAAAGGCCATAATTGTTATGGACAACGGGCCTTTTTATAGTAGTTTCGTTCGATTCAGTGACCTAAAGCGTCCTGTTATTAATAAAATCATGGTGCCTCTCCCGGGCCGCCCCGGCTTTCGTCCGCGGCCGGGATGCGAAGCTGGCAGGCATAGGAAAAGAAGAGGGAAGTTATGAAAGTAAAGATATTGGCACTGGGCTTAATGGCCCTCCTGCTCTGGAGCAGTTCACCCCTGGCGGCCGCGCCCAGCAGTGGTCCCCGCGGCGTCATGGAGGATTCCCTTAATCAGATCATGGGCTTGCTGGTGGATCCTGCCAGTGGTGATAATGGCCTGTGGCCCGATAAGCGCAAAGAGGTTGTCGCCATCATCGATAGCCATTTTGACTTCGAGGAGATGGCCAAGCGCTGTCTGGCCCGGGCCTGGCGCAAGCGGAGCCCGGAGGAGAAGGAGCACTTTGTCGTAATCTTCAAAGAGTTACTGCAGAATACCTATATAGACCGCTTGCAAACCGTCTCCAATGAGAAGATCTCCATTGAGGGCGTGCGGGAAAAGGGCAAGAAGGCGGTGGTCAAGACCATCGTCCATCATAAGCGGCAGGATTACTCCTTTATCTACAAGATGATCAGTAAGAATAAACAGTGGTATGTCTACGACGTGGTCATTGAAGGGGTAAGTCTGGTGAGTAACTACCGCAGTCAGTTTTCCCAGGTGATTGGCAAGGACGGCTACCCGGCCCTGGTGGCCCGGATCGAGGAGAAGCTGGAGCCGGGGGTTGCTGTCAAGGATTACGACAATTGAAGGGTGGGGCCAAAATAACGGGGCAGGATCTGGCCGCCAGCCTGCCCTTCCTCTCTGAGACTGAACGGCAAGAACTGTCTCGCTATCTGGAGCAAGTTCGCCACCCGGCCCAGGCCCAGGTTATGGCTCCTGGTGATGCCAGTGATTTTTTGGGCTTTGTGGTCTCAGGAAGGCTGGCGGTTAAGAGGGAGACCGAGTTTGCCGGCAGGTTTGTCCTGGTGGCCCTGCTGGCGGCCGGGGCCGTGGTGGGAGAGGTGGGCGCCTTCACTGGTCAGCCCCGGGCCGCCACTGTGGTCAGCCTGGAGGCCAGTGAACTGCTCATAATCAGGAAGGAGCCCCTGGCCCAACTCTTTAGTGATAATCCCGACCTGGCCGTAAAACTCCTTGTCAAGGTGGTGGGAGTGGTTGGCGCCCGCCTCCAGCAGTGCAGTGATCGGCTGGCCCAACTCTTGTAAGCCCCTGCCGCTTTCTCTTAATTATCCCCGCTTTTTTCTTTAAGTTGTCCCAGAAGGTTTTATATTACTACTCTCGCAGAGAGACCCCGTGACCAAGGGATGGAAGAGTCCTTGGGGTTTAAGATTTTGTAAAACCGCCGTTATTTAAAAAAAACACAAATAGAAGAGGGATTATTTTGCAGATCCGTAAAGGTGAAAAAGGATGGCTGGCTCTTATTATGATCATGCTCCTCTGCCTGTCCGGCTGCGCGGCCAACTCCCTTGACCTGTCCCTGGTGCCGCCGGCCTCCGCCAAGATTAATCGTTCCCGGACGGAGGGCGAGGCGCGCTTGGGGGTGGCTAACTTTGTTGACCTGCGTCCTCTGGCCCATGCCAATGATAATCAGCAGTGGAAGGGGATGATCCCCGGTGTCCTCTGGCTTGAGATAAGTTCTGATATCCCTGAGGTTTACACTCCCTACTCCCACTATGACACCAAGCCGCTGGACCGGGCCGCATCCCTGGCAACGGTGGATGTCCTGGACCGCTCCGGGCTTTTCCGTGAGGTTGTTGATCTGCAGGTCAAACCGGATGCCCAGGTGGATTATGTCCTTGAAGGGATCCTGCACCAGGCCAAGGTTACGGAGACCTGCTACTACTACGGCTCGTTTACCTACGCCTGGCTGCTGCGGATAATCGGTCTGCCCTACGTCTCCTTTGCCGTTGATTACCACATGGGGGTCACCATCCGGGCCAGGGATAGTGGCGAGGTGGTGTGGCAGGGTGATTTTCAGGGCTCCCGCCAGGACAAGTATTATTCGGTTTATGGTGTCAGCCGCGGCCGCCAGGGCAAGCACGTGATCGCCTGGAATATTGCCGACATCTGGGTGGAGGAGTTCAACCGCCATGCCGGCGAACTGGAGCAGGTTGTCATGGCCCATGGTCAGGCCGCGATGTTGGGCGCCAGGGGGGATTGACCGGCAGGCAGCTCTGCTTTGCGGGCGCCTGGGCCAAAGGATTGGTTGGCTGGCAAAAAAACTTGACTTTACCGGGCCAGCATATATATTTGGCTGTTTCATGTTTTTCATTGGTCTGCTAGGTTTTTTGTAAGAAATGTTGATAGCCGCGCCTTAGGTTGGCGTCGTCGTCGTCGTCTCTGGCAGGTCGATAGAATTTTAAACAACATAAGGCCCCGTTAGGGCCTTGATGATAAAGAGGAGAAGATACCATGGCCGTGCCCAAGAGAAGACATTCCCATTCCCGGACCAGAAAACGCCGTTCCCACGATGCCCTCACTGCCCCCAAGGTAGGCCTCTGCAGCGAGTGCGGCGAGCCCAAACTGCCCCATGCCCTGTGTGGCAGCTGTGGCACTTACAAGGGCCGCGAAGTCATAAGTCTTGACGAAGATTTTGAGTAGGCCCCAGGCCTGTTCCGGCAGGGCGGGCTTTTAAGCCACGCCTTGCCACGCCATTGGCCCCCTGTCATAATGCTGGGGGTCTATGTTCTTTAGGGCGCTATAACTCTCTACTCTTCTGGTTATCTGTGCCCCCTTCAAATGTTGATCTGATCTTAAGTCCTTAGGCAGCGGGAGAAATCTAGCCGTGCATATAGCCCTTGATACCATGGGGAGCGACAGGGGACCGGCAGAACTGGTCAACGGTGCCCTGACGGCCTTACGCGAGTCTCCCATGCAGATCTCCCTGGTGGGTGATGAGCAGGCCATTTCCGCCGCCCTTGGCGACCGTTACCCCAAGGAGTCCATCCATATCGTGGCCACCTCCCAGGTGGTGGAGATGGATGATTCTCCCACCATGGTGGTGCGGCGCAAGAAGGACTCTTCCATGCTGCGCGCCTTTGAGCTCCATGCCAGGGGTGAGGTGGATGCCGTGGTCTCGGCCGGTAATTCCGGCGCGGTGATGGCGGCCGCCATCAAGCATCTGGGCCGCCTTGAGACCATTCAGCGCCCCGCCATTGCCACCGTCTTCCCCACCCTGAAAAGCCCGGTGGTGATGCTGGATGTGGGCGCCAATGTTGATTGCCGGGCCAATCATCTCTATCAGTTTGGCGTCATGGCCTCCGCCTTCTACCAGGCGATGTTTGCCGCCAGTGAACCCCGGGTGGGGCTCCTTAGTATCGGGGCCGAGGACTCAAAGGGCAACGCACTGGTCAAGAAGACCTTTGATCTCCTTGAATCCAGCAGCCTCAACTTCATAGGTAACGTGGAGGGTGGCGATACCTTCAAGGGCGATGTGGACGTCATTGTCTGTGATGGTTTTGTCGGCAATGTCTGTCTGAAGATCAGTGAAGGACTGGCCGAGGCGGTAACCTCCATGCTGCGCGAGGAGATTTCCAAGACCTTCACCGCCAAGATGGGCTATCTTCTGGCCCGCGAGGCGTTCAAGAATTTCAAGAAACGGGTGGACTACGCCGAGTATGGCGGCGCGCCGCTGCTGGGCCTGAACGGCACCGGCATAATCTGTCATGGCCGTTCCAATGCCACTGCCATCAAAAATGCCATCCTGGTGGCCGACGGTCTGGCTGGCAGCGGAGTCAACGATCACATCCTGGCCATGCTGGCCCATGATGGTGACCTCGCCTCTGGCAAAGAGGAGCAGGAGAAGAAATGAGTCGCGCGATGATTATCGGAGTGGGCTCTTCTCTGCCCCAGCGGGTGGTGACCAATGACGATCTGGCCCAGATGGTGGATACCTCCGATGAGTGGATTCGCACCAGGACCGGGATTCGGACCAGGCGCATCGCCGGCAAGGCGGAGAACACCTCCATCCTGGCGGCCAAGGCCGCCCGCAAGGCCTTGAAGATGGCCGGGCTTACGGCCGCTGATCTCGACATGATCATCGTTGCCACCATCACCGCCGACATGATCATGCCCTCCTGCGCCTGCCTGGTCCAGAAGGAGATAGGGGCGGAGAACGCCTGCGCCTTTGATATCAATGCCGCCTGTTCCGGCTTTCTCTACGCTCTCTCCATCGCCGATAAGTATATCCAGGGGAACGCTGACCTCAAGGTGCTGGTCATCGGGGCCGAGACCCTCTCCACCCGGACAAACTGGCAGGACCGCAACACCTGCGTCCTCTTCGGTGACGGCGCCGGCGCCGCTCTCCTCACCGGTGGCCCTGACGCCCTGTTCAGCGATCACCTCTTTGCCGATGGCCGGCTCAATCACCTCCTCTACGCCGAGGCGGCCCAGAGCATGAACCCCGCCCTGGAAAAGAGTGATTATGACGGCTCCTACATCAAGATGAGTGGCCGCGACGTCTTCAAGCATGCGGTGCGCTCCATGGAGAGGGCCATTGCCAAGGTTCTGGCAAGTGAGGGTGTGGCCCTTGACCAGCTTGATCTGGTTATTCCCCACCAGGCCAATATCCGCATCCTCAACAACCTGGGCGAGAAGCTCGGTCTGGACCCTGAAAAACTGTACATAAAAGTAGACAAATATGGTAATACATCCGCGGCCAGCATTCCCACTGCCCTGGCCGACGCGGTGGCCGAAGGGCGTCTGCAGAGTGGCGACTACCTGTTGCTCTGCGCCTTTGGCGGTGGTTTTACCTGGGGCGCCACTCTCCTGCGCTGGCCTTAGGTCTGCTGCTTGCAGGGATCTGCCCCCATCGTCCCCCGCATTTTTTTAGTCTTACTAGGGAAGCAAACAAGAGATAATAACAACAGCCGCCATCCCCTTTTCCGGGCGGCCTAATCAGATAAGGTGCTAATTCGTGGATCATTTTCTCAGTGAAGATCAGCAGATGATCGTTGATCTGGCCAAACAGATCACCGATGAGATGATTATTCCCAATCGAGCCCGTTACGACGAGACCGAGGACTATCCCTTGGAGATCGTTGAGACCCTGGCCAAATCAGACTTCTTCGCCCTCTTTGTCCCTGAGGAGTATGGGGGCTTAGGCGGCGGTTGCCTTGAGACCGCCCTGGCCCTGGAGCAGTTTGGCCGGGGCTGTGTCGGTATCGCCACCGCCTACGCCGCCAGCGCCCTGGGAGCCTATCCCATCATAGTCGGCGGCTCCAAGGAGCTGAAAGAACATTATCTGCCGCTGATCGCCACGGGCGAGAAGAGGGCGGCCTTTGCCCTCACCGAGGCCAATGCCGGCTCGGACGCCAGCGGCATCCAGACCACGGCGGTGGAGGATGGCGATCACTGGGTCTTAAACGGCACCAAACAGTGGATCACCAACGGCGGTCAGGCCCATATCTATACGGTTATCGCCATGACCGATCCCCATAAGGGGCCACGGGGCGCCACCATGTTTGTGGTGGAGAGTGATGACCCCGGCTTTTCCGCCGGCCCCAAGGAGAAGAAGCTGGGTATCCGCACCTCGGCCACCACCGAACTGATCTTCAAGGACTGCCGCATCCCCAAGAGCCGGATGATCGGCCGGCGGGGGGCGGGTTTTATCACCGTCATGAAGACCCTGGACAAGTCGCGGCCCGGCATCGCCTCCTTGGGTGTGGGCCTATCCCAGGGCGCCCTGGACGAGGCCACGGTCTATGCCAAGCAGCGGGTCCAGTTCGGCAAGCCCATCATCTCCTTTCAGGCGGTGCAGCACATGCTGGCCGACATGGCCATCCAGACCGAGGCCTCCCGCGCTTTGGTCTATGTGGCGGCCAAACATATCGACGCCCACCCCAAGGATATGTCCAAGGCCTCGGCCATGTGTAAGGTGATGGCCACCGATACGGCCATGAAGGTGGCCACCGACGCGGTCCAGGTCATGGGTGGTTATGGTTACATGCGGGAGTATCCGGTGGAGAAGATGATGCGTGACGCCAAGATCCTCCAGATCTATGAGGGCACCAACCAGATTCAGCGTAACGTCATCGGCCAGGAACTGAATAAAGAGTACAACTAGTTTTTTTGTACTTGTTTAGCCACAAAAACTGGGAGGGCGGCCACTGTTGTTGATGGCCGGCTGCCCCAATCAGTGCACGAGGATAAGAAAAAGATATGAATATCGTCGTCTGTATAAAACAGGTGCCGGATGCCAAGGATGTCCGGCTGGACCCTGAGACCAACACCCTGTCGCGCGAGGGGGTGAAGTCGGTGATTAATCCCTATGACCGGCATGCCTTAGAAGAGGGGGTGCGCCTCAAGGAGGAGTATGGCGGCAGCCTTACCGTGCTCTCCATGGGTCCGCCCCAGGCCGCGGCCATCCTGAGTGAGGCGATCTCCTGCGGGGCCGATGAGGCCTACCTCGTCAGCGACCGCGCCTTTGCCGGGGCCGACACCCTGGCCACCACCTATACCCTGGCCCAGGCCGTGGCCAAGGTGGCCAACCCTGATCTGGTTCTCTGCGGTAAGCAGGCCACCGACGGTGATACGGCCCAGGTTGGCCCGGGGCTGGCCGTGCGCCTCGATATGCCCTTTGTCACCTGTGTCAAGAAGGTGCACACTGTCTCTGACGGGGTGCTCACCCTGGAGAGGATGATGGATGACGGCTACGACGTGCTGGAGGTGGATCTGCCGGCCCTGCTCACCGTGGTCAAGGAGATTAACACCCCCCGCTTCCCCTCCCTGCGCGGCCTGAAGCGGGCCAAAGATTATCAGGTCGCAAGCCTCACTGCCGCCGATATTGAGGCGGATGAGAGTCAGCTGGGGCTGGGCGGCTCCCCCACCCAGGTGGTCAAGGTGTTCCCGCCGGAGAAGAAGGGTGAGCGCACCATGATTGAAGGCAGTGTCACGGAGCAGGTGGATAAGCTGGCCGAGATCATCTTTGAGGCGGCCCTGGGTTCTTAATTTTTTCTACTCCAGTAAAAAAGATTCTCTTAGTCCCCCGGTTTTCAGGCTCTGGTCTGGCCGTTAGGGGCAGGGGGAGAAGGTGTAAGATATGTTACAGATAGATAAAGATGCCTGTATCGGCTGCGGCCTCTGCGAGGAGAACTGTCCCTTCGACGCCATTAGCGTGGAGGATGGCAAGGCCCAGGTCAATGATAACTGTACCCTGTGCGGCACCTGCGTGGATGTGTGCGAGGTGGAGGCGCTCTCCATCCCCCGGGAGGAGGGGGCGGGTATCGATCTCTCCCAGTGGGCCGGGATCTGGGTCTACGCCGAGTATCGCCAGGGTAAGCTGGCCCAGGTTTCCCAGGAACTCCTCGGGATTGGCCGCGATCTGGCCGACAAGCGGGGGGTGCCCCTGTCCGCCGTACTCCTCTGCGCTGATTCCGGTGATGTGCCTCAGGAGCTCATCGCCGCCGGCGCCGACCAGGTCTACGTGGTTGAAGATGATGCCCTGAGCCATTTTAACGATGAGAGCTATGGCGCCGCCCTGGAAGATCTGGCCAGAAAGCATAGGCCCGAGGTGATCTTAGCCGGCGCCACCGCCATTGGCCGTTCGTTTATTCCCCGGGTGGCCACCTCACTCAACACCGGTCTCACCGCCGACTGTACCCAGCTGGCCATGGGCGATGACGGCCATCTCCACCAGACCCGGCCCGCCTTTGGCGGCAACATCATGGCCACCATCATGTGCCCCAACCATCGGCCCCAGATGGCCACGGTACGCCCCATGGTCTTCCCCGCCTCCGCCCCGGACCAGAGCCGCAGCGGCGAGGTTATCACAGAGTCCGTGAGCGCTAAGCGCTTAAAGTCGCGGACCAGGGTGGTGGAGACGGTGATAAGCGCTGGTGAAGAGGTTAACCTGGCCGAGGCCGAGGTGGTGGTGGCCGGCGGCCGGGGTCTGGAGACCGATCAGGGCTTTGACCTGATTAAAGAGCTGGCCGATACCATGGGCGCGGCCGTGGGCGCGTCGCGGGCGGCAGTGGACAGCGGTTGGGTCGGTTATCCCCATCAGGTGGGCCAGACCGGCAAGACGGTGGCCTCCAAGCTCTATGTGGCCTGCGGTATCTCCGGTGCCATCCAGCACGTAATCGGCATGAAGTCGTCGGAAACCATTGTCGCCATCAACCGTGATAAGAACGCCCCCATCTTCGATGTGGCCGACTACGGGGTGGTGGGAGATGTCTTTGACCTGCTCCCGCCGCTCTTAGAAAAACTGAAGGAGCGCAGTGGCAAGTAGGGCTCTTTTGCCGGCGATTGTCGGTAATTTTTTGATTCTCAAACTGAACTGAAGAAATAGCAAAAATCAGGTGAAAAGTATGGATTTGACGGGTAAGGTGGCCGTGGTTACCGGCGGCAGTCGTGGTATCGGCCGTTCCATCTGTCTGCGCCTGGCCGCGGCCGGCGCCACAGTGGTTATCAACTATGTGAGTAACTCTTCAGCGGCCGATGAGGTTGCGGCCCAGGTTACTGCGGCGGGTGGCACGCCAGCCGTTTACAAATTCAATGTTGCTGATTATGGTGAAGTGCAGGCAGCCTTCAAACAGATCATGGCCGACCATGGCCGGGTGGATATTCTGGTAAATAATGCCGGCATCACCCGGGATGGCCTTCTGGCCATGATGAAGGAGGCGGCCTGGGACGCGGTGCTGGATACCAACCTGAAGGGCGCCTTTAACTGTATCAAGGCGGCCAGTCGCCCCATGATGAAGCAGCGCTGGGGCCGGATAGTTTCCGTGACCTCGGTCATCGGTTTTGCCGGCAACGCCGGTCAGGTTAATTACTCGGCGGCCAAGGCGGGCCTGGTGGGGCTTACCCGCTCCACGGCCAAGGAACTTGCCAGTCGCGGGATCACGGTTAATGGGGTGGCGCCTGGCTATATCGATACCGATATGACCAAGGATCTCTCTGACGACGTCAAGGAGATCATCCTCTCTGAGATCCCCATGAAGTCCATGGGTAGTGGCGATGACATCGCCGGCGCCGTGGCCTTTCTGGTTTCCGAGGACGCCAACTATATTACCGGCCAGTTTATCCATGTCAATGGCGGTATGTATATGGGCTAGTTTGTTAGGATTTGCAGTGTGGATATAGAAAGTTGAGCAGGGGGGCGGGCAAAGACTTCCCCTCAAATATCAAAATAGTAACTCTTACCTTCTTGAACCTATTTATAGGAGAATATTATGTCTGTTGAAGAACAATTGATCGATATCATTGCCGAGCAACTCAGTGTTGATAAGGCCAAGGTTGTGCCCTCTGCCTCTTTTGTTGATGATCTTGGCGCCGACTCCCTTGACCTGGTGGAGCTGATCATGGCCATGGAAGAGACCTTTGATACCGAGATTGCCGACGAGGTGGCTGAGAAGATCACCACCGTCAAGGACGCCATGGATCACATCTCCAGCCTGTAGTAATTGTCCTTGCCCCTCACTGGCCGCATGTTATGGCTTGAGGGGGGAACGGTATAGTTTGTTTTTTACCTGCGCCTTGCCGCTGTTATTACGATAACGGCGGCAAGGCGTTTGTGCCATTGAACATTGGCAGTCAACCTTGTGTAACATAAAGGGGCTGCCGATGGGTCATCATATACGGATGAGGATGTTATGGGACGTCGAGTAGTGGTCACCGGCCTTGGTCTGGTGACGCCAGTGGGAACAGGAGTTGCTAAGACCTGGGATGGTTTGTGCAAAGGTAAAAGCGGGGTGGGCCCCATCACCCGTTTTGACGCCAGCGAACATGCCGTAAAGATCGCTGCCGAGGTCGATGACTTTCAGGTTACCGATTATGTTGATGCCAAGGCGGCCAAGCACCTGGACCTCTTTGTCCAGTACGCCCTGGGCGCGGCCCAGATGGCCATCGATGACTCCGGTTTTGTTATCAGCGATGAAAACGGCCCGCGGGTTGGTTCCATCGTTGGTTGCGGCCTCGGTGGTCTGCCCACCATTGAGAAATACCATAAGATTGCCCTGGACCGCGGGCCCCGGCGGATCACCCCCTTCTTCATCCCCATGGTAATCCCCAATATGGGGGCCGGGCAGATCTCCATCTTCCATAAGACCAAAGGCCCCAATATGTCCACCACCACCGCCTGTGCCGCTGGCACCCACGCCGTGGGCGAGGCGTTTCGCTCCATTGCCGGCGGCTTCTGCGACGTGGCCTTTACCGGCGGCAGCGAGTCGGTGGTCTGCCCCTTGGCCGTGGGCGGCTTCAACTCCATGAAGGCGCTCTCCAAGCGCAACGACGACCCCACCCGCGCCTCCCGCCCCTTTGATAAGGACCGGGACGGCTTCATCATCTCCGAGGGTGCCGGTATCCTGATCCTGGAGGAGATGGAGCATGCCAAGGCCCGGGGGGCCAAGATCTATGCCGAGATGGCGGGTTATGGTCTTTCCGGTGACGGCTACCATATCGCCGCTCCGCCCGAGGATGGCGATGGCGCGGTGCGCTGCATGGAGATGGCCTTAAATGATGCCGGTATGAACCCTGAAGATATCGATTACATCAACGCCCATGGCACCTCCACCCCCTTAAACGACGTGGTGGAGACCCGGGCCATTAAGAAGGTGTACGGCGACCATGCCGAAAAATTGGCCATCTCCTCCACCAAGTCCATGACCGGTCATATGCTGGGTGGCGCCGGTGGTATCGAGGCGGTGTTCACCGCCCTCTCCCTCCACCATCAGGTGGCCCCGCCCACCATGAACCTGGAGAACCCCGGCCCTGAGTGTGATCTCGACTATGTGCCGGGTGTGGCCCGGGATATGGCCATGCGGGCCGCCATGTCCAACTCCTTTGGTTTTGGCGGGACCAATGGGGTTATCATCATGAAACGTTTTGAGGGTTAAAAAAGGTGAAAATCGCAATAGGCTGTGATCACGGTGGTTATGAGCTGAAGCAGGATGTGGTCTCCCTGCTGGCCGATCTGGGGCACGAGGTGGAGGATTGCGGTACCAACTCGGTGGCCTCGGTCAATTACCCTGACTTTGCCCAGTTGGTCTGTGAGCAGGTCAAAGAGGGGAGCAGCACCATGGGTATCCTGATCTGTGGTACCGGCATCGGCATGTCCATGGCGGCCAACCGTCACCCGGAGATTCGTGCCGCCCTCTGTAATGAAGCCTTCACGGCCCGCATGAGTCGGGAGCATAATGACGCCAATGTCCTCTGCCTGGGGGCCCGCGTCCTGGGGCCTGGCCTGGCCCTGGACATTGTCCGCACCTGGCTCACCACCAATTTCGCTGCCGGTCGCCATCTCACCCGCATTGAGATGTTTTCGATCCGGGAGTTCTTGCAAGAATAGTGAAGTAAAAAAATGTCCTATTTAAAAGAAACAGATTCCGAGATATTCCGCTCCATCCGCTTTGAGCTTGAGCGCCAGGCCCACCAGCTGGAGCTCATCGCCTCGGAGAATATTGTCTCCATGGCGGTGCTGGAGGCGCAGGGCTCCATCTTCACCAATAAGTACGCCGAGGGTTACCCCCGCAAACGTTATTATGGCGGCTGCGAGTATGCTGACGAGGTGGAGTCCCTGGCCATCAGCCGGGCTAAGGAGTTGTTTAAGGCCGAATACGCCAATGTTCAGCCCCATTCCGGCAGTCAGGCCAATATGGCGGTCTACTTTGCCTGCCTGAATCCGGGTGATAAGGTTCTGGGGATGGACCTGGCCCATGGCGGCCACCTGACCCATGGCGCCTCGGTGAGTTTTTCCGGCCAGCTCTTTGACTTTGTCTCCTACGGCCTCAACCGGCAGAGCGAACAGATCGACATGGCCGAGGTGGAGCGCATTGCCGAGCAAGAGCGGCCCAAGCTCATTGTGGCCGGGGCCAGCGCCTATCCCCGCACCATAGATTTCGCCGCTTTCCGGGCCATTGCCGATAAGGTGGGCGCCCTGCTCATGGTGGATATGGCTCACATCGCGGGCCTTGTGGCCGCTGGCGTCCATCCCAGCCCGGTGGGCCAGGCCCATTTTGTCACCACCACCACCCATAAGACCATGCGCGGCCCCAGAGGCGGCTTGATCCTGGCCGACGAGGAGTTTGGCAAGAAGCTCAACTCCAAGATCTTTCCCGGCATCCAGGGCGGACCACTGGTTCATGTCATCGCCGCCAAGGCGGTGGCCTTCCGCGAGGCGATGACCAAAGAGTATCGCGACTATCAGGCCCAGGTGGTTAAAAATAGTCGAAAGTTAGGGGAGACGCTGCTGGGCCATGGTTTTAAGCTGGTCTCCGGCGGCACCGACAACCATCTGGTCCTGGTAAACTTAAGTAATAAGGATGTGACCGGCAAGGAGGCGGAGGAGGCCCTGGAGATGGCCGGCCTCACCGTCAACAAAAATGCCGTTCCCTTTGACACCCAGAGCCGTTTTGTCACCGGTGGTATCCGCATCGGCACCCCGGCGGTGACCACCCGTGGTCTGAAAGAAGCGGAGATGGTCCAGGTGGGTGATTGGATCAACCGGGCTGTTGCGGGCCGCGATAATAAGGAAGAGCTGGGCCGGATTCGGGTGGAGGTGCGGATGCTCTGTGAGGAGTTTCCCCTCTATCCTGAGCTGGAACGTGATTACGACGAATGATGGCGGTTGACGAGCGGCCCTCCTGGCCCGAATATTTTCGCGACATAGCTGAGCTTGTGGCCCAGCGTTCCACCTGCACCCGGCGCAAGGTGGGGGCGGTGCTGGTCCGTGACAAGCGGGTGATGGCCACCGGTTACAACGGGGTGCCCACCGGGATCAGTCACTGCGCCGAGGTTGGCTGCCTGCGGGCCCAACTTAAGGTGCCGTCCGGCGAGCGCCATGAGCTGTGTCGGGGATTGCACGCCGAGCAGAACGCCATCATCCAGGCCGCCACCCATGGGGTGAGTATAAGCGGTTGCGATCTCTACTGCACCAACAGCCCCTGCTCCATCTGCGCCAAGATGCTGATTAACGCCCAGGTGCGGCGGATCTACTACGGTGAGGGTTACGCCGACCCCCTGGGGGCGGAGATGCTGGCTGAGGCGGGTATTGAGTTGATTCAGTTATAAACGGGGCAGGCTTGTCTGCTCTCAAGTTTTTCTGGGAAAAGGGGCGCTCCTCTCTTTGCTGGTCATGCCGTTGTCGGTTTGCCGGGGAAGGCCCTGCTGTTATTCCCGTAAATGCTGCGCGGCAAGGGGCCAGTCCCTTCCCGGCATAAAAAGAAAGTGGTAAGCAAAAGTTATGAAATGTCCCTACTGTGGTCACCTGGAAAACAAGGTCGTTGACTCCCGTCTCAACAAAGATTACACCATCACCCGGCGCCGCCGGAAATGTGAGGAGTGTGAAAGGCGTTTTACCACCTATGAGCGGTTGGAGGTGACCATGCCCATGCTGATCAAGAAGGATGGGCGGCGGGAGACCTGGGACCGTAATAAGGTGGTTAACGGCCTTAAGAAGGCGTGTGAAAAACGGCCTGTTTCCATGAGTGAGATCGAGGATTTTGTCGATAGCCTGGAGCGTGACCTGCAGGACATGGGGGAACGGGAGATCCCGGTGAAGCTGGTGGGGGCGCGGCTCATGGACGGTCTGCGCAACCTCGATGAGGTGGCCTATGTGCGCTTTGCCTCGGTATATCGCCAGTTTAAGGACTTGAATGAGTTCATGGATGAGCTGAAAGGCCTGCTGGGGGCTGATGCTGAGGAGTTGGTCTAGGGGACCTCATTGATGCGCGCGCCAGCAGACTCTGACCTGCCATTTATGCGCCTTGCCCTCCGTGAGGCGCGGAAAGGGCTGGGTCGCACCTCCCCCAACCCCTGTGTGGGCGCGGTGGTGGTCAAGGATGGCCAGGTTATCGCCACGGGCTATCATAAAAAGGCCGGTACCCCCCACGCCGAGGTTCACGCCCTGGGCCGGGCCGGGGAGGCGGCGGCTGGCGCCACCATCTATGTCAGCCTGGAGCCGTGTAACCATACCGGCAAGACGCCGCCCTGTACTAAGGCCATTATTGCCAGTGGTATCAAGCGGGTGGTGGTGGGAATGGTTGACCCCAACCCGCTGGTGGCTGGCAGCGGCTGCCGTTATCTTGAGTCACAGGGGGTTGAGGTGGCAGGAGAGGTTCTGGCGAGCAAGTGCCGGGCCCTTAACCGCCCTTTTCTGAAACATATCTCCACCGGTCTGCCCTGGGTGGTTATGAAGGCCGGCTGCAGTCTTGACGGTAAGATCGCCGTGGCGGATGGCCGCTGCGCCTTTATCACCGGCCCCGAGTCGCGCCAGGAGGTGCACCGCCTGCGGGACCGTTTGGATGCCATCCTGGTGGGGGTGGAGACGGCCATAAATGATGACCCCTCCCTTACCACCCGGCTGAAGCGGGGCAAGGGGCGTGACCCCGTCCGGGTGGTCCTGGACAGCCAGCTGCGCTTGCCAGAAAACGCCCAGATGCTCAACCAGGATTCAGCGGCCCCCACCTGGCTCTTCTGCGGGCCTGATGCCCCTCGGCAGCGGCGCCAGGCCCTGGAGGCGGCCGGGGCTAAAGTCCTTGTGGTGGAGCGCGGCCCTGGAGGCGGCCTTGACCTGGAACAGGTCCTGGCCCGGCTGGGCGAAAATCAGCTTAATTCGCTCCTGGTCGAGGGGGGAAGCGGGGTGCACACCTCATTTCTGAGCCAGGGTCTGGTGGATCAGGTATCCCTCTTTCTGGCCCCCCTTTTTTTAGGTCAGGAGTCGATCCCTCTGGTTGGCGCCTTGGCCATCGAAGATGTGGCCCAGGGCCGGCGTCTGCAGCTTGAGCGGGTCAAACGTTTTGGCAGCGACGTGTTGCTTGAGGGACTTTTTACGGGGATTGGGGCCAACGGCCCAAAACGAGGCGAAGGGTAGAAAAATGTTTACCGGTCTAATTCAGGGTATGGGTACCCTGGTCAGCAAGCGCCCCGCCGGCGGCGGGATGCTCTTTACCATCGACGCCGATTTTGAGATTAGCGAGCCGGAGGAGGGTGAGTCCATTGCCTGTAACGGTGTCTGTCTCACCGCCACCTCCTTTGCCGGCCGCAGGTTTACGGTGGACGTATCCCCTGAGAGTTTGACTCGCTCTAACCTTGGCGATAAGGCGGCCGGTGATAAGCTGAACCTTGAGAGGGCCCTGCGCCTTGCCGACCGGCTGGGGGGACATCTGGTCAGCGGCCATGTGGACGCGGTGGCAACGGTGGCAAGCCGGGTAGCCGAGGGTGATTTCACCCGTTTTGCCTTTGCCATCCCCGCGGAGATAAGCCGCTACATCATTGAAAAGGGCTCCATCACCATTGACGGTATCAGCCTCACGGTGAACCAGTGTGACGAGACGAGCTTCTCGGTGGCCATCATCCCCCACACCCTGCAGATCACCAGCCTGGGGAAGCTGCGCCAGGGGGACGCGGTGAATATTGAGGTGGACCTCATTGGCAAGTATGTGGAGAAACTGCTGGGCGCTGGCGGCAATCCAGCCTCTGCTCCCTCTAAACTGAGTTCCTCCTTTCTAGCCGAGCATGGTTTCTGGAAGTAGAACCTGAGGCTTTTGCCCGATTATTGCGATTGCGCTCTCTTTACGAAGAGGTGATTTGTCCTTCGCAACGTGTTGATAACTAAAGTAACTTTTTGAAATAACGAGGTAAATTGTATGGCTATAAGTAGTATTGAAGAGGTCCTGGCGGAGATCAAGGCCGGCAAGATGATCATCCTGGTGGATGACGAGGACCGGGAAAACGAGGGCGACCTCTTCATGGCCGCCGAGTACGCCACCCCAGAGGCCATTAACTTCATGGCCACCCATGGCCGCGGCCTGATCTGTCTCACCCTGACCCCGGAGCATCTTGATCAGATTGATATCCCCATGATGGTCCAGAACAATACCTGCGCCTTTGGCACCGGCTTCACCGTCAGTATCGAGGCGAGGACCGGGGTGACCACCGGCATCTCGGCCGCTGACCGGGCCCATACCATCCAGGTGGCAGCGGCCCTTGACGCCAAACCAGCCGATCTGGTCTCACCCGGCCATGTCTTTCCCCTGCGGGCCAGACGGGGCGGGGTGCTGGTTCGCACCGGCCAGACCGAGGGGTCGGTGGATCTCTGTAAGCTGGCCGGTCTCAATCCCGCCGGCGTTATCTGTGAGATCATGAAGGACGATGGCACCATGGCCCGGATGCCCGACCTGGAGGTCTTTGCCCGGGAGCATGATCTGAAGATTGCCACCATTGCCGACCTGGTGGCCTACCGGATGCAGAAGGATACCCTGGTGCAGCGGGCGGCCGAGGTGAAGATGCCCACCCGTTTCGGGGGCGAGTTCAAGGTGGTGGCCTACACCAATGATGTTGATAGCCACGAGCATGTGGCCCTGGTCAAGGGCGAGATCGATCCGGACAAGCCGGTGCTGGTCCGGGTCCATTCCGAATGCCTCACCGGGGACGTCTTCGGCTCCATGCGCTGTGACTGTGGCGGCCAGCTCCACTCGGCCATGAATATGGTGGACCGCGAGGGCAGCGGCGTCATCCTCTACATGCACCAGGAGGGGCGCGGCATTGGTCTGGTCAACAAGCTCAAGGCCTACGCCCTGCAGGATGAGGGGCTGGATACGGTGGAGGCCAACCATAAGCTGGGCTTCAAGGCGGACCTGCGTGACTACGGCATCGGGGCCCAGATCTTGCGTGACCTGGGGGTGCGGAAGATGCGCCTTATGACCAATAACCCCAAGAAGATCATTGGCCTGGAGGGTTACGGCCTGCAGGTGGTGGACCGGGTGGCCATTGAGTGTGAACCGGTGCCGGAAAACTTAGGTTACCTGCAGACCAAGCGCGACAAGATGGGCCATCTCCTGGATCTTGCCGAGGAAGATAAGTAAATTCGGCAAGTTCCAAGGTTGAGTTGCCTGGGAAAAAGGTTATAATCTGCCTTTGCAGGGAAGGTTTGCTGCTGCTCTCTGGCAATCTGACCTGCCCCGGTATCAGGTAACTTATGCTGAGGGTTCCACGATAGTCTTTGGGGGCAGCACCGCTTTCTGTCAGTCAAAAAAAATATCAGAGAAATCAATAAGGAAGAAGAGTTATGGCCAAGTATCTGGAAGGAAGTTTACAGGCAGAGGGTAAGAAGTTCGCCATCGTGGTGGGCCGTTTTAATTCGTTCATCGGCGAACGGCTGGTGGAAGGGGCCATGGATACCCTGGTTCGTTCCGGGGCCAGTGATGATGATGTCGTGGTGGTCCGGGTGCCGGGCGCCTATGAGATTCCCCTGGTGGCCCAGCGTCTTGCTAACTCCGGCAATTATGACGCGGTGATCTGTCTGGGCGCCGTGATCAGGGGTGCCACCCCCCACTTTGATTTTGTTGCCAATGAGGCGGCCAAGGGTATTGCCCAGGCCAGCATGGAGGCGGATCTGCCCATCATCTTCGGCATCTTGACCACCGACACCATTGAGCAGGCCATTGAACGGGCCGGTACCAAGGCGGGAAATAAAGGCGCTGACTGCGCCGCCACCGCCATTGAGATGGTTAATCTCCTCGACTTGGTATAGCTGCCAGATAAACTTCTTATGGGCCGGATATTCTCCCCTTCGCGTCTCCAGCGGAGATGTTCGTCCCGCAAAAAGAACTTTCATAATAGAAAATAATGAAAGGTAACCGCCATAAGGCCAGACAACTGGCCCTGCAATGTCTCTACCAGTGGGACTTTAACCCCGACCGGGAGGTGGGGGTGACCACTATCAAGGTGAACTTCGAGGCGCCCAAGAAGGCGATGGCCTATGCCGAGGCGTTGGTGGCAGGGGTCCGGGAGCGGCGTGTTGAGATCGACGAGATCCTCAATGAGCACTCCCACCAGTGGCGCTTAGAGAGGATGGATTCGGTGGACCGTAACATCCTCCGCCTTGCCACCTATGAGATACGTTTCATCGATGACGTGCCCCCTCAGGTCGCGATAAATGAGGCGATGGAGCTGGCCAAACGTTTTTCCGCCGGTGAGGCGCTGGCCTTTATCAACGGCATCCTTGACGCCGTCGCCAAGGCCGATTAGCTGCCCCGGGGTGCGTATCACTGGCCGCATCCCCCTTTGGGGCACAAGTTAGTGTCGGGTCAAGGATGAAATGACGCGACACCCACTGCTGTGGGAGATTTATGTCAAAAAAACAGAGCGTTAGTCCGCCGGCCCTGGGCCGGGAAGTTACAGCCACCATCTGTCTGGTCTTCGGCATCTTTGTCTTGCTATGCCTCATCAGCTTTTCAGTACCCGGCGCTGCTCCGGGCCAGGCCAACTGGGGCGGGGCCCTGGGCCAGCTCTTTGCCACGGCCCTGATGGGCTCCGCCGGGCTCAGCTCATTCTGGCTGCCCCTCTTCAGCTTTTTCTGCAGTTTTTCTCTCTTCAGCTCTGCCAGTCTCATGGGCCGCCTGCCTTCCCTCTCCCTTGGCGTCACCGGCCTCTTCTTCTCCAGTGTCGTCCTCCTGGGGGCGGTGGGCGGCAACTACGTTACCCTCTGGGGGCGCAGCTACCCCCTGGGTGGCTTTCTGGGTGATTTTCTCTACCAGCGCCTATCTGTCTACCTGGGGGGGCCTGGCCTCTTGCTCATCAGTGGCACCCTCTGCCTCCTCTCCATCCTCCTGATCCTCCACCTTACCCCCACAAGCTGCCTGGCCTTCTGCTGGCAGGGGGGGGCGCGGCTCATGGCCCTGTTTCGCCGGGAGCCCGGCGAGCAGGCCTCGGCGGCGACAACGGTTACCGGCAGGAGCGCCAAGGCGAAGCAGCCCCAGGGGGCCGGGGGGGAGCTGGCTCTTCTGCCGGCGGTTAAAGAGCCGGTGCGCTTGCCCGCCCCTGATGACGATAAGGAGTTTGAACCATTGGCGGTGGCGCCAGGGGAGTATCAACTACCCTCCTTAAATCTTCTGGACCGGCCTGAGCAGGAGGAGGTCACTATAGACCGTGATTTCTTCCACCAGGTGAGTCAGGAGCTGGAGAAGAAACTCCTCGACTTCGGGGTGAAGGGTACGGTGGTGGGTATCTCACCTGGTCCGGTGGTCACCACCTATGAGTTTGAGCCGGCCCCGGGGGTGAAGATCCAGAAGGTGGTTTCCCTCACCGACGACCTGGCCATGGGCCTCAAGGTCCAGGCCGTGCGCATCGTTGGCTCCATTCCGGGCAAGGCGGCCATGGGGGTTGAGATCCCCAACAAGCTGCGCCAGATCGTCTATGTCCGCGATATCCTCTCCAACCCCCAGTTTCTCCAGGGCGACTCCAAACTCACCCTGGGGCTGGGGATGGACGTGGTGGGGGCTCCGGTTACCGCCGATCTGGCCCGCATGCCCCATCTTCTCATCGCCGGGGCCACTGGGGCCGGCAAGTCTGTGGCCATTAACACCATTATCTGCTCCATCCTTCTCAAGGCCACCCCGGACGAGGTGCGGTTGCTCATGGTGGACCCCAAGCGCATCGAGCTCTCCGGCTATGAGGGCATCCCCCATCTCCTCCACCCGGTGGTGGTGGATCCCAAGATGGCCAGTCGCGCCCTGAACTGGGCCGTGCGGGAGATGGAACGGCGCTACACCATGATGGAGGAGCAGCGGGTCAAGAGTTTTGCCAGCTATAACGAGGTGGCTGAGGAGAAGATGCCCCTCATCGTTATTATCATTGATGAGCTGGCCGATCTGATGATGGTCTCCTCCAACGAGGTGGAAGGGGCGGTGGCCCGCCTGGCCCAGATGGCCCGGGCGGCCGGGATGCACCTGATCCTGGCCACCCAGAGGCCGTCGGTGGATGTCTTGACCGGTCTCATCAAGGCCAACTTCCCCACCCGGATGTCCTTCAAGGTCTCATCCAAGATTGATTCCCGCACCATCCTCGACACCTCCGGGGCCGAGCATCTCCTGGGGGCCGGTGACATGCTCTTCCTGCCACCTGGTACCGCCAGCCTCCAGCGTATCCATGGGGCGTACATCTCCGAGGCCGAGACCGAGCGCATTGTCACCTTCCTGAAGGAACAGGGTTCGGCGACCTATGATGAGGAGATGGTTAAATCGGTGGAGGAGGGACCCGCCGCGGCTGAGATGGAAGATGGGGAGCATGACGATAAGTATGACGAGGCCGTGGCCCTTGTCTGCGAGAGCGGCCAGGCCTCAATCTCCATGGTCCAGCGCCGCCTGCGCATCGGTTACAATCGGGCGGCCCGGATCATTGAGATGATGGAACGGGAGGGGATTATCGGCCCGGCCGACGGCGCCAAGCCCAGGGAGATCCTGGTGCGCCAGGAGTATGACGCTTAACTGCAGGCCATAAGAGAGAGAGAGCAGCCCTTCTTTACCTTTCCTCTTCATCTTACTCTTCTCCCTGTGCTAGCCTAGTCCCTGAGCTTGCATTGCTAGAGAAGAACCAATAATCTTTTGCTTCTCCCCGTGGGGCCCCTGTCAGCCTTGGGGCCCCATCGCCCAAAACTTTTAACTGGCCACAGCCATGTCAACCGGAGCCGACTCTCTAAAATCCATCTTCTTTGCCCTGGCCGCGGGCCTTGTCGTTGCTCTTAGCAAATTGCTGGCCGCGCTCTTTACCGGTTCCGGGGTGATGCTGGCCGAGGCCAGCCACTCCCTGGTTGATACCGTAAGCCAGCTCTTGCTCCTGCTGGGATTGCGCAGCGCTAAGCGGCCGCCGACGGATCAATATCCCCTGGGCTATGGCAAGGCCGTTTATTTCTGGTCATTTGTCGTGGCCCTCATCCTCTATTCCATGGCCGGGATTTACGCGATCTATGAGGGGGTGAGCAGGTTAAATAACCCCCAGGAGCTCACTTACCCCCTGGTGGCCCTTGTTGTCCTGGTCTTTGCCCTGGTGGCTGAGTTCACCTCTTTATGGGGCTGTCGGCGGGAGGTAAACAAGGTGCGGGGCAGGCGCAGCCTCCTCTGCTGGCTCAGGGAGACCCGCCAGAGTGACCTGCAGCTGGTCTTTGGCGAGGATGCCACTGGGATTGTCGCTCTTTTTCTGGCCCTGGCGGCGCTCATTGCCTCCCTGATTACCGGTTCACCCGTCTATGACGCCATTGGCGCCATTGTCATTGGTGTTCTCCTTATCTTCATGGCGATAATGATCGGTGTTGAGGTTAAATCGCTGCTCATTGGCCAGGGGGTTGAACCTGAAACCAGGGAACGGCTGGTCTCTTTTTTGACAGCAATGAAGGAGGTGGATCACGTAGACAACCTTCTTACCATCCAGCTTGGTGAAGATGTCTTGCTGGCCGTCAAGGCCAGGATGCGGCCCACCTTGCGCTCCGCCGATATGATTGCTGATATTAAGCGGTGCAAGAGCGCCTTAAAGGCCGAATTTCCCCAGATCCTCTGGCTCTTCTTTGAGCCTGTTCTCCGCGATTAACCGTAGCTGAGGTTGCCCTTCCTGATAAGCGTAAAAAAAAGGCCGATTTTCGCCCTTTTTTCTATGCTTTCAATGGCCTTTTCCCTTGGTGCCCCAGGGCTTGGCTGTTTCTCTCCGGATTTCCGAAGTGGATTCTCCCCCCCGCCCTTCCTGTCTATCTATTGAGTTTCATATGATAATTCTCTGCGATTTGCCTCTCATTTCCGGATAACTGTAAACAATAGGGTGGTCTGAGACGGTTGCCCGGCCCGGCTTCACGGCCCAATTTCCTGATTTTGTTGTCTTTCCGAGATTGTTTTTTCCCTGGCACATACCCTGCAAATAAAGATGCTAACGGGGGACAAGGGTCTCCCAAGGCCGCAACAACCAAAGGGGGCCAACTCCTCTTTAAAGAACCGGTCAAGAAATTAATCAAGGGGCGTAAAGCCCGTGGTCTGAGAAGGTGAGAAGGGAGTTTGACTTTGGCTGTTGCTGATCTTTAACAAGGGCAACGGCTGCTGGACAAAAGTTTTAGGGTGGTCCATCTCCTCTCCAGCTTTTTTTATAACCTTCACGGTTCCCATGATCAGAGGCGATCATGGAAACTCCCAACAGTTTATCCCCGGTTCTGGCAGAACGGGGTTTGCCCAAGGCCAACAAAAACAACCTGTGGACCTGATAGGAGGGGTCGCGAAAATACAAAGTTTGAAGGGTGGCGGCCAAAAGGGCGTTACCGATGGTCAACTTCATCTTCAAGTATTTGAAAAAAGATTTTTAGTAACAGGCCAGGGAGGTCGCACCAGCAGTCAAGACCTAAGTAATTGGTGTGTCTCGTTACCTGGCCTGCTTGGAAGTTAGATGAAAATCGGCTGGCGGAAACAGGTCCGCCAGCAAAAAAAGCCCTTCCGCATCCTCAACCATAGGTTGAGAGGGCCGGATGCATGCTCAGGGTCGCCTGCGGACGACCTACTGCCAGCCACTAACAGAGGTGGGAGCCATGTCGAAGATGGGAACTTTCTGGATGTCCATCAGCACGCTGTTTGTGGTGCAATTTTTCTTAATCAGCCTGATAGCCCAGCCATCCCTCCACGCCCAGGAAGATTTCGACTATGGCGGTGATCCCAGCAACTGGGAGAGCCAATCCCTGCAGGAGGATGAGCCCACCAAGGCCAATCCCTTGATTATCGCCCAGATTGTCCTCTTTGACCTGGATCTTCTGCCCGGGGCCCGGAAATTTGTGGAGCATGTGGAGGACGTTGTTTCAGATACGGCCAGGTATCTTCACCTGAAGGGTGAGTATGGGCAAGTTGGCCCTGAAACAACTGGTTCCGGGCTGTTCGGGCTAACCCCCGGGAAAGATGAAAAAAAGAGCGTCACGAATAGCGCCACGAATAAGGAAAAAAAGTTTCTGATCCCGTTCATCCACAAGGTTCAGTGGGATACGAGTTTTGATGCCAACGATCCGGCGGTGCGGTTGGATCTTAATATTAATGATTACCTGAATATTGAGGCCCAGGCGGGTGAGGTGAGTTCCATCAAGCTTCTCTATAAGGTGGAGTTTAATCTCTCCGCCCTAACCCCAAGTGTGCAGCAGCAACAACAGCAGCAGGTTGCGGAAAAGGGTAGCCCGGAGGACAAGAAGGGGGAGGGGAGTAATGGCGGCCGGCGGCAGATGCCGGTTCTGGTCGCCTGAGGTAAAGGGGTGCCGCTCCTCTGGGTCCTCTGCTCGATGACGCGGATAGGGAAGGGGGGAGTTTTGGCTAGGCCCAGGCTAGTAGCCAGCCTGGCCCATGCTTAACCTCTGTCAGTCTAAGGGTAGTAGCGCAGATTCAATCTGTTTCAAGTTGGCACAAGGTAATTAACAGCCCGTACCGGGCTGTTTTTTTTACTATCCCTCCTTTTGCCGAAAACGATAAGGGCACCCTTTAAAGGTGCTACTGCCCTGCCAATCTCCAGCCGGCGCTGAAATTTTGGCCGGTTGCCAAATGTCCTGCAAAATTTTTTGCTGGGCATTGTTTTTTTGCGCTGGGACCATTGGTCACTAAGCCCCATACTTTTGGGAGTTGTCTCTGGTTCCGAATTTGCGGCGGGGCGGCTTGTCAAGTTTGTTTGCAGGGGGTTGTTGTCCGGAGAGTGGGTTGGCTAGTGAGGCGAAGGCTTGGTAGTCAGGGATATGCGGCTAAAATGGGGCTTGGTAATTGCATGGTATGTATATTGCTATAGATAATGGTCGATATTATGCTTGCTAAATGGTGCCTCTGGTGCCCTTCGTGAAATCCTATGTTTAAGGAGGTTTGAATGAACTTTACGTCAATTCTTAAAGGCACAGGGCCAGCCCTGGCCCTTACTGCTCTGCTCCTCACCGGCTGCGCCACTGGCGGCGGTGGTGGGACCAAGGCTGCTGACGCTAGCGCACCCGCTGCTCCGGCTGCTGCTGCAACGCAGAAAAAACAGCAAAAGGTGTATAAGGGCAAGGTCGTTGGCAAGTCCAACAAGGCCAAGCAGATTTCCATTCAGGTGGGCAAGGGGGCCAAGGCCAAGACAGTCATGGTCTCCTTTGACGAGGCCACCACGGGCGTGGAGCATGCCTCCAAGGGCCATGCCGCCATCATCGCCTATGAGATGCGGGACGGCAAGCCCTTTGCCACGAATATCAAGCCCAAGCTGGCCAAGTTGCCGCCTGGCGTGGAGAAAATAAGTGCGAAGGATGTCAAGGCCTTACAGGACAAGAACGCGGATTTTCTCCTCGTTGATTCCCGGCCTGGCAAGCGCTATGCCGCCTCCCATCTCCCTGGCTCGATCTCCATCCCGGTCTGTGAGATGCAGGAACTTTTGCAGAACCTGCCCAAGGACAAGAATAAACTGCTTGTCTTTTACTGTGGAGGGCCCACCTGAGGCATGAGCCCCAAGTCCGCCGGTCAGGCGGTCAAAGCAGGTTATAAAAATATCAAAGTAATGCTCGAAGGTGAGCCGGCCTGGCAGAAGGCGGGTTATCCCACCTACGCCAACTACGGCTGGGTCTGCCGCGGAAACATCGTCCTTGTCGATCTCCGCAGTGCCAAGGCCGATGCCGAGTCCCGCATCCCCCGTTCGGTGAACATGCCCTTCAAGGATTTTATGGCGGATGACCTCTGGGAGGATATCCCCACGAAGGCGCCGGTGGTCCTCTACAGCGACAAGGATAAAGATACCCTGGCCGCCATGAAGAAGCTGCGCGAAGAGGGTTATAGGAAGGTCTCCCTGGTGGAAGGCGGTTTCCGTGGTTGGAAGAGGGTGGGTGGCACCCTGAAGAAGGGACCGGTGAATACCGAGGTGACCTGGGTCCGTATCCTGGGTGAAGGCGAGGTCTCCGTGGCTGAATTTGAGGCCGCCTTGAAAAATCCCTCCAAGGCGATTGTCCTTGACGTCCGGACCAGGGATGAGGTTGCCGAAGGCAAGTTCAAGACCTCCCAGCATATCCCCCTGGATGAGTTGTGCAAGGAGATGGATAACTTCATCTGCCGGATCAAAAATGTGGACAAGGGTCAGAAGATCTTTATCCACTGCACCACCGGTGCCCGGGCCGAGATGGCCTATAAAGAGCTGAAGAAGCGTGATTACAACGCCTATTTTCTCATGGCCGAGGTGGAGTGCGACGGTAACGACTGTTCCATCACCGAATAGCCCCAGGCCTCAAGCTGTATAAGGCTTATGTTCAAGGCTGCCCCTTTGGGGGCAGCCTTTTTTTGTGGTTAATCGTAACCTTATCGGCTACAGTAACACGAAATTTGTTTTGGTGTGATTGGTGGCTGCCTTAAGTCCCGCGATTTTGTCTTAAATTCCCCCCCCACGGTGGGTAGGAGTAAAAATGTTAAAGCGTTTTTCCATCTCCCTTGATGAGGATCTGCTGGCGGATTTTGATGATTTCAGCCGCCGCCGGCGCTATGAGAATCGTTCCGAGGCCATTCGCGATCTCATCCGAAACGCCTTTGTCAAGGATGAGTGGGCGGCGGATAAGGATGTCATGGGGGTTATCTCCCTGGTCTATGACCATCACCAGCATAAGCTGCAGGAAAAGGTGACCGAGCAGCAGCATGATCAGCATGATCTGATTGTCTCCACCACCCATGTCCATATGGACCACCATAACTGCCTGGAGGTGATTATCGTCCGGGGCAAGGCCCGAGACGTGCAGGGTCTGGCCCACCGCCTCATCTCCCTGCGCGGGGTGCGCGACGGCAAGCTGGCCATGAGCTCCACCGGCCAGAATCTCCATTGATATTTCTTTCAGGGATACCCTGGGGCAGTAAAGGTGGGCGGCAGGTGGTGGGTTTCAATGAGCCGTTAGCTATCTGCCGCCTTTACCAGCGTTTTTAACAACAGGTAAAAGCAGCTGCCAATAATAAAGTAATAAAAATGCATATATCTGAAGGAATATTAAACGCCCCTCTCATCGTTGGCGGGGCGGCCCTGGCCGCGGTGGGGACCGTGGCCGGGTTACGGGCCATTGATCCGGAGCGGATCATGACCCCCGCCCTGTTGGCCGCAACATTTTTTGTCGCCTCCCTGCTCCATGTGCCGCTTGGACCGGGATCGGTTCACCTCCTGTTAAACGGGCTCATGGGGCTGCTGCTGGGGTGGGGTTGCGTGCCGGTCATTGCTGTGGCCCTGCTCTTACAGGCGATCTTCTTTCAGTTTGGCGGTTTCACCGCCCTGGGGGCAAATATCGTTATTATTGCCGGGCCCGCCCTGCTCTGTGGCCTCCTGGCCCGGCCTCACCTGGCTCGACCGGGGCGGAGGATGGAAATTGCCGCCTTTGCGGCCGGGGCCGGGGCCATTGCCCTCTCCGGCCTCCTTCTGGCCCTGGTCTTGATCTCCACCGATGAGCAGTTTCTCCTCACCGCCCGTCTGGTTCTGCTGGCCCATCTGCCTGTCATGCTGATTGAGGGTCTGATAACCATGGTTGTGGTCCGTTTCCTGGCCCGGGTTGAGCCGGAGATGCTGGGGCAGAGATGATCAATATTAATTCTTTGCTATTGCTGGTTGCTGCCGCCGTCTTGTCCCTTGCCCTGCCGCCAACGGCCGGGGCCCATCAGATGTCGGTCTTCGCCTACAGGGAGCAGGGGCGTCTGCAGGTGGAATCGTACTTTGGCGGCCAGCGGCCGGCCCAGGGCTGTGCTGTTACCCTCCTGGCCCGGGCCGATTCAAGGCAGCTGGGCCAGGGAGAGACGGACAGCGCCGGTAAGGCCACCCTGGCCTGGCCCGATTACCCGGGGGATATGCTGGTCACGGTTAACTGTGGTCAGGGCCACCAGGCCCAGTGGCCCCTTGAGGCGGGTGAGAAGGGGGGGGAGACGGAAATTCCCCCGGCCGCCCTCTCTGCGCCACTCTCCGCCAACGGGGAGGACCTGCGCCCTATCGTGGCCCAGGAGGTGGAGCGGCAACTGGCCCCTCTGCGCCGACAGTTGGCGGCGCAGAGCATCCGCCAGCCTGGGCTGGCTGACGCCCTGGCTGGTGTTGGTTACATCGTGGGGTTGGCCGGTCTCTTTGCCTGGTGGCGCGGCCGGAGGAAGGGTGATTAGCAATGGTTTTTGAACCCTTCAGCAGTGGCACCTCCTGGCTTCATCAGAGGGACGGCCGGGTTAAGGTGGTCCTTGCTCTGCTCTTTTCCCTGCTGCTCTCCCTGCTGGCCAGCTGGCCCGTGGCCCTGCTGGGCTTGGGGCTGGCTCTGGGGTTAGTTCTGCTTGCCCGTCTTCCCCTACGCCAGGTGCTGGCCCGCTTGGCCATGGTCAATGTTTTTATTCTCCTGCTCTGGCTCACCCTGCCCCTGGTGGGAGAGGCGGATCTTGAGCTGGGGCCGCTGGCCGTAAATCAGCGTGGCCTTGAGATGGCCCTGCTTATTACCCTGAAGAGCAACGCCATCGTCCTGCTTCTCCTGGCCCTGGTCGCCACCTCATCCCTGGCCGTACTGGGCCAGGCCCTGCAGCTGCTCCTGGTGCCGGAGAAGTTCTGCCTCCTTCTCCTCTACACCTATCGTTACATCTTTGTCCTCACTAAAGAATTTGACCGTCTCAGGCGGGCGGCCACCCTGCGCGGCTTCGTACCCACCACCTCGCTGCACACCTACCGGACCTACGGCAATATGATCGGTATGACCCTGGTCCGGGGCTGGCGCCGGGGCCAGCGGGTCCAGCAGGCCATGGTCCTGCGCGGTTTTACCGGCCGTTACCATGGCTTAACGGTAACTGACCTGGGGCGGGCTGACCTGCTTCTCCTCACCATGGGGCTGGCCGGCCTCTTTTTTATTACTGGCCTTGAGCTGAGAGCGGGGGGTACCTGGTGAAGGATTCCATCATTGAGTTGCGCGATATCTCTTACCACCATCCTGGCGGCGAGGAGCTCCTTAAGGGGGTGAATCTCCAGCTGGGCCAGGGGCGGGTGGGGCTCGTCGGTGCCAATGGTTCCGGCAAGACAACCCTGTTCAACATAGTCATGGGCTTGAGTCAACCCGCCAGTGGCGCTCTCCTCCTTGACGGCGCCAGGGTGGAGAGCCGCGACCAGTGGCGCCAGTTGCGCCGCCATGTGGGCTATCTGTTCCAGGATGCCGATGACCAGCTTTTTTCCCCCACCGTAATAGAGGATGTGGCCTTTGGCCCTTTAAACCTGGGCGCCACGCCCGGTGAGGCGCGCCAGCGGGCCATGACCACCTTAAGCGGCCTGGGGCTGGATCATCTGGCCCACCGCGTCACCCATCATCTTTCAGGTGGTGAAAAGAAGCTGGTCTCTTTAGCCACCATCCTGGTGATGGAACCGCGCCTGCTCCTGCTTGATGAGCCGAGCAATAATCTCGATCCCGCCAGCCGCGAGAGCCTCATGGCAATCCTTAAGGTGATCCCGCTGCCCTATCTCCTCATATCCCACGATTTTGATTTTCTCCAGGAGACATGCGATATCATCTACTCTCTTACGGGAGGCGGGCTGGAAGAGGGCGCCACCGCCCAGCTCCACAGCCATGCCCATATCCATCTCCATGGCGACCGGCCCCATGCCCATGGCCATGACTGATCCCTTAAGCTGCGACGGCCATGTCCATACCTCCCTCTGCGGCCACGCCACAGGTGAGATGGAGGATTACGTCCAGGCGGCCCTGGCCCAGGGCTTGGCCGAGATCATCTTCCTGGAGCATTTTGAGTGGGGGATTGATTATTTTGAGCGGACCTGGCTTTTCCCAGCCGATTTTGTCCGCTATCAGCAGGAGGGGGAGAGATTGTCCGCCCGTTATGGGGGGCGGATCAAGGTGGGGGTAGGGGTGGAGGTTGGCCTGAACCTTGAGGGGCTGGCCGAGACCCGCGCCTTTATCGACTCCTACCCCTGGGCCCGGGTGGGGCTCTCATACCACTTTCTGGCCTGTGGTCAGGGGGGGCACCTTAATATGGTGAGCCGCAAGGCGCGCAATACCATCGGTCTCGCCCGGCTGGGGCACGATGAGGTGTTACGGCTCTATCTGGCCGGGCTCTTGCGCGGGGTGCGGGAGTTGCCTGTCAGTGCGGTCTGTCACCTGGACGCGGTCCTGCGGCACAGCGCTGATGTTCAGTGGCAAGACGAGCATCGGCAACTGGTGACGGCGATTCTTCACGCCATGGCGGAGAGGGGGGTGGCCCTGGAGGTGAACACCTCGGGCCTGGCCCTGGGCCGCGACGCGTTCCCGGCCGCCTGGATCAGGGATCAGGCCAGGGCCATTGGCCTGAACTTTGTTTACGGCTCAGATGCCCACAGGCCCGAGGATGTGGGCCGTTATTTTAACAGTGATCAGCTTAAAGAGACCACGTAGGGGATCTGGTGCAGTTCGCTGGAGGTGGAGCGGGTGGACTTTAATTGCCAGCCGCTGGTCTCATAGTCTGGCCCCAAGAGCTTATTTATCTCCTTTTCCACCCCGTTGAGGTTAATGACCGGATGGCGGGAGAAGACCTGGGGCAGGCCATAGGTGAGGTTGCAGGCCAGGCAGCAGCCGGGGCGCTGGCTCAGGTTCAAGAGGAAATGGAGGGTGTTGGCCTCCTGGTCAAAGCCGTCATAGCGCAGGGCAATGTCGTAGGACCCTTCACTGGCATCGCCAAAGAGGGCCTCGAAGAAATCATCGGCCCGGTTGGCCGGAAACAGGTTGTCGCACACATCATCGGTAAATAGCTGGTTCATATCAGGCATGGGTCTACTTCCTTTCTTTGATTCTTTTGGTGGGTGGGTCGGCTTATGGGGAAGGGCCAAGGGAATTTCAGCTCGTCATCTGGCCTAAACCGGGGCGCAATATACCCGTTTTGCCTGGCAGGGTCAATCTTTACAGGGCCTCCCTGCTTCATCTTGAAAATTGCCTCCACTGTGTTAAGGTTGCGGCCATGGAACAGCTTTCTCTTTTTGCCAGTGATAACAAAGGAGAGGGGGGGGCGCCCCCCTCCCTTCTGGAGAGTCTAAATCCGTCCCAGCGCCAGGCCGTTACCACGGTGGACGGGCCGGTGCTGGTCATTGCCGGGGCCGGCTCCGGTAAGACCCGGACCCTGGTTCACCGTCTCGCCTATCTGGTGGAGCAGGGGGTTGATCCCTCCTCCATCCTGCTGCTCACCTTTACCCGCAAGGCCGCCCAGGAGATGCTCAGCCGGGCCGCCATGCTCATGGATCAATCTGCCGCCCGGGTCATGGGCGGCACCTTTCACTCGGTTGCCAACCTTCTTCTCCGCCGTTATGGCCATTTCCTCGGTTATGGGGCAAATTTTACCATCCTCGACCGGGGTGATGCCGAGGGGATCATCAACCTGATCAAGGGCTCCCTGGATCTGACCGGGGCCGGCCGCCGCTTCCCCTCGAAAAGGGTGATCATCAACATGATCAGCGGGGCGGTGAACAAGTCCATGGACTTTGACGAGTATCTCCATGACCGCTTTGCCCACCTCCTGGAGTTCAGCGGCAAACTGCACGATATTCGCGATCATTACCACGCCTTCAAGCATGAGCATGGCCTGATGGATTACGATGATCTTCTGGTCAACCTGCGTGATGTGCTGCGGGACCAGCCGGAGGCCAGGGCAGAGGTGGCGGCCCGCTTCCGCTACGTGATGGTGGATGAGTACCAGGATACCAACCGCATCCAGGCCGAGATAGTCAAGCTCATCTGTGAGGAGCATAAAAATATCATGGTGGTGGGGGACGATGCCCAGTCCATCTACTCCTTCCGCGGGGCGGATTTTCGCAACATCATGGAGTTCCCCGATCTCTTTGCCGGTTGCCAGGTGGTGCGCTTAGAGGAGAACTACCGCTCGGTCCAGCCCATCCTCGAGGCCACCAACGCCATCATAGCCCAGGCCGAGGAGAAGTTTGCCAAGACCCTCTTCTCCCAGATCGAAGGGCGGGACAAGCCGATCCTCCACCGGGCCATCGATGAGCGGGAGCAGGCCCGCTATGTGGTGGAGAAGATTAATAGCTTCCGGGCGGAAGGGGTGGCCCTGAAGGATATGGCGGTGCTCTTTCGCTCCGGCTTTCACTCCTACAAGCTGGAGCTGGAGCTGGTGAACCAGCAGATCCCTTTTGAGAAACGCGGCGGGCTGAAACTCACCGAATCGGCCCATATCAAGGATCTCCTCGCCTACCTCCATGTTCTGACCAATAACCAGGATCGTCTCTCCTGGCACCGCATCTTCCTCCAGCTCCCCAAGGTGGGGCCCAAGACGGCGGCCAAGATCTACACGGCCATCGCCGACCATGAGAGCGCTTTAGCGGGGCTGGCCGCCTATAAACCGGCCAAGTCATGGCGCCAGGAGTATGGCGAGCTGGTCAAGGCCTTCGACGCCCTGGTCCACCTTTCCGCCCCCACTGCCCTCTTTGATCAGGTGATGGATTACTATCAGCCTATCTTTGAGCGCCTCTATCAGGACGATTACCCCAGCCGCCAGCGTGACCTGGAGCAGCTCCGCGAGTTACTTGGCGGTTATGAGACCCTCCAGGAGTTCCTCGATGACACCGCCCTGGATCCCCCCGAGGAGAACGGCGGCGGCGGCGAGGGTGACTGCCTGATCCTCTCCACCGTCCATTCGGCCAAGGGGCTGGAGTGGCAGAAGGTGTTCGTCCTCAACCTGGTGGAGGGCAAGTTCCCCTCTGGCCAGGCCCAGCTCCCCCAGGAGCGGGAGGAGGAGCGCCGCCTCCTTTACGTGGCGGCCACCCGGGCCATGGAGCATCTCTTCTTAGTGGCGCCCCGGCGCACGGTGGGTCATGACCGGATGCCCCAGGCCGCCATGCTCAGTGGTTTCCTGGAGGCCCTGCCCCAAGGCGTGCTGGCCAGCAGCGCGCCCCAGGTCCCCACCTTTGCCCCGCCGACGCCCAGGAGACGGGTCCAGGGGGTGGAAGAGGTGGCCAAGTCCAGTGGTGGGGCACTTGCTATCAATGCTCTCAAGGCGGGAGATACCCTTGTCCACAACTTCTTTGGCCAGGGTAAGGTGCAGCGTCTGCTGCCCCCGAAAACCGTTGAGATCCTCTTTCCCCGCCATGGCCTCAAGAAGCTCCATCTCGACTATGCCAAGCTGAGCCGGCCTTGATTTTTTTGGCTGATCCTTTGCTTCAGCCACTGTTGTCCGGTCTTGGTCGGGTCTCATCAATGTCCCTGCTAAAAGTTTTCCCTTAACGGTTGTCGGAAAAAGCTTGTCTCACCGGACTTCGCCTTGCTTTCGGCCGGAAGGTCTTCGCCTAAAAAAAAGAAATTTAAAGTTTGCCATCTCCCCAGATGGGGAGGGCGGACGAGATCTAAAGTAAAAAAGAAATGAACTATCAAGAGGTGTGGCAATACCTGGACGATCTGCAGTTCTTTAAGATCAAGCTGGGGCTGGACTCCATGACCGCCTTCCTCGATCAGGTGGGCAACCCCCAGGAGCAGCTCTCCTTTGTCCATGTGGCCGGCACCAACGGTAAGGGCTCGGTGGCCATGAACCTGCTGACCATCCTGGGCCGGGCCGGTTACCGGGTGGGTCTCTTTACCTCGCCCCACTTAAGCTGCGTGCGGGAGCGTTTCCGCGTAAACGACACCTTTATCTCTGAGGAGGATTTCGCCCGCCATGGTGCTGAGATCTGCGCGGCCCTGGGCGAGGAGCAGATCACCTATTTTGAGTTCACCACCGCTTTAGGCCTGCTCTGGTTTGCCGCTAAGAAAGTGGATCTGGTCATCCTCGAGGTGGGCATGGGGGGGCGGCTGGACGCCACCAATGTCGTCACCCCCCTGGTGGGGGTCATTACCAATGTCTCCATGGACCATGAGGCGTATCTGGGCGATACCCTGGCCGAGGTGGCCGGGGAGAAGGCGGGCATCATCAAGGCAGGGGTGCCGCTGGTGAGCGGCGTGAGCCGGCAAGACGATAGTGGCCCGGTGGTGATGGAGCGCTGTGAGGAGCTGGCCGCCCCCCTTTACCTCTTGGGCCGTGATTTCTCCTGGCAGGGAGAGGATGACGGGTGGCGCTATGAGGGACGTAGACGTAGTCTTGGGGATCTTCACTGCGGGATGCGCGGCAACTATCAGCGGGACAACAGCTCCCTGGCCCTGGCCGTCCTGGACTGTTTGGCGCCCCACGGGCTCACGGTCAGCGATGAGCAGATCCGCCAGGGGTTGGCTGAAGTTAACTGGCCGGGACGGCTTGAGTACCTGCGCCAAGACGCGGCGGGGCGTCTCCTTGGTGCCACTGGGGCGGGCAGCCGTTACCAGTATCTCCTGGATGGGGCCCATAACCCGGCCGGCATGGCCTCGTTGGTCGCCTCCCTGGCGAGTGATTTTTCGTACCAGCGCCTGATCTGTGTCTGGGCGGCCATGGCGGACAAGGATATTGCCAGTAACCTGGCGACCATTGCCCCCTTCTGCGCTGAGATGATATTCACCCGACCGGAGAGTGAGAGATCCGCCACGCCTGGTGAGCTAGCCGCGGCCCTGCCGCCTGACTATAAGGGTCGGAGTCGTCTGGTGGGCGATGTGCCTGCTGCCCTGGCCCAGGCCCGGGAACTGGCCGGGCCAGATGACCTTATCCTGGTGGCAGGATCCCTCTATCTGGTAGGCGCGGCAAGGCTTGAGCTCTGCGGCGAGCTGGTGGGCTAAAGAGTATGGCTAGAGACGACTATTTCTTTGATGGGGTTGATGAGGCGGTAATCCGGAGGGAGCGGCAAAAGGCGAGGGATCTCAGGAAGAGCCGCTGGTGGCAGAATAAGCTTGCGGCCTGTACCTGTTATTACTGCCAGGGCCATTTCAAGCCGGCCCAGCTGACCATGGACCACCTGCAGCCCCTGGCCCGGGGGGGAACCAGCAGTAAGGGTAATCTAGTCTGTGCCTGTAAGGAGTGTAACAGTAAGAAGAAGAACCTTCTCCCCTATGAGTGGGAGGAGTATATGACGCGCATGCAAGAAGATAAGAAGGATTGATTTTTTTCTTTGTGACCTGGCTCTTTATTGCTCTTAGGGTCAAATCTTTAACGGCCTGGCAACAAGAGGGGCAAGGTTAGATCGTTAAACCCTACAGCCCTGATTTTCCAGTTAGGATTCTAGCGGTGATCGTGGAGGTTGGCGATCTTTTTGTCCGGCTGGCTCACCTCTATCTTGCGCGGTACCATGCCATTGGCCATGAAGGCCGTACACTGCTTGCGTTTATCAAAGGCGCAATCCGTTATGTTCCAGCACGGCGTATATTGCAGCAGTTTTTTGATCGCGGCAATGGAGATGCCCTTGTCGTGGATCATGGAGCGTAAGCACTCCACCCATTTGATGTCATCCATGGTGAAGTAGCGCCATTTCCCCTTACGGAAGGGCTTAATCAGCCCCTCTTTCTCATAGATCCGCAGGGTGCGGGGATGAACCTCGAGCATCTTGGCGGCAACGCCTATGGTGAAGACCGGTTTGTCGTCTGGCAGCATCTTGCTTGATTCCTCTGCCCCAAGCCGGGGCAAATATCAGGTGACAGGGGAGAAGCGATCAGTTCCCGCTAAGAGGCGGGGCCTGATCGCTTCGGGTCCCGGGCTTATCCCCGGGACCATGGCCTAAGGCGCACTTGGCTCAGTGGGCTCCGTGGTCGTCAAAGGCGCGACCAAACAGACGCTCACCCAGCAGGAAGGCGGCACCAATTATGCCGAATCCGCCTGCGGTTACCAGGATCTCAAAGAGAGAAGGGACGTAGGTGAAGAGGGCGGGCAGGTGGCTGTCCAGGCCGCCATAGACCGGCGGCAGTTGCCCGGCTACAACCATGTCGTAGCGGGAGATAAACATTCCCACCAGGATCATAAAGGCGGAGAAGGCCAGGGCCGGAGCGCTCTTGAACTTGGTCACAACCAGCAGGCCTAAGGGGAAGATCATGCCGATGGCAATCTCAAATACCCAGAAGTTGAAGGAGAGGGGACCGTTCAGGATGGCCAGGGCACCAAGACGGGCCTGTTCCGCGCCGCCACTCATCAGGTTGATGTAGCGCCAGGCAGTGGAGATGCCGATGAGGAGCAGGGCCAGGGCCATTACCTTGCCACCGGTCTGGAAGGCGGCCATGGTGTCACTATCGATCTCCCTATCCCGCATTTTCATGGCCAGGAAGGTGAAGAGGATGGTGGCAGCAGCGCCAGAGAGGAAGGCGCAACCGAGGAAGTAGATGGGGATTTGAGCGCCGAACCAGAAGGGATGGCCAGCCAGGGAGGCGAATACGGAACCCAGGTTGGTATTGGCTGCCATCTCGGCCAGGGCGCCGATGACACCCAGGACCACGGCCCATTTATACTGCTTGGTCAGGATCAGGTAGAACTCGACAAACATCATACCCACGGCCAGGCCGTACAGGGTACCCATCCACCAGATGTTGGAGGTAAGGTTGGGGGTGAGGATGTTGTAGATCGCCATGCGCCAGGGGTTTTCAAGCTCCAGGCCGATGAGGGTAAAACCGCCGATAATGGTGATCAGCGACAGCCATACCATGCGATTGGCCAGAGGCGCCAGCTTGGTGCCGCCATAGATGTGACTGATGGCAGCCAGGACACAGAGGCCGGTGGAGGTAATGGCCAGGAAGGCGTAGGTTGAGATGAGAATACCCCAGGGCATCTCCCGAGTGTTGTTATAGATATGATGATGCCCGGCGAAAAAGCCATAGAGACCGGCAGTGACGCCGATCAGGGCGATCAGGGCAAAGACGCCCGTGTAGGTGTTGAGCTTTGGGGTTGCCACTGTTGGTTCCGCTGTGGCAGCCAAAGAGAATCCATCAGCCATTTTCTACTCCTCCTCAAATAAGGGAATTAAAGTGGTCACCGGCAAAAGGGGAGTTGTCGCCCTGGGACCAGTGACAATTACTTGGGTTAGCAATTAATGCCAGCTAGCAATGCAACTGGTGTGCCACAAGAAGGAGGTCGGTTGAAAAAATATACTTGTGGGCTAACTGGCCCGGAATACGTTGTTCATTGTCTTTGCCACAGTTGTTTGACAGTGGCGGGGGGCAGGTAATTTGCAGGGGCTGGGAGTGTTTTGCGTCTTTGGCTGCGGCAGGCGGGCGCAAAAGTGGCCGAACAGCGTAGACTGGATATTGATGGAGCAGGTGGAGATTGCGGCGGTTATTGGCTAAAAGGGGTGATTGCGGGCCAGAGGGGCCAGGGGCGGTTGGGGGGCAGAAGATATGAAGGGATGATTTGCAAGTGTGGGGGCTGAAAATAAAAAGACCGCCTACCCCTTGATCGCCTTAAAGGCGGGGGAGACGGTCTTTTTCATAAAAGTCTTGGCTAGTGGGGCTGATCTGCCCCTTAAGTTGACTTTATCTTAGTGGCCACCACCGTGGCCGGCAGCGCCAGAGTCGCCACCGTTCAGGCGGTCAAAGCCCTTAACCCCGATGTGACAGACGGTACAGCGGGTGTTGGAGGCAAAGGCGTCATCGCCATTGTGGCAGGAGCCGCAATATTTGCCGTCATAGAGGGCCTGCATGGTGAAGGATTCAGGATGCTCTTCGGCTGCGCCGGAACGCATCTCAAAACCCTTTTCGTTGTGACACTGTTCGCACTCCAGGCCCATGTCAATATGGGCCTTGTGGCCAAACTCAACCGTCTTGGCCGGTTTGTTGAAGTACATGTTCTCTTTTTCGGGGGCGATATGACAGCTGGAGCACTGGGAGTTGGCGCTGAAGGCGGTGTCGCCATCGTGGCAGGTCCCGCAATACTTACCCTCGGCAAACGCCTTCATGGTGTAGTCGCCCTTGGCCTTAGCCGCGCCACGCTTCTTTTGGAAGGTGTCGGGGTGACAGGAGTCACAGCTTAAATCCAGTTGGCCAAAGTGGAGGGCGTGGCTGAACATCTCGCGAGTGGGCTTTTCGGCGATGATCTGGGTGTCGCCATGGCTATGGATTACCGTCTCCCCACCCTTCTTAGGAGCTGAAGCAAGGCTGGCGGTGACGCAACCCAGGCAGAATATGGTGCCAAGGGCGCCAAGCAGAATGTTTTTCATCTTCTTATCTTTCATTGTTTTTCTCTCCAAACCTACTGTTCTGTTATCTCCCCTGACCCTGGTAGGGCAGGGGAGATATCCAGACAATATTTTTTCTTTCCCTTAACTGCGGGCGAGGTAGAAATCTATCCTTAGTCATTCATGTAGAAGACGTTGGGCAGGGCGCCTGTCTCCGGACGCAGTACCCATACCACCTTCTCGGGTGAATGGATCAGTTTATAGGCCTCGCTGCTGGGATCGGCAAGGTCGCCAAAGATACGGACATTGGCCGGGCACGCCTCAGCACAGGCGGTGATCTTGCCGCCGCTCTCTTTTAATTTGGTGTCGACGCAGAAGTTACACTTGTCGATGGTCCGCTTGTCTTCATCAAAATAACGGGCATTGTAAGGGCAGGCTGCCATACAGGTTTTGCAACCGATGCAGCGCTTGGTGTTCATCATAACGATGCCGGTCTTCTTGTCCTTAAAGGTCGCCGTGGTGGGGCAGACCCGAACACAGGGAGGACGGTTACAGTGATTGCAGAGGACTGGCATGAAGATGCGCTCGGTAGCGTCGGGGCCGATGGCCCGCTCCCGCTCCAGGATGGTGGTCCGGTAGCCGTAGGAAGGAACATGATTGGTGGCGACACAGGCGTCTTTGCAGAGCTCACAATCCACACAGTGGTTCTGGCGGATAACCATGGTGTAATGCGGGTTGTAAGGAAACTTGCTGGCCGGTTTCATGCCGCCCACAGCGCCTTGAACATTGCCTGCGGAGGTCAGCGACAGGACGGAACCGCCCAGGAAGACGCCGGTTACGGTTAGGCCAAATTGCAGGAAGCGGCGCCGTTCCTCAGAAGGAAGATTCTCTACACCTTCGTTCTTGAGCTTTTCCAGATCATCAACTTTCATTATATCTCTCCCTTCAGTGGTGCCAGGTAGCCAGCCGTTAGACCTTGGTGTTGCCTTTGGTGCATGGTCTTTATTAAGGCAGCCTGCCACGATGGCAATAATAATTAACAACTGCAATAAGTTATGTAAGGACTGGACAGATATATCTCCCCTGGTTTAGGGGGGAGGCTACGCTCTGTCTCGTTGCCCGCTTTACATATAAGTCAAAAGTTAAGGGGTCCAATACTCTGTTGAAGTGTAGTTTGTAAGCTTTTGGCAAAATTACAATTTCAACAATTTAATGAACGCTTATGGACCTCTTGCGTGCAGCAGAAAATCATACTATTAGGTCGCTGTCAAGTCTATTTTGTCTTTGTGAATGGCTATTCATTTTAATCACCAGACAAGGTGGCTTTTGTCTAACTTTTTCTTGATTTACTCTCTTCTCTGCTGCCAGAAATTCCGGTCTGTGTTAGCAAAAGAGATGGGCAAGGGGTGAGGGAGGGCCGGGGAAGTTGTCTCGTTTAAAATAAGGGGTGGTAATAATGGCACAGGATTGCACCAGAGAGGCGGCGGGTTGGGCGGAGTTGGAGTTGGTCTTGCGTTGTATCTATTGCCGGGGCAGGGCTGTCCTTAAGGGGCGTTGAGCTTTCGCCCGCGTGTCCTGCCTGGAGTGCGGGATGGAAAGTGACGCCAGGTTCTATGAGGAGCAGATTGAGCAGTGGCAGGAAGAGGTTATGGCCAGCTGCGGATCTTAAAATAAAAAATCCCGTTTCAGGCCAGGCTGAAACGGGATTTTTTTATCGCGAGTTAAGGGGGGTTAGCCGCAGGAGCTGCCACAGCTGCCACAGCCAGATGCACCACCGCCTAACGGATTTGTGGACGAGATGGCAAAGCCTGAGCGCGGCCCGGCATCCATGAAATCGACCTTTATGTCACCACAGCTGGTCATGAGACTTTTCTCAACCAGAAAGGTAAGGTCATCGTGTTCTGCTATCTCATCATTATCTTTTGACTCATCCAGAGCCAAGCCCAGGGAGGGGCCAGCTCAGCCGCCCTGCATCAGAGCGATGCGGATGGCAGAATTGATATTATTCTGCTCCAGATAGCTTTTAAGGTTCTCGATTGCGAGAGATGTAACTTCTAACATGAAAAATCCTCCTGTTATTGTACGGTTACTGGTCGCAGTGCTGGACCGGTAAATTGGGTTTTCAATTTTATGAATCTCTAAAGTTAAGCATAATTTATTAATAAGTCAATATTAACTCCCCCTTGAAATTTTAATGCACGCTTTATTTAGGTCATCTATAATAGTTAGCCACAGTCTGATTATAATCTTAGAGCGGTGCCTAGGGTCTTTTTAGCTAATCTTGGAGAATCCATGAAGAAAATAGTTATCTCAACAGGCGGTGGTGATGCCCCTGGTCTCAATGCTGTTATCTTTGCCGTGGTCCAGGCCTGCCATAACCGCGGTTGGGAGGTGTACGGCAGCCGCAGCGGTTATCTGGGCCTGCTGGACTTGGATGAGCTGGTCCGCCTGACCCCGGAGGTAGTGGCCGGCATCACACCCCTGGGCGGGACCATCATCGGCTCCACCAATAAGGGCAATCCCTTTGCCATGCCCATTGATAATCTCGCTGGTGAGGTTGATATCAAGGATGTCTCTGACCGGGTTATGAAGAACTTTCGCCGGATGGGTTTTTTCTGCCATATCGCCGTGGGGGGCGATGGCAGCCTGGAGATTGCCCATCGTTTTGCCGTGGAAAAGGGGATGCCGGTCATCGGTGTGCCCAAGACCATCGATAATGACCTGGAGTCCACCCAGCTTACCTTCGGCTTTGATACCGCGGTCTCCACCGCCACCGACGCCCTGGATCGCCTCCATTCCACGGCCAAGTCCCATGACCGGGTGATGGTGGTGGAGGTAATGGGGCGCGATTCTGGTTGGATTGCCGTGAATTCCGGCATCGCCGGTGATGCCGATGTGATCCTTATTCCGGAGATCCCCTTTGATATGGACCTTGTCTGCGCCAAGATCGATGAAAATGAGCTCCATGATAAGAATTACGCCATTGTTGTGGTGGCCGAGGGGGCCAGGGCCATGGATCACCAGGGGGTAATTCATAAGGAAAATGCCGAGACTGGCCGGGGGGAGGTGCTTCTCGGCGGCATTGGCGAGTGGGTGGCCAAGGAGATAAATAAGCGGACGGGCAAGGATACCCGCTCTTTAGTGCTGGGGCATCTCCAGCGGGGTGGGTCGCCAACCACCTTTGACCGGGTGCTGGCCTTGCGTTTTGGGGCCACGGCGGTGCGTCTGGCCGAGGCCGAGAGATTTGACCATATGGTGGCCCTGGAGGGTGATGATATGGTTGCCGTGCGTCTGGCCGAGGCGGTCCGCAAGCGCAAGATGGTGCCGGTGGACGGTGACCGGGTGGGGACCGCGGTGGAGATTGGCATTAATCTCGGGGCGGATATCTCGCCCGCCTCCTTCGACCGGCAACCGGCCGAGATCTCGCCGAAACCAGAATAACCGCTGCCTGTCCGCTCTAGCCCCCACCAGCAAGTCTATCTTCGCTGGCCCGGCTAGAAGAGCGTTTATGGTTCCGAAATGGGTAAGCCACCAAGCTTTCTGCTGGTGGTTCTTTTGTGGCGTAAATTTCAGTGAAGAAAAAGAGTAGCGCCGCGAGCTGTTTTCTCCTGGGCCATTCTCTTGCCTCTGTTGGCCAAGGGGCCTCAGGGGAAGGTCAAACCCTTTTGGCCTCCAGGACATAGTCCAGGGAGTGGAGGCGCTGGAGGATGCGCTGGAGATGGTCCAGGCCTGATACCTCAACGATAATGGTCAGGCTGGCCAGGTTGTCGTGGCTGATGTTGGCGTCGATATTGGCGATGTTGGCGTCCGCCTCGGAGATGGTGTTACACAGTTCCCCCAAAACACCCTTGTGATCATGGGCGATGATCGATATCTGGGCCCGGTGGTTGACCTTGACCTCATTCCACTTCACCCTGATCCAGCGGGCCGGGTCGGTGGCCAGCAGGTTGGGGCAGAGCCGTTTGTGGACCGAGATGCCACGGCCATTGGTGATAAAGCCCATAACCTCGTCACCGGGCATGGGCAGGCAGCACTGGCTGATGCGCATCAGCACCCCGTCCACGCCATCGATGGTTATTACCTCGTCACTGGTGGGCCGTTGCTCTGGTCGTTTGCCCTTTGTTTCAGGGCTTGGGGCCAGTTCTGGTTCTGGTTCAGTTACCAGCTCCGGTGGCAGCAAGATCTCGCTGATCTGGCTGGTGCTGATAGTGCCCTCGCCCACCTTGACAAACAGGTTGCTTAGGCTGTTGCAGTGCAGTTTCTGGAGGATGGTTTTCAGGTGCCCGGTCTTGATCAGCTTTTTCAGGCTGATATGCTGCTTTTTCAGCTCCCGTTCACATAACTCCTCGCCCAGCTTGCTGAATTTTTGCAACTCGTCCTGGCGCAGCCAGTGGCGGATGCGGCTCTTGGCCCGGCTGGTCTTGGCCAGTTTGAGCCAGCCCTGGTTGGGTTGCTGGCGGGGGCTGGTCATGATCTCCACCACGTTGCCGTTGCGCAGGGGAGTCTTCAAGGGGGCGATGGTGCCGTTGATCTTGGCCCCCACGCAGTGGTTGCCCACCTCCGTATGGATGGAGTAGGCAAAGTCCAAAGGGGTGGCGCCGCCTGGCAGCTCTTTGACCTCACCGGTGGGGGTAAGGACGTAGGTCTTGGCGTCGCGGTGCAGCTCGTCCTTCACCGTCTCGAGAAACTCCTGGGGGTCTTTGAGCTCCTGGAGCCAGTTGACCAGCTGTTTGAGCCACTGGAAGGAGGAGGCGTCCTGTTCGGTTATGGTGGCCCCTTCCTTGTAGGCCCAGTGGGCGGCAATACCCTCCTTGGCGATCTTGTCCATCTCATCGGTGCGGATCTGGATCTCCATGAACTCGCCGGATGGGCCGATCACCGAGGTGTGGAGCGACTGGTACATATTGGTCTTGGGCTGGGAGATGTAGTCCTTGATCCGCCCCTCGATGGGGGGCCAGATGGCGTGGACCATGCCTAAGGCCTGGTAACACTCCCGCACCGTCTTCAGGATGATCCGGAAGGCCACCTTGTCATACACCTTTTCCAACGGGATCTGCTGCTTGAGCAGTTTTTTATAGATGGAGTAGAGATGTTTGGGCCGGCCCAGGATGGAAAAATCAAAGATGCCATACTCGTGCAACTTCTCCGAGAGCAGCTTCTTGACCTCCTTGACGTAGCGCTCCCGGTCATGGAGCGAGGAGCTGATCCGCTCTTCCAGGTCGTGGTGCTCCTCTGGGTGGAGGATGCCAAAGGCGCGGTCCTCCAGTTCCCGTTTCAGCCAGTCGATGCCTAAGCGGCTGGCCAGGGGGGCGTAGAGATCCATGGTCTCCCGGGCGTACTCCTTGGCCTTATCCTCCGGGAAGTCCTGGAGCTGCATGTCGTTTAAGCGGTCGGCCAGTTTAACCAAGAGGACGCGGATATCAGAGGACATGGCCAGGAGCATCTTGCGGATGTTCTCCGCCTGGTAGTCGATCTGGGAGTTGAAGCGGACCTTATCGATGCGGGTGGTGCCGCGGACAATGCGGGCCACGTCAGCCCCGAATTTGTCGGTGAGAAATTTTTCGTCAATGCCTGTGTCCGGGTACTTGAGGGTGCCGTGCAAGAGCCCGGAGATCAGGGTGTCCCGGTCAAGGCGCATGGCGGCCAGGATCTGGGCCACCGAGAGGACGTGGTTGATGTATGGCTCGCCGCTGGGCCGGAGATGGTTAAGGTGGGCAGCCTTGGCGACCCCGTACGCCTCCTCAAGAAGGGGGACCTGGTCCGCTGGCAGGTAGCCTTGGGTCCGGTTGAGCAGGTCGTCTATGGTGATGCTCGGTTCTCGGGAGTTGGTCATGGGGTTATAGTGTGTCAGGTGAAAATGAAAATAACATCTGATTATAACATATTATTGGTTGAACTTACAAAGGGGCTCTAGCAACTTTGCCTGGGTTTCGCGACTTGCCGGGTTGTGGTTAGACAACCCGGCAAAGTGGGAGGTGGTAAGATGAATCAGGCGGGAGAGTCACCTGCCAGCCGCGCCAATTCCGCGGCGATGAACTGACTCACCTTGGCGCTGCACTGCTTGAGGGGCTCCTTGCTGGTGGCGCCGCTGGCCCGCTCCCGCACCTCGATCATCCCCTCCTTGGCAAATGTCTTGCCCACGGTGAGGCGCAGGGGGATGCCCAGAAGGTCGGCGTCCTTGAACTTGGTGCCCGGCCGCTCGTCGCGATCGTCCAGGAGCACCTCGATGCCCGCCTCGGTCAGCTCCTGGTAGAGCTGCTCCGCCCCCTTCGTTATCTCCTCATCCTGGGGGGAGAGGTTTAAGATGGTCACCTGGAACGGGGCTAAAGGCAGGGGGAGAACCATGCCGTCCTTGTCATGGTTCTGTTCAATGGCCGCCGCCACCACCCGGCTGACGCCGATGCCATAACAGCCCATGATAAAAGGTTTTTCCTGGCCTTTATTGTCCAGGAAGGTGGCGTTCATCTTCTCGGAGTAGGTGGTGCCCAGCTTGAATATGTGGCCCACCTCAATGCCGCGGGTGAGCTTAAGTGCGCCGCCGCACTCAGGGCAATGGTCTTCTGCCGTAACCTGGCGGATGTCGCCTACCAGGGTGGCGGAGAAATCACGGTTCAGATTGCAGTTCTGGACGTGATAGTTTTTCTCGTTGGCCCCCACCGTGAAGTTGCGCAGCTGTTCAAGCTCCAGGTCGGCCACTATCTTGATCTTTAGGTTAATGGGGCCCAGGTAGCCGGTGGGGGTGCCGGTGGCGTCATACACCTCCTTGTCGTCGGCCAGGCGGATCTCTTCGTCGCTCACCCCCAGGAGGTTGGCAAGCTTCACCTCCTCCACCACGTGGTCGCCGCGCAGGAGTACCGCCACCGGTTCACCCTCCACCATGTAGACCAGGGTCTTGACCAGCTGGGAAGGCTTGATGGCCAGAAAGTCACAGACGGCGGCCACCTTGCGTTTGCCCGGGGTCTCAACCCGGACCAGTTCCGCCGCCTCGTCCTGGGCAAGGCTGGCAGGCTGGCAGGTTGCCTTCTCCATATTGGCGGCATAGTCGCACTTATTACAGATGACCACGGTGTCCTCGCCAGTGTCGGCCAGGACCATGAACTCGTGGGAGAAGCTGCCGCCAATGGCACCCGAATCGGCCGAAACGGCTCGGAATTTCAGGCCGCAGCGTTGGAAGATGCGGTGGTAGCAGGCGCTCATCTCTTTATAGCTCTGCTGGGCCCCCTTATTGTCGGCGGAAAAGGAGTAGGCGTCCTTCATCAGGAACTCCCGGCCCCGCATGAGGCCGAAACGGGGCCTGATCTCGTCGCGGAACTTGGTCTGGATCTGGTAGAGGTTCACCGGCAGCTGCCGGTAGGACTGGATGTTACGCCGGACCAGATCGGTGATCACCTCTTCATGGGTGGGCCCTAAGCAGCAGTCGCGCTGGTGGCGGTCCTGCATGCGCAGCAGTTCCGCCCCATACTTCTGCCAGCGCCCCGACTCCTGCCACAGGTCGGCCGGCTGGACCATGGGCATGAGGATCTCCTGGGCCCCGGCCCGGTTCATCTCCTCCCGGACGATATTTTCCACCTTGCGGATGGCGGCTAGCCCCAGGGGCAGATAGTTGTACGTGCCGCTGGTGAGTTTCCTGATATAACCGGCCCGCAGCAGTAGCTTGTGGCTGATCACCTCAGCCTCATGGGGATCTTCCTTCAGGGTGGGGATGAGCAGGTTGGAGTAGCGCATTTTTTGTGAGTCTCTATTGGTAATTATGAATGGGGATTTCTGTGAGATATTTTTAATTAAGGCTATCTTGAAAATTAACAAAACCGCTAACCGCAAAGGCGCAAAGTTAACATCTTCTATTTTTTAAACTTTGCGTCTTCGAAGTCTGCGCTTATCTGCGGTGAAAAAAAGTTTATTGATCTGCTTCAGGGTTTCCGGCTGCCTTTCTCTTCAGCCATCTTATCCAGCTCGGCCACAAAGACCGCAAAGAGCTCCTCTTCGGCTACCTTCTTGAACAGCTTGCCATGCTTAAAGATAATGCCCAGGCCGTTGCCGCCGGCCAGGCCGATGTCCGCCTCCCTGGCCTCGCCCGGTCCGTTGACCACGCAGCCCATCACCGCCACCTTCAGTGGTGTTTTCATGGTCTGCAGGTGACGCTCCACCTTCTCGGCCAGATCAAATAAATTTATCTGGCAGCGGCCGCAGGTGGGGCAGCTGATCAGCTCCGGCCCCCGCTGGCGTAGGCCTAAAGAACGCAACAGCTCATAACAGACCCTGATCTCCTCCACCGGGTCACGGGTCAGGGAGATGCGGAAGGTGTCGCCAATGCCCTCGGAGAGCAGGATGCCCAGGGCCACCGATGATTTTACCGTGCCGCCGATGAGCCCCCCCGCCTCGGTAACCCCCAGGTGAAGGGGGTAGTCGCTGGCCTCGGAGAGTTGCCGGTAGGCGGCGATGGTGGTGAGGACGTCGGAGGACTTCAGCGAGATTTTTATCTCGTGAAATCCCTGGCCCTCCAGCAGGGCCACGTTGCGCAGACCGCTTTCAACCAAGGCTTGGGGGGTGGGGTGGCCATATTTACGCAGGATATCCTTTTCCACCGAGCCGGAGTTCACCCCCACCCGGATGGAGACCCCATGGGCCTTGGCCGCGTCCACCACCTTAGAGAGCTTCTCTGGCCCGCCGATGTTGCCCGGGTTGATCCGGATGCCCTGGGCCCCATGCTCCATGGCGGCCACGGCCAGGCGATGGTCAAAGTGGATGTCGGCGATGAGGGGAATGGCGATCTGGCTTCTGATCTTGCTGATGGCCGCGGCTGCCTCAAGATCCAGGACAGCGATCCGGATAATCTCGCAGCCCACATCTTCCAGCTCCTTGATCTGGGCCACCGTGGCAGCAACGTCCCGGCTGTCGGTGTTGGTCATGGACTGGACAGCAATGGGGGCATCGCCGCCGATTGGTACCGGTCCTACCTTGATCTGCCTGGTTTTTTTACGGATTATCTCCAAGATTTTATCTCTCTTGCTGGAGGGAAGAGTAGTGCTGTTAAAAACTTGCAAAAAACACGCTTCTTTACCTGGAAATGGCAAAAAAAGCAATATGGATGGGGGTGGCTGGCCAATATTGGGCCCGGTTCAAAAACTTCTTAACAATAATATGATGCCAGCTTAGACCAGCTGCTTTATAGTAATTATTATTAAAAAGGTGGTGGTGGCTGGTCATTTTGTGGGAAACTTGTCGCCGTGAATTTAGCGGTTTTATTTTTTTGGGTTTTTCTGGTTTAAATTATGAGGTGGAGAGCCTTTTTCAGGTGGCCTGTCATCGCAAAAAGAAGGGAAAGATTATGGCTGAAAAAATTACTCTGGTAGAGATTGCCGAACAGTTAAAGGGGTTCGCCGATCTCTTGGCAGATGGCCAGGTTGAGGTGGGCGGAGTGAATCTTGCCGTGGGCCAGCCCCTGAAGTGGAAGATGAAGCAGAAGCTCAGCGGTGGCCAGGTAAAGCTTGATATAAGCCTGGTTGCCGCTCTCCCCGGCGCGCACTGCGATTGTCCCCCCCCGGCCAAGGGGGCGCGGCAAAAGGATGGCAAAGGAGCAGGGAAAAAGGGCGGCGGTCACCACCGCCACAGGGGTAAGAGCAGGCCCCATGGCGCCAAGGCCCAGAAGAAGAAGGTGAGCGCTCTCTGGAAACAGGTGATGGCCGATGTGGCGGCTGGTAGGCTTCCCGCCCCGGCGGTAAGCGAAGAGCTGTTGGCCACGGCGGCTCTTTATGGCGCGGAAGCGCCGGAAAGCTGGGCAAGACTGTGGCAGCAATGTGTGGCGGAGATTGAGGATCTTCTCGCCGCGGCCGGCCGGGGTGATTTCGCCAGGGCCCGGCAGGGGGTGGCCAGGGTAAAGGATTTAAAGAGTGACTGTCACCGCGCCTATAAGTAGCAATTACCGTCCCTCCTGGGGCGGGGTCGCCTTTGTTTAATGCTAAATATGACTCTTAACAATTCTCAGTAGGGGCTGGAGATGCTCTTTTGGGAGCGTAGTCCAGAAAATTTCGTACTATTTCCTTGATGAACGTAGCCAAACACATACCTAATTTTAGCAGCGAAGTCGCGCGATTACGTGTTTGGCGCAGGGAATCTAGGAGATCAAGAAATTTCAAGGCAAAAGCGGAAAAAGGGCATCTCCTGCCGGGTTAATGGCTCAGCTGAGAATTGTTAAGAGTCATAATGATAAATGTCGCCTGGCCCCTTGCATTTTCTCCGTACCCTCGTTAGAAAGAAAAGTTCTCTGCTTTTTGAGATAAGAATATTTAGATCTTCTCTTTTTTATAATTACAAATAAATAGGTAACATCAATGTCCAACTTTCTGTTTACCTCCGAGTCCGTCTCCGAAGGCCACCCCGATAAGGTGGCCGACCAGATCTCCGATGCCATCCTCGACTCCATCCTGGTCCATGATAAGCAGGCCCGGGTGGCGTGTGAGACCATGGTCAACACCGGCATGGTCATCATCTCCGGTGAGATCACCACCTCGGCCTGGGTGGATATGCCCCAGATCATCCGTGATACGGTCAAAGAGATCGGCTACAACTCCTCAGACATGGGGTTTGATTCCCAGTCCTGCGCCATCCTCACCAGCATCGACAAGCAGTCGGTGGATATCGCCCAGGGCGTGGATGAGGGCAGCGGCGTGGACCTGGACCAGGGGGCCGGTGACCAGGGTTTGATGTTCGGTTACGCCTGCAATGAGACCCGGGTCCTTATGCCCATGCCCATCACCTACGCCCATCGGCTGGTGAAGCGCCAGTCCGAGGTGCGCAAGGCGGGGCGCCTGCCCTGGCTGCGGCCTGACGCCAAGAGCCAGGTAACCATTGAATACGTCGATGGCAAGCCCAGCCGCATTGAGGCGGTGGTCCTCTCCACCCAGCACTCGCCTGATGTGATCTATGGTGACCTGAAGGAAGGGGTGATGGAGGAGATCATCAAGCCGGTCCTGCCGGTGGAGATGCTGGACAAGAATACCAAATACTTCATCAACCCCACCGGCCGTTTTGTCATCGGTGGCCCGGTGGGTGACTGCGGCGTTACCGGCCGTAAGATCATCGTCGACACCTACGGCGGGGTGGGCTCCCACGGCGGCGGCGCCTTCTCCGGCAAGGACCCGTCCAAGGTGGATCGCTCTTCGGCCTACATGGGCCGTTACGTGGCCAAGAATATCGTCGCCGCCGGCCTGGCCGAGCAGGTGGAGGTCCAGATTGCCTATGCCATCGGTATCTCCCAGCCGGTATCGGTGAACGTCATGAGTTTCGGCACTGGCAAGGTGAGTGATGACAAGATCAGGGAGCTGGTCTTGAGTCATTTTGACCTGCGGCCCAAGGCGATCATCCAGCAGCTGGACCTCTTACGGCCCATCTATAAGAAGACCGCGGCCTACGGTCATTTTGGCCGCGAGTATGACGAGTTCACCTGGGAGAAAACCGATAAGGCCGACGAGCTGCGAGCCGCCGCGGGCCTGAAGTAAAAAGTCCAGCAGCAGCGCATCTTTGGCCATTTTTGCCAGCTCACATACCTTTGGTATGCTGCGCTGGCCTAAATGACCAAATCTGCACCACTGCGGAACTTTTTTAGGGCTCCTTGGCTCCTTGGTTCTCTGCGGTTGCTTACTTAAGAACGAAATAAAAGATTTAAAAAATATTTGGAGTGAAAAATGTCTAATCCTGTAATGGAATCTGGCGACTTTAAGGTCGCTGATATGGAACTGGCCCAGTGGGGTCGGCAAGAGGTGGCCATCGCCGAGACCGAGATGCCGGGGCTGATGACGGTACGTGAGGAGGCCCGGGCCGAAAAGCCCCTGGCCGGGGCCCGCATTGCCGGCTGCCTGCACATGACCATTCAGACCGCGGTCCTCATGGAGACCCTGGTGGATCTTGGCGCCGAGGTGCGCTGGTCGTCGTGCAACATCTTCTCCACCCAGGACCACGCCGCTGCTGCCATGGTGGCGGCCGGTATCCCCACCTTTGCCTGGAAGGGCGAGAGCGAGGAGGAGTTCTGGTGGTGTATCGAGCAGACCATCTTTGGCCCGGACGGCTGGCGACCCAACATGATCTTAGACGATGGCGGCGATCTCACCCTGGTGATGCATGAAAAGTACCCGGAGTTGATGAAGGATATCAAAGGGATCAGCGAGGAGACCACCACCGGCGTTTTGCGCTTAAACGAGATGGCCCGGGACAACAAGCTCATGGCCCCCGCCTTTAACGTCAATGATTCAGTGACCAAATCAAAGTTTGATAACCTGTACGGCTGCCGTGAGTCCCTCATTGACGGGATCAAACGGGCCACCGATGTGATGATCGCCGGCAAGACCTGCGTGGTGGTGGGTTACGGCGATGTGGGCAAGGGCTGCGCCCAGGCCCTGCGCGGCATGGGGGCCACGGTGCTGGTCACCGAGATCGACCCCATCTGCGCCCTGCAGGCCGCCATGGAGGGTTATAGGGTGGTGACCATGGAGGAGGCCGCGCCGCGCGGCGAGGTGTTCGTCACCTGTACCGGTAACCTCCGCGTCATAACCAGGGACCATATGGACGCCATGCCGGATCAGGCCATTGTCTGCAATATCGGTCACTTTGATTCAGAGATCGACATCGCCAGCGTCCGCGAGCTTACCTGGGAGAACATCAAGCCCCAGGTGGACCATGTGATCTTCCCGGACGGTAAGCGGCTGATTATTCTGGCCGAGGGCCGCCTGGTCAACCTGGGCTGCGCCACCGGTCATCCCAGCTTTGTCATGAGTAACTCGTTTACCAACCAGGTGATGGCCCAGATCGAGCTGTGGCATAACGGCGACAAGCTGGAGAACAAGGTGTACTTCCTGCCCAAGCACCTGGACGAGAAGGTGGCCCGCCTCCATCTACAGAAGATTGGCGCCAACCTCACCACCCTGACCAAAGAGCAGGCCGATTACATCGGCGTAGCAGTGGACGGCCCCTATAAGCCGGAATATTACCGCTATTAGTTTTTTTATTGCTCTGTAACCCTTGGAGCAAAAAAACAGCGAAAGGGCAGGGGGGCTTCCCTCTGCTCTTTCGCTGTTTTGGTCTAAGCTAAGCCTGCCCCCCATTACCTGCCGGGAGTATTTTTTTCTCTCCCACCCTAGAAAAAATAAAAAAATGTCTGATCCCGCCCTGCCCGCCTATATCAACTATTTTCTTGATCCCAGCCACTATGACCATCCGGTGGATAAGGTGGATCTGGTCCAGACCCACATCTCTTACGTCCTCCTGGCCGGTGACTTTGTCTACAAGTTCAAAAAACCGGTGGACTTTGGTTTCCTCGACTTCACCTCTCTTGCCAAGCGCCAGCACTTCGTCGAGGAGGAGCTGCGCCTCAACCGCCGTCTCTGCCCCGATATTTATCTCACCACCCTGGCCGTTACCAGGGAGGGGAATGGCTTTGCCCTGGCCGGCTCTGGCGAGGTGGAGGAGTATGGTCTCAAGATGAAACGCATGCCAGAGGAGGGCATGATGGCTGAGGTCATTGGCCGGGGCGAGTTGACCGAAGATAGCATCGACGCCATCGTCCAGCGGCTGGTGCCCTTTTACGCTGCGGCCGCCGTAGGTCCTGAGATCCAGGGTTTTGGCAAGGCTGAGAGCGTGGCGGTAAATGTCCTGGAGAACTTTGAGCAGACTGAAGGCTTTATTAGTGATGACGGCCCCTTAAGTCAGGAGCAGTTTGCTGAGATTTCAAGCTACGCCAAGGGGTTCCTGGCCCGGGAGGAAATATTTACCAGCCGGCTGGCCCAGGTGCGCGACTGCCATGGCGACCTCTACTCGGCCAATATCTGCCTGGCCCCGGATCAGGTCTATATATTCGACTGTATCGAGTTTAATGAGCGTTTCCGCTACCACGATGTGGCCAGCGACGTGGCCTTTCTGGCCATGGACCTTGATTTCCGCGGCTTAACTGATCTCTCCTCCTATTTTATTGAAAGCTTCGTGGCCCGCTCCGGGGATGAGGGGTTGCGCGAGGTTTTGAATTTTTATAAATGTTACCGGGCTTACGTGCGCGGTAAGATAGGCCTCTTCACCGCCCACGCCCCGGAGGTGGATGGGGCGACCCAGGCCGCGGCCCTGGACGCAGCGGCCAAATACTTTGGCCTGGCCCACTCCTATGCCAAGTCTTAAGGGGCCGCAGCTCTTCATCTTCATGGGGCTCATCGCCAGCGGTAAATCCACCCTGGCCCAGCTTTTCGCCCAGCGTAACGATCTGCCCTACTATAACTCCGACGTGGTGCGCAAGGAGCTGGCTGGTTTAAAGGGCGGGGCGGCTGCCGCCTTTGGCGCTGGTATCTATACGCCGGAGTTCTCCCGCCGCACCTATTACGAGCTCTGGAGCCGGGCCCTGGCCGAGCTTTCAGGCGGCAAAAGCGTGGTGCTGGACGGCTCCTATCACAAGAAGAGCGAGCGCTGGCGCCTTGTTGAGGCGTGCGGGACCAGCTATGATTACACCTTCATTCTCTGTACCTGCCCCCCGGCCGAGACCCGGGAGCGCCTCCTGCGCCGGGCCGAAGACCCAGAGGCGGTCTCAGACGGTACCTGGGACATCTTTGTCAAGCAGCAACAGCAGTTTGAGTATCCCCATGAGTTAAGCAAGTCCCACCTTCTGGTCGTCCCCACCTGCGCCTCGCCAGATGAGCTTCTCGTTGATCTTAACAATCGTCTTTCTTGACGGTTTCCCCCCTTTACGGTAAAAGCAAGGGCCTTTCTCAAAACGCTATCTTTTAGCGTAATTTTTTTCTTGCCGCCTAGATGCCGCGAGATAGTTATAATTTCTTTAACCCCTGTGGTTATAAAATATCTGATTACCATCGACTTTCAGCCAGTTTAGCAGCAATAGTGGCTGAAACTTAAGTGGTGATTAGAAAAAAAATATGCGGCCCTTGGCTGCCAGGATAGATCTATGGACCCCCAGAAGATTCGTAACGTCGCCATTGTCGCCCATGTTGATCATGGCAAAACATCGCTAGTGGATCAGCTCTTCAAGCAGTCGGGCATGTTCCGCGACAATCAACAGGTGGCCAATCGTCTCATGGACTCCATGGATCTGGAGCGGGAGCGGGGGATAACCATCACCTCCAAGAATGGCTCTTATCAGTATGAGGACCACTGGATCAATATCATCGACACCCCGGGTCATGCCGACTTCGGTGGCCAGGTGGAGCGGATCCTGCGCATGAGTGACGGCTGCCTGCTCCTGGTGGATGCCCAGGAGGGGCCCATGCCCCAGACCTTCTTTGTTCTGAAAAAAGCCCTGGCCCATAACCTGCCGGTGGTGGTGGTGATCAACAAGATAGACAAGCCCGCGGCCCGCTGCGACTGGGTCCTGGACCAGGTATTTGATCTCTTTGTCAAGCTGGACGCCCCTGATGAGCTCCTCGACTTTCCGGTTGTCTACTGTTCGGCCAAGGAGGGTTACGCCCGCTTTGAGGAGGGTGATGGCAACATGACCATGGAGCCGATATCCCAGATGATCGTCCGCCACATTCCCGCCCCCAAGGGCAGCAGCGCCGCGCCCCTGCAGATGCAGATCAACACCATCGATTACTCGCCCTATATGGGCCGCCTTGGTGTCGGTAAGGTGGTTAATGGCGCCCTGCAGGTAAATAAGGACATCAGTGTGGCCCGCCGGGACGGCTCCATCTCGCCCATCAGGATCTCCAAGCTCTTTCGCTTCGAGGGTAATGAGAAGGTAGCGGTGGATGAGGCCGTGGTGGGCGAGATCGTCGCCATAGCCGGCATGGAGGACGTGACGGTGGGGGTGACCTTTGTCGATTCCCAGGACCCGCAACCCCTGCCCTTAATCGAGATCGATCCTCCCACCCTTTCCATGAACTTCATTCCCAACGACTCACCCTTTGCCGGCAAGGAGGGTAAGTATGTCACCTCGCGTCACATTGAAGACAGGCTGCGGCGGGAGACCCTCTCCGATGTGGCCCTGGTGGTGGAGCCGCTCACCCAGGGGGTGGGCTTTAAGGTCTCGGGCCGGGGTGAGCTCCATCTCTCCATCCTCATCGAGAAGATGCGCCGCGAGGGCTATGAGTTTCAGGTGACCCGGCCCCAGGTTATCTTTAAGGAGGAGGGCGGCCAGCAGCTGGAGCCGTACGAGGAGTTAACGGTCAGTGTGGATGAGCAGTATCAGGGCCCGGTCATCGAAAAACTGGGGCGCCTCAAGGGCCAGATGCAGGAGATGCACAACGAGAACGGCATGGCCCGCCTGGTCTACAAGATCCCCACCCGGGGCCTGCTTGGCTTCCGCTCCGAGTTCATGACCGACACCAAAGGCATGGGCATCATGAACTATATCTTCAGCGAGTATGGCCCCCATGCCGGCGATATTATCAACCGGATCAATGGGGTCTTGATCGTCAAGGAGACGGCAGTCACCGTGGCCTACGCCCTGGCCAACCTCCAGGAGCGGGGTAAGCTCTTCATCGGCCCCGGGGAAGAGGTGTATGGCGGCCAGATCATCGGCGAAAACAGCCGGCCGGCCGATATGGTGGTTAACCCGGCCAAGGGCAAGAAGCTCTCCAACGTCCGCGCCTCTGGCTCCGATGACGCGGTGGTCCTCACCCCCCATCTGGATATGAGCCTGGAGGATTGTATCGCCTACATCAACGATGATGAACTGGTGGAGATCACCCCGAGCCATATCCGGCTACGTAAACAGGGGGCAGGGCGCTGGAAGCCGTAAGGCGTGAACACTAAAGCAAAATTGTTATCTCAGGGTCACGGTCACCCGGCGGGCCTGCCCGGGCTTACTCTTTTCCGGCTCTAAGACCATAAGACGGTGGGCGTCTATCCCCATATTCTCCTTCAGGTGATCCGCCACGGCCTGGGCCCGGGCCCGGGCCAGGTGCTGGAGATCCAGCTCGCTCACCTCAATGTTTTCCCGCAGCAGCCTCTCCATCTCCCTCTCATCTTGCTCCTCCAGACCGCCCAGGGCGTTGCGGGGCCGTTTGAACTTCGCCGCCCCATAGGCCCTGGCCAGATAGGTGCTGAATTCCTTTTTACTGATCGTCACCTTGTCCGGCCCCTTGCCGCGGCCCGACTCCCTGGCCAGGACCTTTCTTTTTTCCTTCTCCAACAGCCGCAAAAGACGCTGGTCGGCAATAGCCTGGCGGTCAGAGCTGGTATCGGCCTGGCCCATAATCTCCAGCTTCAGGATTGGCCGATTCTCCAGGACATGGGCGATTTTTTTCAAAGGGGCCTCTTTCTTCCTGGTGATAACGCTGCTGGCCGGGGCGAAGGTCACATACTGGTCCTCCTCGCTTAAGGCAATAAGGCTGCCAAGGAGGTTGAAAGGCGTGGTGGACGCCTTCATCACTATGTTGACCAGGGCCTGGAGGATGGCGTAGTCCACCCTGAACTCCGGGTCGTCCAAGGAACCTTCCACCGGCACATGGAGGTGGATCTCCCCCCGCACGTCTTTAAGCAGGCCAATGGCCAGGCGCAGTGGCAGCTCTTTGGCCTTTTTGCTCTTCACCCTCTCCCCCAGGCGCAACTGATCAATAAAGATATCGTTGTCCACCCTGACCCTTCCCCTATGGAGCTTGTTGTTTTGATTAAGGAACAGCTTGCCCGTGTGGACCTTATGGCCCACATAGGTGGCGCTGTAGGGGCTGAAACGGCTCAGGTCCAGATCCTTTATTTTGAGGTTGAAATCAAAACTGCGCTGGGCCGGGAAGGGGTTAAGGCGGCCCTGGCTGGTAAAGGTGGAATGGTTGTCCAGGACCGCCTTTAAGGCGAACTTGCTCGCCTTGTCGGCCATTAACTGCGATATCTGGCCGTTTATGTCGTGAAACTTCATCTCCATGGGCATCACCAGGGAGTTGTCCTGGAAGTGGATCTGCCCCTTATCTACTGTTATCTCGCCGGCGGTGAGCTTGGCCCCTGGTTCTGGCCCAGATTTTTTTTTCTTTTCCTTCTTCTTCTTAGGACCCTCCTCCCCAAGGGCGGCCAGGTTTGTCTTACCACTTTTGTCGATGGTCAGGTAGAGGCTGGGGCGTTGGATCTCCACCTGGCCCATGGCCAGGGCCAACTCAGGATAAGAGGCTGAGACCTGCTCGGCCTTCACCCCGCCCACCTTCAATATCTTGGCCCCCTTGTTGTTGTCCAGGCGGAGATCGTTGAGATCCGCCTGGCCTTGAAAACTTATCTGCAAATTTTTGTTTTTTCCCCCAGGTTTTAAGGCCAGTTTGCCGCTAAGTCCGGCCTGGCCACGGGCCGCAACAATATTTCGTCTGGGAAAGAGGTAAGGCTGCAGGGGACCCAGGGGCAGGGAGAGGGCAAGCTCAAGGTCGGCGGCCAAGGGCTTGCTGCTTTGGGTGCCGGATAGTTCAAGGTGGCCGTCATTGTTGATCTGGGCCGAAATATCAACCCGGCTTGGGCTGCTGCCGCTATTGAAGTTTTCGATCCTTACTGTCAGTCCCTCTATCACCTGGCCGGCCGCAGGTTTTTTTGTCTCGTCGGTAAGGGTGAGCTTTCCCTGGTTAACGCTAATTTTTGCTATGGACAGTTGCGGCGGGGAGCTGCTCTCCGGTAACTCCTTGCCGCTGTTGGCCTTGGCCTCTGCTGGGTCATGGTTGCTTTTTTGGGGGGGCGGGGGGTGGGCTATGAGATCATTGAAGTTGAAAGTTCGGTCAGCCTGGCGGACCAGGTGCAGGTTGGGGGCGTCAAGGGTTATCTGCTTGAGCTGACAACGGCGGGCAAAGAGATCAAGGCGGGCTATTTCCACCTCCACGGCCTGCGCTGAGAGAAGTTGCTCTGAGCCGGGACCGTTGAGGCTGATCTCATCCAGCCGGGTCCTGCCGCTGATCACTAGATCCGGCTGCTCACCCTTCACCGCAAAGGCGATATTGAGATCCAGGGCCAGGCGGCCCTGTTTGAGGTTGATGGCGCTGAACAGCGCGAGATAGGGCTGGAAACTGGTTAGGTCCAGGTCGGTGAAGGAGAGGCTGATGCCTGTTTCCCGGCTCTGGCTGAACGGCTTGCTCTTGGCCTCCATGACCAGGGGAACGTCATTAATTATGGCAGAGAAGCGCGGTGTTATGGATATGTCGGCATCGTCTGGCTGGGCCGAGAGAAATGGCAGACTGATGGCAACTTTGCTGGCCTTACTGGTTGAGCCCACCGCCTTGTCAACGAAGGTGAATTCGCCGCCAGTCACCTGCAGGTTGTGGAGGCGCATGGCCGAGAGTCGTTCCAGCCTCTCCATGATAACTCTATCGGTGAGGAGCCTGGAGAGGTCGGAGATGTTAAGGCTGTTATCATCTTCAAGGACCAGAAGAAAGTGCGGGTCGCTGATCTTCAGGCCTTGCAGCACGACAATACGGTTGACCAGGGAGGGAAAGAGGGCCATGTCGGCCCAAAGCTCACTGAAGGAGAGCCACTCCCCCTGGCCATCTGCTTCCATGACCTTGACCTGGGAGATGGTGAGGCGCAGGCTGAAGGGATTTAAGCTTACCTGACCCACCTCAGCCGGGCGCTGCAGGTGAAAGTTGAGATCCTGGCGCAGCCTCTGCTGGATCAGTTTTGGCACGAGCCAGAAACCGAGGATGGTGTAGAAGAGGAGGAGGAAGAGCGAGGCCATGATGGCCCGGCGCCAGAAGCGGTGCGAGAGAATATCGGCCAGGATGGTCATAATGACTGATCTCCTACAGCTGCCACGACGCCTCTCACCTACTCCTTCTGGTACAGGCTGGTTATGGTTTTGTCCTGAAAGAGGTTCTGGACGGCCCCCTGGCGTTCAGCCTGCAGAGATGTGAGACTGTTGATCTTGGCATTTTGGCGCAGGCGATCAGGGTCGCGGCCTAACTGGCGGTGGGCAATAAAAAAATCAGCCAGAAGAATGGCCTCGCTTGGTTTCGATGGCATGAAAAAAGGGTCTTCGTCCCCCGCAACCTCGGTGACATAGCCCATTTTGATAAGGGCGTTTAAACCGCGGGTGATATAGGGCAAGGGGAGCTCAAACTCGTCGCTCAGGGTAGTGGCATAGGCCCCCCGCCTCCCTCCATCAAACTCCTGACATAATCTCTTCAGCAGGAGGAGGAGGATGTTTTCCTGGTTGGCAAAACTTATGGCCTCACTGTCATCGGTGAAGATGCCCACCTTATGTTGGCAGCAGTGGCCCAGCCGGGCGCCGTAAAGGACAATGAGCCAGCTTGAAAATACCCAGAGCATGAAGATGGGCACGCTGGCAAAGGTGCCGTAAATGGCGTTGAAGCGGGCCACGCCGATCTGGAACTTGATGAAGATGAACTGATTGCATTGCCAGCAGACGCCGGCGATGACCCCGGCGATCAGGGCGGGACGGATCTTGACATTGGTGTTGGGGATGATCTTATACACCAGGGTGAGGATGATGATGCTGGCCAGCCACGGCAGGCTGCTTACCCAGAAACGCATGACGCCGGCCATAACGCCGATTTCCATCAGCCGCTGGGTGATGGTGTTGCTGCTTAACATGGCTGAGAGGCTGATGGTAATCATGAGCAGCAGAGGGCTGATCATGAGCATGGTCAGATAGGTGGTGAAACGGCGGAAGAAGGGGCGGGCGTTGCTTACCCCCCAGATCCGGTTGAAGGAGTCCTCCACCCCGCTGATCATGGAAAGCGCCGTGGAGAGGATGAAGATGAGACCGATGACCCCCAGGGCCTTGACATTGGTATTGTCCACATATTGCAGGACCTTGGGTATCAGGTCATCGGCAATGCCCTTGCCCATCAGATGCTCCATGATGATGGGCTCCAGGGTGTCCTGGATGCCAAAACCCTTGCCCACGGCGAAGATCAGGGCAAGCATGGGGATTAAGGATTGCAGGAGCTTGAAGGAAAGGGAGCCGGCCTGCAAGAAGATTTCCCGGCTGTGGGCCGACGACTGGACGGCGCGCAGTAGGGGCGCTGTTTTCTTCAACGACGCGCTGAAAATGGTAGGGGCCTTTTTTAGTGACGCAAGATTCATGGGGCGGTGGGAGAGTGAGCTCTGTTTGGGGCAGAAGGGAATAAGGGTTTGGCTAAAACTGCATGGTTACCATGGCCTCAAGGGTGTAGTTGTCGTCCTGGCGACTTAACTCCTCCTCCCTCAGGGGTACGGCATAGGTGGCGTCAAATCCCAGCCAGTCACTAAATGAGAATGAGGCCCCTACGCTGAGGGCAAAAATGTCAAGGTCGCCCAGCCCGCCAGGGCCGGAAAAGAGGGGAGACGTTGCTGCCAGCTCTGCCGGACCCATTTGCTCAGGCAAGACCAGCTGTGGCCTGCCATCGTCCCCTCTCTTGTTCTTCTCCAGATTAATGATCGGCCGGAGCAGTAGGGCAGGACCATTTTCGCTGGCCGGGCTGAAGAGGGGCAGGGCCAGGGCCAGAAGCAGGCAGAAGATTATGGATAGTAAGGGCCGGGGCATGTTGGCAATGGCTGGGGTGGTGACTATTCCACTTTAGGAAAGTCTGGTTCTCGGCGTAAGTAGTTAATAATATTGACTCTTGTTGCTTGCCTATCCTTTATTATGTCCATATTTCCCCCTGGCAGACAAGGAGTTTTTTCCCCAGGGGCTGCTCTGCCTTAGGGGAAAATGACGTTCTATTGGGAAATTATTTATCTGGCGCAACGCCTTAGCCTTTCACTGTCCTGGTTGGCTTACGGCTCTTAACTACTGGCGGTGGGGAGGCGGTGCAGGTGGATTTCCTGTTGCGGGAAGGGGATGCTGATACCGGCCTTATTCAGTTGTTCATAGATTTCGCGTAACAGCAGGTGGGTCTGCATGCCGCGTTCGCGGGGGTCTTTCACCCAGACCAACAGTTCATAGTTAAGGCCAGAGTCTGCCAACAGGCGGAGCCGCACCCGGGGGGCGGGGGAGCTTACGATCCCATGGTGGTTCTGGCCGATTCCCTGGAGGATATCTTCAACCTGGCCGAGATCAGAGCCATAGGCCACAGATACCGGGATTTTAATGCGGTAGAGGGGGTTGGGGGCGCTTTCATTGATGATCTTCGAGTTGGCCAGGATGGAGTTGGGAATATTAACAAGGACATCATCACGGGTGAGGACCTTGGTGGACCTGATTCCCAGTTCAATTACCTCACCCCGCTCGTTGTTGTCGATTATTATGTAATCTCCCACCTTAAAGGCGCCATCGGCAAAGAGGCTTATACCGCCAAAAAAGTTGGCCAGGGTGTCTTTTGCGGCCAGGGCAATGGCAATACCGGCGATACCGGCTGAGGCGAGGAGCGGAGTCAGGTCAATCTGCCAGATGCCCAGGAGCCAGTAGGCCGTCAGCATGGAGAAAAAGACCACACCCAGCTTCTGGCCCAGGTTGACCATGTCCTGCCCCACCTTTCCCCGCAGGGTGCTGATCGGGTGCCTGGCGAGAAAGGATAATATCTTGACCAGGGTGAAGAACCAGATGAGGAGTATCAGTGACTTGCCCAGCCTAACAAAATGAGGCCACAGCTCGTTATTGGTGAAGAGGGAAAAACCGTGGAGAAAGCCGAGGATCAGGATGGTGAGGTAGAGGGGGGCGTGAATGAAATCTATTATGGCGTCATAGAGATCATTGTCAGCCTTGGCGCTTAAGCGCTTCAAGACACGTTTAACGATAATATCTGCCATGGCGGCCAGCAGGCCGTAGAAAAAAATGGTGACCAGGAACTGGGCCCAGAGGTTATCGGCAATTGCTGGAATAAGGGCGTAGATAGGGGAGAGATCCATCGTTTTTTATCCTGAGGGGATTTGCCGCCCAGCACTTGGCTGGGTTGCGCGGCTGGGCGGTTAATTTTCATTGTTATTTGGTCAACTTACCAGACCAAGGGGGATCACTCTAGATTATATTTCCTCAGCAGTAATTGGCAAAGATCTTTTGTCTGCCAAGAGAGGCGGGCCAAAAAAATCTAAGGAAATCCCTTTTTTTTTGACTGCCTTTTTGTGCTAGAATAATTTCATCCCTGCCACTCGATTTGTGAAACGATCCTGCCGGTTAGACTGTTGCAATATGCAAACCGGCTTGCCAATTTAAGGGCGTTAAGGCCCGGGTGCCATGGCCTTTGCCCTTTTTGTCATTTAGATATTTATGAGGTGCGCTGATGCGTTTTTCCCAATGTGTCGTCCAGGATGTCTGTATCTTTACCCCCTACGGCCGGTTGGACGCCAACACTGCCCCTGCCCTGCGGCAACAACTGATGGCCGCTGACTGTGTCGAGAGGGGGGGGGTGGTGGACTTTTCAGCGGTGGATTTTATGGACAGCTCTGGTCTAGGCGCGTTGATTGCGGCGGTGCGCCGGTTGCGGAAGGGGGGGCGGGATCTGAAGATCGCCTGCCCCAATGATAACGTGCAGCGGGTATTTGATCTGACTTCGGCCAACCGTCTCTTTGAGATCTTTGCCCAACGGCAGAGCGCCCTGGATAGTTTCATCAGGGAGAGGGGGGAGTGAACCAGCGCCTCTCTCTGGAACTGCCGGCCAATCTCACCTACCTGGCTCTGGCCGCGCAGATGGCAGGCCAGGCGGCCAGCTGTGTCATCCCCAGACAGGTGAACCGGGTGACTGGCCAGGCCTACAGCCACGCCTTTGAGCTGGCCCTAAGTGAGGCGTTCACCAATGCGGTTCAGCATCAAGATGATGGTGCCCCGCCAGATCTTCGGGTCAAGATAGAGTTTGAATTCCAAGGTTGCGGTTTGGGAGTCACCATCAAGGATCAAAACAACTCCTTTAACCTTGCGGCAGTTCCAGCCCCTGATTTCAGTAGTCATGGTGATGGCGGTTATGGGCTTTTCCTGATTCAGCAAGTTATGGATCATGTCTCATATGAGCGGCAGCAGGGCTGGAACGTGGTGAGTCTAAGTAAGAAGTTAAGTTTTTGCGGACAGTAAGTGGTGGTAAGTTTTGACCTGTTTAAGGCACGATTTGGCGGCTGTTTAGAGGGTTTTGCAAGTAATTTAAATTTTTCTGGGCGTCATGGCTCCGGGGGTACTGTTTATGGCTAACAATATGCGAATTTGTCTAATTGGTGAGTTTTCCGGGGCCCCAGATGGGGGGCTGAAGAATGTTAGCCGCATAACCTGCGAGCACCTGGCCGCTAATCAGGAGGTTCAGGTCCTCACCGGCAGTATTCTTCTTCGCCCTTCAGTACTGCGCCGTTTCCTTAGTTTTCGGCCCCAGGTAATTCATTATCTCCATGGCGCCTCATTGCCCGGGCTGATTATGCTCAAGTTTCTCAGCCTCCTGGCCGGAAGAGGTAGCAAATCTGTGGTCTCTGCCTTACGCCCATCTCTGGGGCGCTGGGCCCGCAAGTTTGTCTTTCTCCTCCGGCCAGACCTTGTTTTAACCCAGTCACACCATTTTGAGCGCTTCTTCCGGGATCATGGTTGCGATATCGCCCTGTTGCCAAATGGCGTTGACTGCCACCGGTTTATGGCGGTGGACCAGGAGAAGAAAGAGGAACTTCGCTGGCGCTATAACATACCACGGGATAAAAAGATGATCCTCTATGTGGGCCATCTGAGTTCAAGTCGAAAAATTGATATCTTTGCTGAGATTCAACGTGACCCCCAGGCGCAGGTTGTGCTGGTGGGCAGTTCGGATGAACCGATGGATAAAGAGCTCCATGACCAGTTGAGCGCGGCTGGGGTAATAATTATTGAGGAATACCTGGAGGATATCTCCGAGCTGTACAAGGCGGCAGACCTTTTTGTCTTTCCGGTGGAGGAGTCTGGCGACATTGATGGTGGTCGGAAAAATAATGGCCGGGGCGAGGCAATTGACATGCCGCTGTCAATCCTTGAGGCCATGGCCTGTAATTTACCAGTTGTTTCGACGCATTTTGGCGCTCTGCCCCGGCTTTTTATGGAAGGTGGGGGCTTGCTCTATCGTGACACAACAGCTGAGATAGTGGCGGCGGTGAAGTCCATGGCGTGGGCCCAGCCGGTGCGGACCCGTCTTAAGGTCCTGCCCCTGGACTGGCAAAGGATCATTGCTGACCTGGAGAACAGGTACCGGATGATTTTAAGCCGCGACAGGGTGTCTTCCCATGGTTTGGTCAGGCAGGGCCAGATTCCTTTCGCCGGAGAGGGCATGAATGAGTATTGAGAAGAAAGATATCGAAGAGCTGATTCGGCTCCGGATGGCCCAGCGCGGGGTGGGGGGGCGTGATATAAAGTTTTTCCTTGAGGCGTGGCGAAATCTTGAAAATAGTGATGAGCAGTTGGCCTGGCAGGATGTGCAGCCGGCTGCGGCTGACGATGTCGGGCAACTGCCAGCCGTGGGCAGTGAGGCGGAGAGACGGTTGTTGCGGGTTGGCCTGGAAAATATGGCCAGATGCGCCATTGTCAAATTAAATGGCGGCAGATCGACCACCATGGGCGGCAAGGTGCCCAAGTGTACCCTCCCGGCCAAGGACGGCAAGAGCTTCCTGGAAATTGTCCTGGGCCAGGTGATGTCGGTGAACGATAGTCTGGGTATCGAGATGCCCCTTATCTTGATGAACAGCTTCTTCACCGGCCAGAAGAGCTCGGAGATTGTTGGCCGCACTCCCCTTATCATAATGGACTTTATCCAGAATGAATATCCCCGGACCCGGGTGGATAATCTCCACCCCTTGGAGACCGGCAGCGAGGAGGACTGGTGTCCTGGCGGCCATGGTGATTTTTTCGCCAGCCTCTATGGTTCAGGACTTCTCGCTGATCTTTTGGAGCTTGGTTTTCGCTATGTCTTTATCTCAAACATTGATAACCTTTCGGCCGAGGTGTCCCCCCTGATCTTAGGCAATATGGTGGCCGGCAATCATGACTTTGTCATGGAGGTAACCAGAAAGACGGATGCCGATCTAAAGGGCGGCTCTCCGGTAATTTACCGGGATAATCTTACCATGCTGGAGATAGCTCAGGTGCCCGACTCTTACCTGGGTGAGTTTCAGGATATCGACCGGTTCAGCTATTTCAATACCAACAACCTCTGGGTGGATCTCCGCGCCCTGGACACCCTGCTGGTTAATAATGAGTTGCGCCTGCCTGTTATCCAGAATCGCAAGAGGATCTGCGACACAGAGGTGATCCAGATAGAGACGGCCATGGGTGCGGCCCTGCAATGTTTTGCCCGGCCTGCCCTGCTGGAGGTGCCGCGCAGCAGGTTCGCGCCGGTAAAAAGGATGGAGGACCTTCATTTTCTCCAGTCAGAGGCCTTTGTCCTTAATGAAGAGTTTCAGGTGCGGCGTAATCCTGACTGGTCCAGCCCATAGCTTAGCTGTTGGCACTGTCTCTTTGCTTGGCTGACTCATTTTTTTGCCAGTGGCATAGTCTGCCAGGTAGCTTGGTTGTAAATTGTTGATATCAAACAAAACCGATGGTCTTGAAATGTTGTTTTGGCGCTAGCCACCACTGCAATCATCTCCCGCTGTTTACCTTTAATTAGAGATTCAGCCAGGTAACGGCCAGGAGAGAGGAAGGGTATTAATCACGATGCATGAAATCCTTATCGTAGACGATACCTTCATTAACCTGCAGATCCTAAGTAACCTGCTCAGCAAAAATGGTTATGAGGTTGCCTTGGCGGAAGATGGCAGGCAGGCCTTGAGCTATGTGGCGGGCCACTCCCCTGATATTATCCTGCTGGATGTCATGATGCCCACCATGGATGGCTTTGAGGTGTGCCGGCGTCTCAAGGCGGAGAAGAAGAGCCGCCATATCCCGGTGCTGTTCATCACCGCCCTAACCGAGAAGGATGAGAAGCTGCGCGGTTTCAAGGTGGGCGGGGAAGATTATATCACCAAGCCCTTCCTGGTGGAGGAGGTGCTGGCCCGGGTAAACGCCGTGAGTCAACGCCTGGCGATAAAGGAAGAGTTGCGGGCCAGTTACCAGAAATTGCAGGAGGCCAACGAAGGCCTGGAGCAAAAGGTGTTTGCCAGGACCAGTGAGTTGCGCTCTCTCCAGTCACAGCTTGTGATGCAGGAGAAGATGGCCTCCATTGGCCAGTTGGCCGAGGGGCTGGCCCATGAGTTGCACAATCCCATAAATTTCGTCTTTACCAATTTTTCAACCCTGGCTAATAACTTCCAAGATTTACAGGAGATGGTTCAGGCCTATCGGGCTGCCATGGCTAAATTGCCAGGGCCCGTGCGCCAGGCCATAACGGCCCAGGAGGAATTTCTCGAGATCGATTTTCTTCTCGAAGACATTCCGGTCATCTTCACGGAATCACGTACAGGTTTAAAGCGGGTGGTCAGTATTATCGAGAGTATGCGTAATTTTGGTCAGGTTAGTCACAGCGGTGATTACCGCCTCTTTAATATTAATAAAGGTATTGAAGACACCTTAGTCATCGCCAGAAATACATATAAGCATCACGCGGTGATAGAAAAACAACTGGCCAAGTTGCCGCAGATTCCCTGTCTGCCGGATCAGTTGAATCAGGTATTTTTGAACCTAATCGTCAACGCCGCTCAATCCATCAGTCCGGAGACCGGTAAGAAGGGCGGGCTGATAGTGATCAGGACCTGGGAAGAGGCCCAATTTGTCTGTTGTGAGATCAGCGACAACGGTTCCGGTATAGAGCCTGATCACCTGGATAGGATCTTTGAACCTTTTTTCTCCACCAAGGAGCCGGGAAAGGGGACTGGCCTGGGGTTGAGCATCTCCTACGATATTATAGTTCATAAGCATGATGGTCAGCTCACGGCCCATTGCCCCAAGGCTGGTGGCACGGTGTTCACCCTGCGAATTCCCAAGGATCTTGGCAAGGCTGAGGTTGGCCAGGAGATTCCAGTAGATGACTGAACCTCTCTGGACAGGGAGAACTGACCGGGTGGCAGGTAATAATCGCTCTGCTGGGAAAAGAGCTGCCAAGGGCCGAGGAAGAAGATGAAATCCGTTCGTGATGTCACCATTCTCTTTGTTGATGATGAACCTGAGCAGCTCAGTTCCCTGCAGCGCTTTTTACGCAAAGAGCCATACCGAATCCTCTTTGCCCAAGGTGGTCAGGAGGCCCTGGCCCTGTTTGGCAAAGAGGCCATTGATATCATCGTCACTGATCTGCGCATGCCGGAAATGGATGGCATGGCTCTGTTGGCCTGGGTTAAGGAGCGCTACCCGCAGGTGTTGCGCCTGATTCTCTCCGCGACCCAGGATGTGCTGGAGGCCATAGAGGCGATCAATAAGGGTGAGGTGTATCGTTTCTTTGCCAAGCCCATCGATCCTGAGCCATTTCGGCGCATCCTGCTGGAGGTGGTGGACTATCATCTGCTGGTGAGCGAGCGCCAGGCGATGATGGCTGAAATTCAGCGCCAGATGTTGCAGGTGCCGCCGCCCCTCCACCTGGAAGGGGCCCAACTGGCCGCCTCCATGTTGCCGGCCGGCCAGTTAAATGGTGATTTCGCGGATTATTTTGTCTTTGCTGACGGGCAGGTGGATATCCTCGTGGGTGATGTGATGGGCAAGGGTGTCATGTCCGCCTTAGTTGCGGCCGGGTTGCGGCAAAAATTTGCGAAATCACTGGCCGAGTGCGGGGCCAGGCGGCAACAGGTAGGGGTAAGTGAGGGGGGCGGCAACGCCTTTGATCTGGCCGCAACTTCAGAGGTAATGGCATCTGTCCATGGTGACTGTATTGACAACCTGCAGGATCTGGAGATGTTTGTCACCCTAAGCTACGCCCGCTTGGATCTGGTCGGCGGACGGCTTGGCCTGGTGGATTGCGGTCATATGCCGGTGATTCATTTCCAGGGAGAGAAGGGCAGCGGAGTCCTGCTCAAGGGCAATGATCTTGCTCTCGGAATGGCCAGTGAACAGGAGTATCGAATCGTCGAGGCAACCTTGAGTCCCGGTGATACCTTGTTGTTTTATACCGATGGCGTCACCGAGGCAGCCGGTGGTGACGGTGAGATCTTTGGCGAGGAGAGGTTGCTGGAACTGGTGGAAAAACGCCATCATTTAGATCTTCCTGATCTCCTCGCCACCATCAGGGCCGAGGTGACCGCTTTCAGCGGTCTGGCAGATTTCGCGGATGATTTTACCTGCATCGCGGTTCGTATCGGCGAATTTTAGCCAGTCATGGCTCGTGCTGGGAGTGAATGGCCCACAGAACAAGGCCGCTATCTTAAACGGGGTAAACAGTTAGATCAAACCCGGCCGTTTAGCAAAAAGAGCATCTTCCATCAGCAAATAATTTCTTGAATTTTTCCCCACGTATAAGTCATTCACATAGCTATATAGAGAAGGTGTCCCGTTGGTCAGCGGTTCCCTCTGCGGCAGAAGTCAGAAGATTGCTGCCGCAGAGGCAACCTCTCACTGCCTGCAAGCACAGGGCAGGAGAGGCGTGTTCTGCTGGTTGGCTAATAGGCTTATATGGTGCATTTGCCAGATAGGAGCTGGGGGGTGGGGCGTGGCAGGGGTATTTTTTTTAGGAGAAATTTGGCGATGGCCTGACTGCTCCTAAAAATGGTGAGCCGGGCTGGAAGCCTTATTGAATAAAGGCCCTTTGCCGGATTATTTTTTTCATTACTGTGAAAAAATCAATGTAAAAACAAATTGTTATAGCTGATCTGCCTTTAACACCCGTTGCTCGTCAGGTGGCGGGAGCGGGATGGGCAACAAGGGCCTTATTACCGGCCTTTCCTCGTAGTGATTATCATTGCCGCCTGGCTCAGAAGAATCTAATTGCTCCAGATTTCAGTAAGTTGTATATTTCTTAGTGGATATATTAGGTCAAATTATTTTATAAAACCTTTTGGGCGAAAGGGGTGGAGGGTAAAAGTTTCTTCATCCGGCAAAATAATCTTGGGATTTGCCCATGGGCATTAAGACATAAAAATCAGTTTATTGCGGGATTGCTGATATTTTCATTCGTCATCATTGGGGGTATTTCTGATCTGTGTTGCTTTTAGTCTTTGTCGTTTCCTGTTTGTTCCCACAACACGCCACAGGAGTCGAGGTCTGATAACATTACGAGAGAGAGAGGGTAGGCTTTCATGTCAATTGTACTAGTGGTCAATGACCACCAGCCATACAAGCAAATTTTGAGTGTGGGGTTGGCAGTTAAAAAGGTCACAGCTGAGGTGCTCTTTGCCGCAACCAGGGAAGAGGCCTTGGATATCATCAAGGCAAACCCCATTGCCACCCTGTTGATCAATCTTGATATGGCCAATATGCGTGCTGCTGATCTTGTCGCCTATATGAATCAGCATCAACCCGCCACTCCGGTTATTGCCACCACCGCCCGCGATATCAGTGAGGCCCAGGAGCTGCTGGCTGACTGCCTTAATGTCTATATCTACCTTCCCGAGCCTGCCAAGGAGGGTGAACTCCTTGGTAGTGCGGAGAAGTCTTTGCTTCATTACAAGTCAGGTGAGGGCTTGCCCTATGCCGGCTCTGGCCTGGTTGAAGACCTGCAGGTCATGGCGGAGAAAGATATCCACTGCCGGCTGGTTGTCCAGGCCTCCGGCGATAAGGTGGGGACAATTTTTCTGGTTGATGGCCAGGTGTATCAGGCGAGTCATGGTTCGCAAGCAGGAGAGGATGCCTTGGCCGCAATCTTGGCCTGGCCCGACGTCTCCCTTAGCCTCCACAATCTGGCGCCGGAGGGAGTTGAACGGGCCATAAACCGTTCCGTAAGCAGCCTGCGGGCAACGACCCCTGCCCCCCCCAAAAAAACAGCCGAGCAAGATTCCGCCCCCCCTTCGCCCCAAGCCCGGAAGAGTACCGTCCCGGCATCCTCCCAGAAGAGTCCCGTCTCTTCAGTTAAGCCACCACCGCCAAGCAAACCGCCGCAAGCCAAGAAGCAGCCCGCCAAGAAAACTCCATCGCCCGTGGCCCAAGCAGCGCAAGGGGCTCCCTCTGCCGCTGACTTGAGCTTTGCCGCCGCCAAACAACATGCCATGGCCAATGAGGAGGAAAAGGCTCGCGCCTTATTTACCGCCCTGCTCAAGAGTAATCCGAAAAATGGCCAATATTGGCTCTGGTTCAGTCGGGTGGCCAATGATATGGCGGTGGTGATTAAGGCCCAGAAAAACGCGGCCTGGATCCTGCCCGGCGATGGCGAGGTGCGGGCCGAAGGTAAAAAGATTAGCCTGGCCCTGCAGGCCGGCTGCCCTAACGGCGGAGAGGTGTGGCATTGTCCTTTCTGCTGGGCGCCGGTGACCATGGAGACCCGCGTCTGCGCCAACTGTAAGGCCAGCCAGCTTGTCTACCAGGGGGTGCTGGGTCAGGCTGGTTCCGCCAACGAGGGGCTCATGGTCCAGGCCCAGGCCCGCTATGAGGGGGTGGTTGCCGGGGAGAGCAAGAAGTGCCGGCCCCGTTTCAACCTGGCCCTGGTCCATCTGAACATGGGGCGGCCGGATGAGGCCCTGGCCACCATGCAGGAGGCGGTCAAATGTGACACGCAAAATATTTATCTGCGCCGCCAGTTCAAGGAACTGCAGAGGCTGATCAAAGAAAAGAAGCAGGGCCTGGACGGTAGGGCCGCTGCCTCCAGTTTTTATACCGTTCTGGTGGTGGAAGACAGCAACACCACCCGTAAGGGGATCTGCCTCATGCTGGAGCGGGCCGGTTACGGCGTGCTGGAGGCCAGCGATGGCATGACCGCCCTTTCCGTGTGTAAGGAGAAGTCGCCCAATCTCATCCTCCTTGACCTGATTATGCCTGTTATGGACGGCTATCAGGTGCTGTCCGCCCTGAAAAAAGATCCCGCCCTGCAAGAAATTCCGGTGATTATGCTCACGGCCCGTGACTCCCTGCTCGACAAGCTCAAGGGCAAGATGTCAGCCACGGATGAGTATCTGACCAAGCCGTTTAAGGCCCCGGCCCTGTTGGCCAAGGTCGAAAAGTACCTTCTGCCATAGCGGTATGGCGCAAGATGGTATAGACATACTGCTGGTGGATGACTCGGCCATGATGCGCCGGGCCGTAACCGCAATGCTGGAGCCCTATTCCTCCCTGCGGGTGGTTGGCGCGGCGGAAAACGGGGCCCAGGCCCTGGAGATGATTGGCCAATTGGCCCCTGATCTGGTGTTGCTGGATGTCAATATGCCGGTGATGGGAGGTCTCACCGCCCTGAAGCATATCATGATCTCCACCCCCCTGCCGGTGGTTATGCTCAGCGCCATGACCCAGGATGGCTCAGTGGCCGCTTTTGACTCCCTGCGTTTCGGGGCGGTGGATTATATTGCCAAGCCATCCGGTCTGGCTGCTGCCAGCCTGGAGGAGCAGGCCGAACAGATCGTGGCCAAGGTGAAGGCCGCCGCCCGGGTGGAGTTGGGGCGTATCCGTTATATCAAGGCGGTTCGCCAGCAGGGGGGGGAGAGCGTCAGCGCCAGCCCCTTGGAGAAGGTGATCGTCATGGGTGGGGCCGAGGGGGGCTGCGGGGTGATGTTGAAGGTGATCCCCAGCCTGGCGCGGCAGCTGCCCGCGGCTGTGGTGGCGGTGCTCCATGAGCCGGCTGGCCATGTGGAGGCCCTGGCCCATTACCTGGATGGTTACTCGGCCTTTAGGGTGCGGCCGGCAGCTGACGGTGATAAGCTTTTGCCCGGCAACTGCTATCTCTGTGCCGGCGACCAGTATGTTACCCTGGAGCGGGGGGAGGGCGAGGAGCTTGGTCTGCGGCTCAACCCGGCTCCCTTCACATCCCTGGGGCGGCGGGGGGCGGTTGATATGCTCATGTACTCGGCCGCCGAGTTGCTGGGGGAGCAGGCCGTGGCGGTAATAATGTCCGGTCTGGGAGATGATGGGGCAGAAGGACTCTGCGAGGTAAGGAGCTGTGGCGGCGCCACCCTGGTCCAGTCACCGCAGAACTGCCTCCATCCCTCCATGGCCCTTAAGGCCCAGGTCAGGTGCCTGGCGGATGATGTGATTTTTGATCATGAGCTGGCCCAGGCGATTAGCGCCCAGGTCAGCTTATGACTTTAACGTATGAATAGATTTGCCCCGGCCCGGCAGGGCACTACTGGGCGGACAAGATGTGATAAAGAGAGAGGCTAGGTAAACATGGCAAGTTCAGTGGAGACAAGGATGAAAGAGAAACGTGGAGGGTCATGGTTTCAGAACCTTAACCTTAAACCGAAGATGCTGTTAGGCGTTGGCAGCCTGTTGCTGCTCCTCCTGGTTGTGGCGGGGATCTACCAGTACACCGTTCTTGTCACCAAGGGCGATTATGATGAACTGCTGGCAGAAGAGCTGAAGCTGGCTGAATATGCCATGGAGATGAAAAGTAATGTTCGCCAGGGTCGGCGTTTTGTTAAGGACTTCTTTGTCACCAAGGACAAGAAGTTTGTGGTCAAGGCGACGAACACCTTGAGTGATGTCACGGCCAGGACCCGCCAGGTAACTCCCCTGGCCTTAAAGGCGGATCTCCCCGCCATTGGTGCGGCGAACAAAAAACTGGCCGATCAGGTCCAGAAGTTTCAGGAATCCTTCGATGCCCTGAGCGCTGCCGTGCAAAAACGAGGCCTTGGCGCTGACCAGGGTATGCAGAAAAATCTGCGCGCCACATCAAAAGAGCTGGAGAGCCGCCTGAGCAGCTATGCCAATGGCCGTCTGAAGATTAGTTACACTAACATGGTGGGGGCGGAAAAGGATTACAAGCGTAACAAGAATGACAGCAACAAAAATAAGTGGCAGAAGGGCATAAGCGCTACAGGGCAGATCTTGCGGGAAAGCGCCATGTTGCCGGCCGCGAAGCAGGAGATGGGTAAGGCCTTTGCCAACTACCAGAAAAACGCCGCCCTCTATATGAATTTAGGAAAGGGTGACACCGGGAGCAGCATCAAGGCCATGTCTAAGGTGCTGCGCCAGAACGTTATCCCCCATATTGATTCCGACATCCTCATCCTGCTGCGCTATGAGAAGGATTTCAACCTGCGGGGTGGCAAGGAGAATGTCAAAAAGGTCCGGGGCCAGACCGCCAAGCTGCGGAAAATCCTGGCGGCCTCTAATATCAGCAAGAGGAACAGGGCGGCGCTGGACAAGCTGCTGGTCAAGAACCTGGGCCATTTTGATGCCATAGTCAAGGTTGGTGGCAGTATTATGGAGCTGAGAAAGGTCATGCGTCCTGCTGCCAATGAGTTGGAGGTACTGGCGGATAACATGCAGATAGTGGCCGCCGGCGCTGCCCGGAAGGCCCAGGAGGCCACGGCCAAGCATGCCAACCTGATGTCCATGCTGGCTGGCGGCCTGGCCCTGCTGGCCATCCTGGCCGGCCTGGCCCTGGCCGTGATAGTGGCAAATCTTATCTCCCGGCCCCTTGTTGCCATTGCTGACGTTGTCCACAGGGTGGCGCGGGAGCGTGACCTGACCCTGCAGGTTCCGGTCACCGGTGATGATGAGGTCGGCAGCATGGCCGCCGAGTTCAACACCATGCTCCAGGAGCTGCGGGCCGCCTTTACGGAGGTAACCAGTTCTGCCGTGCAGGTGGCCAGAGGCTCCCAGGAGGTGGCCAAGCGGGCCCAGGCCAATCGGAAGCGGGCCTTGAATGAGATGGAGCAGGTGGCCAAGTCCACCTCCATTATTGCCGATATGCGTGATACGGCCGGTGATGTCCGTGATGCCGCCATGGCCCAGAAGGATGCGGCGGAGAAGTCGTCTGCCAAGATCGACACCCTCCATGCCACCATGGATGATATTTTAAGCGCCGCTGGCAGCCAGCTTTCCGAGGTGCAGAACGCCACTGGCAAGGTTGTGGAGATGGGTGAAACCGGCGGTAAGGTTGTCCAGGCCTCCCAGGAACAGGGGGAGATGGTTGGCAAGGTCTCTGATGCGGTCCGGGAGATTGTCCAGTCCGTGGATGATATGAAACAGGCTGTAGGCCAGGCCAGCGAGCATGGTGTGGCCTCCCTCACCGCCGCTGAGCAGGGGCAGCAGTCGGTTGCTGCCACGGTTGCCGGTATGACGGCAATTGCCGAGTCGTCCGAGCAGATCTCTGAGATTATTGACGTGATCACCGATATTGCCGAGCAGACCAACCTGCTGGCCCTCAATGCCTCCATCGAGGCCGCCCGAGCTGGCGCCCATGGTAAAGGTTTTGCGGTGGTTGCCGATGAGGTGGGTAAACTGGCCCAGCGTTCCTCTGAGGCGGCCAAGGAGATCACCCAGCTCATCAAGGACTCCTCTGACAGGGTTACTGAGGGTACCGAGCTGTCAGCCAGCTCCCAGCTGGCCCTGGCCAGGATTGATGAGAGTGGTCAGGTAAACAAGTATGCCATTGAGCGCATCGAGTCCATGGCCGGTCAGTTGGCCGAGGGTACCGAGAGGGTGGATGGCCTGATGGGTCAGCTGAACCGCCTGGCCGAGAACATTGGTGCCATGGCTGGTGAGCAGGGTGCCAGGCGCCAGGCCGCCCAGCAGGCGCTGGGCGCGGTACAGGGGAAATCAGAGTCTATCTCCGGCCTTATCTCTTCCGCCAACATCAATGTTCAGGATATCGATGATGAGATGACGGGTATTGTTTCCCGGACAACCTTTACCACTGAGATGACTGGTGACCAGGCGAAACGGGCCCAGGCCATTACCGAGATTGCCGAGGGCAGCTCCATGGCTGCCCAGCAGACCGCTGACGGCGCCGGCGTGGTTGTGGAGATTACCACTAACCTGCATCAACAGTCTGATGCCCTGACCTCTCAGGTGAAGGAGTTCAAGGTCGGCGCCGAAGATGAGAGGCTGATGTAAGCCGCAAGGATGATGAGATGAGTGAAACAAGCCTGATGCGCCCTGAGCCGGACCAGAAGTCGCTGCAGCTGGTGAGCTTTTCCCTGGGGGGCGAACTGTTCTTCGGAGCCAACATCCTCACGGTTCAGGAGATTATCCGTTCCCCCCTCATCACCCCGGTGCCCGGTTCGCCCGGGTTTGTCGAGGGGGTCATGAACCTGCGCGGCCAGATATTGCCGGTTATTAATCTGCGCCAGCGCTTGCAGATCAAGGAAGAGCAGCTGAGCAAGAACTGGGTGTTGATTCTCGACATCGCTGGCGCGGTCACCGGTTTTGTTGTTGATTCGGTTAGTAATGTCATCAGGGTGGATGGGGCCGCCATTGAGCCAGCCCCTGAGAGCATTGCCTCCGAGTTGGATAGCCGGTATATAAGTGGTGTCTGTGAGGTTGAGGAGCGGCGGCTGGTCCTCCTCAACTTTCAGCGTATCGTGGCGCAGGAAGAACAGCTGAAGCTGCAAGAGGCGACTGCTGGTGAAGAAGATGGGCAAGATGAATAAAGGCAACGGATAATGTGCTATGGGTAAACGTGTTTTGATAGTCGATGACTCCTCCATGATGCGCAAGATGGTCTCCTCCCTCTTGACGCCGCCGGGCCATGTCATTGTTGGGGAGGCCAAGAGTGGTGAAGAGGCGGTTGCCCTGTATAAGGAGTTGCGGCCCGACCTGGTCACCATGGATATAACCATGAAGGGGATGGACGGGGTTACCGCGGCCAAGGAGATCTTTGCCTTTGACAGTGAGGCCCAGGTGATCTTCCTCTCCAACCTCAACGAGGAGAAGTACCGCGATGAGGTGGAAAAGCTGGGGGCCGTCGGTTTTGTCAATAAGCATAAGCGCGAGGAGATCCTTGGCGTTATCAATGATATGTCCGCCTCTTAAGTGAGCGGCCTTTGCGCCTTGCGTGATTTTTTTATGAGCTCCCCCTCCGCCTCAAAAAAAAGATGGTGCCTGCTGCCGGCAATGAGCAGAGTGCACCGCTGTATCTGCCTTACCTTTGCCCTGTTGTTGGTGCTGGTGGCTGGTCTGGCGGGATTGTTGCTCTTCTACCTTGCGGCGCCATTACCCACGGATCAACCAGAGCTGTTGCAGCTGCAGCGCAACATGCTGGGGAATATTCTCTGGCTCACCGGGGGGCTCTTTGTGGCCTTACTCATGGCGCTCTTTTATTTAATATGCGCCATTGCCAATCCGCTGGCCGCCATGGCGGAATCGACCCGAGCCCTGGCCCGTGGCGACCTGGGACAACATTTGCCTGGTGGCCCGGCCGGCAGCGACAACCCCATTGGCAAGATTGGCGCAAATGTCCATGAGTTGGCCATTAACCTGCAGGAGATTCTGCTGTTGATCTGGAATATGAGTGAAGAGGATATCGGCGTGCTGGATGATCTCCGCCAGAAGGCGGCCAAAGGTGGCCACCAGGAGGAACTGGCCAGGGGACTCGACTTTTTGAAGGGTCATCGCCAGGAGACCCAGCAGCTTGTCGCCCAGTTTAACCTGTTCAATGTGGCGCTGCAGGATAAAAGGCTCGTTGCCAAGGATGAGGGGGCTTAACGATGATTGAAACCGCCCTGTTACCAGATTTTATCACCGAGACCGCCGAACACCTCGAAGAGATGGAGACCCTTCTCCTTGATCTGGAGAAGCGGCCAGACGACCAGGAGACGGTCAATGATATATTCCGGGTCGTCCACACCATCAAGGGCGGCTCCCAGTTTATCGGCCTGGAGCGTATTGCTGAGCTGGCTCACACCCTGGAGAATCTCCTGGACGATATGCGCCAGGCGGGAACCCCCTTTACTCCAGCCATGCTGAGCACCATGATCGCCTGCCGTGACCGGTTGGCGCAGCTGCTGCTGGAGGTGGAGGCGGATCAGCTGGAAGTAAGCGACATTTCAGACCTGCTGGCCGAGATTCAGGCCTTTGGCGGTTCCGGGCCAGGCCAGGCCCCGCCGCAGGAGGATGGGCTGGCCGACGTGATGGCGGGCGGCGAGGATGGGCTGGATCTCTCCATCCTCGAAGGCGATGATGGGATTGCCCTGGGCGGAGAGGCCACTTCTGACCAGGAGGTGGATCTCCTTGGCGGGCTGGACCTCTCCATTCTCGAGGGCGATGACGGGCTTGCCCTGGGCGAGGATAAGTCTGGCCGGGAAGGGGGGGGGCTTGACGAGCTTGATCTCTCCATCCTTGATGGCGGTGCCGGCCCCGGAGGAGAGGAGGGGACTGAGACAGAGGCAGCGGCTGGTGGGGATGAGCTGCTGGCCAGCCTTGATCTCTCCATCCTCGATGACCTGGAGCCAGACACGACAGACGCCAAAGATGAGGAGGCTGAGCTGGCCCGCAGCCTGGAGGCGGCCCTGGACCAGGAGGCGGCGGCCGGTGAGGCTCAGACCTTGGTGGCCCCAGAGCAGGAAGGGGCCCTGGCCCAGCTCAGCCAGGAGCTGGCCGGTGAGGATCTCGACGTGGAGCTGGGGCAGATTTTTCATGAGCAGGCGAGCTCAGCCTTAGCCGAAATCAGCAACCTGGAGAGCCAGCTGGGGCAGGGCGATCCCCAGGAGACTCTGGCCGGCTGCGCCAGCGCTCTTACCGTGCTGCGCTCCTCAGCCAACTACATGGATTATACCGCTCTCACCTCCTTTTACGATGAGTGGCTTGCTGAGCTGAGTGGGGCCCAGGAGGCCTTGGAGCAAGACGATGAGGTGGAGCTGGCCTTTATGGGTGAGCGACTCCAGCTCCTTACGGCGGTTCTCGCCGATGCTCCAGGGGCTGATGAAGAGTTATCCGCCCCTGCCCCTGCCTCCGCCGGGGAGAAGGGGGAGGACGGGGGGCCTGAAGAGGATGGTGACGCCCTTATCAGGGCGGAGCTTGCTGAGGGCGGCCTGGATGAAGAGCTCTCTTCCATCTTCATGGGTCAGGCCACCACCCACCTCCATACCATTGCCGGTTATCTGCGCACCCTTGCCGCCAGTGATGATCCCCGTCAGGAACTGGCGGCCATGGCCGAGACCATCAAGTCCCTGCGCAGCGCGGTGGCCTTTATGGATTATAACCTGCTGGCAGCCCTTATTGATGAGTGGCTGCAGCAGGTGGAAGAGGCAGGAGAGGAGCTGCCCCCTGGCGATCTTTTCGACACCTCCCTGTTGCACTCCTATCTGGGGCGCATCAGCTCCCTGCTTGCGCTGGATGACTTTGTCCTGCCGCCACAAGGTGGTGGAGAAGAGGGTCCCGCGGCAAAAGGGTCAGACCTTTTTACCAGCCTGAGCGATTCTGTCGATCAGGGGTTGGCCCAGGAGCCCCCTCAGGGCAGCGGCACCTTTCACTACCTCCTGGAGGAGATGCTCACCGGCCAGGAGACGCCCCAGGGGAAGGGTGCTGGGCCGGCAAAAGTGGCTGGGCCGGCCACGCCTCAGGCGGGTAAAGGGCCGGCCGCCGTGGACCGCCGCACCCTTGACCGCCGGCAGACGGAGCGGCGCAAGCCTGAGGCCCAACTGGCCAAGCAGACGGTGCGCGTCGATTTCCGCAAAATCGATGATCTGTTGAACCAGGTGGGGGAGCTGGTGGTTAATCGCGCCTTTTTTTCCCAGATCCTCTCCGATCTCCACGGTCTGCAGCACCACCTCAAGGAGCTGGGCATTGACAAGAAAGAGCAGAAGCCGGTGCGGGAGCTCTCCTTCCGCCTGGCCGAGGCCACCGTCTCCCTAAGCCGCATCTCCAGCGAGCTGCAGGAGGGGGTGATGAAGGTGCGCATGCTGCCCGTGGCCCAGCTCTTCAACCGCTATCCCCGCCTGGTACGCGATCTCACCTTGAAGACGGGTAAGGAGGTTGAGCTGCGCATTAAGGGCGAGGATACCGAGCTTGACAAGATGGTTATCGAGGAGATCTCCGACCCCCTCATCCACCTGATCCGCAACAGCGTTGATCATGGCCTGGAGATGCCGGAAGAGCGGCTGGCCCTGGGCAAGCCGCAACAGGGCACCCTGCTCCTTGAGGCCTATCATGAGGGTAATTACATTGTCATCCAGGTGATTGATGATGGCCGCGGCGTTGATCTGGAGGCCGTTAAGGAGAAGGCGGTTGCCAGGGGGCTTGCTAGCTCCCACGAGGTTGAGCGGATGTCTGATGCTGAGGCGATAAGCTTCATCATGCTGCCCGGCTTTTCCACGGCCAGCCAGACCACTGAGACATCGGGCCGCGGCGTGGGCATGGATGTTATCAAGACCAATATCGAGAAGCTCAGTGGCGTGGTGGAGGTGGAGAGCACGCCAGGCCAGCAGACCTGTGTCCGGGTCAAGATCCCCCTTACCATGGCCATTATCCCCGCCCTGTTGGTGAGGGTGGGCAGCCAGGCCTTCACCACCCCCCTCTCGGTGGTGGGTGAGACCCTGAAGATAGGCGCTGAGGAAATCTTCACCGTCGAGGGGGTGGAGGTGGTTCGCCTGCGTAACTTCACCTTGCCCGTCTTCCACCTCTCCACCCTGTTTGACATGCCCTCCCAGCGGCGGGCCGGAGAAAAAGCCTTTGTGGTGGTGGTGAGTACCGGTATGCAGCGTATAGGACTGGTGGTGGACCAGCTGTTGGGCCAGGAGGAGGTGGTTGTCAAGCCGCTGGCCGATTATCTCCGCCACGAGAGCGGTTTTTCCGGGGCCACCATCATTGGCGATGGCCGGATATCCCTTATCCTTGATGTTTATGAATTGCTGAAGATCGCCATCCAGCGTCAGGAGAGCAGCACCCGCGGCAAGGCGGTGAGCCTGAGCTTGGTGCAGACCCAGTTGGCGGAGGCCGAAGATGCAGAGTAATTCCCCCTTGGCAGACAGCAGTCAACCCATTCGGGTGCTGGTGGTGGATGACGCCACCTTCATGGTTAAGGCCGTGAGTGGCATCCTGGAGTCTGACGCCGGGGTCACGGTGGTGGGCTCGGCCAAAAACGGCCAGGATGCCTTAGAGAAGATTAAAGAGCTTGAGCCCGACGTGATCACCCTGGATATGGATATGCCGGTGATGGATGGCATCCGCGCCATTCGCCATATTATGATCCAGTGCCCGGTGCCCATTGTGGTGCTCAGCTCCCTCTATGATAACGGGGCCATCACCTTTGAGGCCCTGCGCCTGGGGGTGGTGGATTTTCTGCCCAAGCCGTCCGGCGCCGTGTCCCGCGATATCCATGTCCAGGGCCAGCATATAATTGACCGCATCCGGATGGCCACCTCCGTTAATATTAACAATGTCAGGCGGGTCCGGCTGAACAGTGAGAAAGAGGATCAGGGGCTGCTCTCTGAGCGTTTCGGCTTCCGGCCCATGGATTATCTCCTGGCCGTGGGTACCAGCCTCTCCGGCCCCAACACCATTATTCGCCTGCTGGCCGGACTGCCCGCCAGCCTGCCCTGTGGGGTGGTCATTCTCATGGATATTGCCCCGAAGATCCTCGATTCCTTTGTTGATAAGTTTAACGAGTATGTTCACTGGCATGTGCAGGTGGCTGAAGAGGGGCAGGAGCTTGCCCAGGGCAGCTGTTACCTCTCCTCCACCGCCGCGCCAGTGGTCATCGCGGTAAGTGATGAGGGTAAACCGGTGCTGCAGATGTTGGCGGAGGATCCGGCCCCCATTGATCGGTTCTTTGTCTCCGCCGCCGAGCAGTTCAAGGAGCAGTGCGTGGGCCTGCTGCTCTCCGGTCCAGGGGAGGATGGCGCCCAGGGCTGCCAGCGCATCAAGGAGGCGGGGGGCACCACCATTGCTCAGGCCACTGACACCTGCGTCTACCCCAACCTGAGCCAGAACGCCATCAGTGAAGGCAATATTGACCTGGTGCGGGAAGAGGCGGAATTGGTGGACTCCCTGGTGGAGCTGCTGGACCGTGGAGCGGGTGAGACCTAATGCTGGTGCAGTGCGATAAATGTCAGACCCGTTACCGTTTCAACCCTCCCGCCGATGCCCCGGAAAGGGTCAAGCTGCGCTGTGCCAAGTGCAGCCATACCTTCAGCCTGCGGCTGGACCAAGATGAGCCTCGGCCCCTGGAAGCCGGCGCCAGCGCGGCCAAGGGGCCAAGGGTGCTGGCCGTCTGTAACCAGAAGGGTGGGGTGGCCAAGACCTCCACGGTGATGAATCTGGCCGCTGCCCTGGCCCGGCAAGGGCAGCGGGTTCTCATGGTTGACTTTGATATGCAGGCCAGCCTCAGCATCACCCTGGGCTACTCCAACCAGGCCCGTTCCTTCTACGACCTGGTCCATGGCGACAGCCGCTTGAATGATGTCATCACCACCACGGGCCATGATAATCTCTGGCTGCTGCCGGCCAACCCCAACCTGGCCTTGCTAGCCAAGAAGAACGTTAATAAACCCCGTTTTGAGCAGATACTGGCCAGCCGTCTCCAGGGCGTGCGGGGCAGTATCGACACGGTTATCATCGATACGCCGCCCTCCATCGAGTTTTTTACCCTGAATGCCCTGACGGCGGCCCAGTCCGTGATCATCCCCAGCCAGTGCGAGTACCTGGCCATGCATGGCGTGGGCCATATTATCGAGGCCATTGAGACCATAAAGAAACTACAGGGTAAGGAGCTGAACTACCGCATTCTCATCACCCTCTTTCAAGAGGAGAATACGGTGGCTCAGGTGATTATGAAGAAGATGGCAGAGCGTTTTGCCGGCCACCTCTTTAACACCAAGATCAACTATGATCCCAAGGTGCAGGAGGCGCAGATATTAAACAGGCCGCTGGTGGCCTATGATGGCGCGGCGCCGGCGGCCGTGCAGTACAGCGGTCTGGCCCGGGAGATTACGGAAATTGGCTGGTAAGGTTTTATGAGAGTGAGATTTTGCTATGGACTGCTTTCCTTCGGCCTGGTGCTGCTGGCCTGGGAGATGCTCGTCTGGCTCAGCGGCTGGAGCGCCCATGTCTTTCCCGGCCCCCTGGCGGTGCTGGCCAGCTTGTGGGAGCTGACCGCCAACGGCACCCTGCTTAAGCATACGGTGGCCAGCCTCTTTCGGGTTACCATGGGCTTTTACCTGGCCATCGTCTTCGGCGTCCCTCTGGGGATGCTGCTGGGATCCTTTACCCCCCTCAGGCGGCTGGTTAATCCCCTGGTTCATTTTTTACGGCCCATTTCCCCCCTGGCCTGGATTCCCCTGGCCATGCTCTGGTTTGGCATCGGGGATGTGCCCGCCGTTTTTCTCATCTTTCTGGCCAGTTTTTTCCCCCTGGTGGCCACGTCCAGCATGGCGGTGAGTTCCATCAATCCCACCTATTTCCAGGTGGCCGCCAACTTCCACTTCAGCCGCTGGGAGATGTTCAGCAAGGTGTTCATTCCCGCCTCCATCCCCAGTCTGGTGGCAGGGTTGCGCCAGAGCATCACCATTGCCTGGCTGGTTGTGGTGGCGGCGGAGATGATAGCCGTCCAGTCGGGCCTGGGCTACCTCATCCTTGACGCCCGCAACGGCCTGCGCATGGATTATGTTATGGTGGCCATGGTGGTCATCGGTGTCATTGGCCTTCTTCTTGATATCATAATGCGCCAGCTGGCCCGCATCCCGTCGGCCAGCTGGGGGCGTTTCCGCTAAAGGTTAGATTTCGTGGCGTTCATTGAGATAGAAAAATTACATAAGGGCTATTGCGAACGGCGGCGGCGGGCCCGCACTGACGATGGCGAAAGCTGCTTTGGCCAGGAGATTACGGTCCTGGACGACATTAATCTTCAGTTCGAACAGGGTGAGCTGGTCACCATCCTGGGGCCATCCGGCTGCGGCAAATCCACCATGCTCCGGTTGATTGCCGGCTTTGACCCTGATTTTTCCGGCCTGGTCAAGGTGGCGGGGAAACCGGTCCATGGCCCCAGCAATGAATCGATCTTTGTCTTTCAGCATAATGGTCTCATGCCGTGGCTGACGGTGCAGGAGAATGTTGAGCTGGGCATCCGCTTCCAGGATAAGCTGGAGCGGGCGGAGGCCGCGGCCCTATTTATCGGCATGGTGGAGCTGGACGGTTTTGAGGAGCATTACCCCCATCAGCTTTCCATCGGTATGCAGCGCCGGGCCGAGCTGGCCCGGGCCCTGGTGGTGAGCCCGGAGCTGCTCATCATGGATGAGCCGTTCTCCGGCCTCGACTTTCTCACCCACATGAAGATCCGGGAGGAGGTGGTCAACATGCATCAGTTCTTCCATCAGACCATCCTGCTGGTCACCCATAATATAGATGACGCTCTGATCATGGGCGACAGGGTGGTGGTGCTGGGGGATCGTCCCACCTCGGTGAAGCTGGATCGGCGGCTCGACTTTGACCATCCGCGTGACCCCAAGACCCAGGCCGGTCTCCAGGAGCTGCGCGATGAGATCTTCCTCATGCTGGGGGTTAGCTATGCGGTTTAGGTTTATGCGGAAAGACACCCTGGTTTTCCGCTCCATCCTGGTCGCTGCGGCCTGGCTGCTGCTCATCTCCCTACTCCATTACGGCCTCAACGTCTATGAGGGACCGCGTCAGGTGGTGACCATGGGCTATATGCCGGTGGTAAGCAACATGTCGGCGCCACTGTTGGATCGGGCCAGCGCGGAGAGTGGGGGAGGGGTCCGTTATAAGGCGCTCAAGTTTGCCTCCTTTGCCGAGATGGCGGAGGCGTTGCGCGGCGATGAGATTGACGTTGCCTTTATTATTGCCCCCCTGGCCGTGGTCCTGCGCCAGCAGGGCCTCGACGTCAAGGTGATCTATATCGGTAACCGCCAGGAATCCACCCTGGTGGCCCGCAAGGAACTACAGGTGGAGAACCTGGCGGACCTGCGCGGCCGCACGGTTGCCGTGCCCATGCGCTATTCGGGCCATAATCTGACCATGCGCCAGCTCATGGCCCTGGCGGGCTTAACCGGCCAGATAAAGATCGTTGAGCTCAACCCGCCAGACATGGCGGCGGCCCTGGCCAGCGGTTCTTTGGACGCCTATTTTGTCGGCGAACCCTTCGCGGCCCAGACCCTTATGAACGGCGATGCCAATCTGGTTTTCCGGGCAGAGGAAAAATGTCCCTACTTTATCTGTAATCTCCTCATCACCCGGGAGAGCTTCATCGCCGACCATGGCAATCTGGTCCAGGATCTGGTCCAGGGGGCGGTACGGGCCGGGCTCTGGGCCAGCCAGCACCAAGATGAGGCCGCGGCCATTGCCGCAGATTACTGGCGCCAGTCCCCGGAAATTATCAAGTATGCCCTCTCCACCCCGCCCAACCGGGTTGACTTCAGCAAGTATGTTCCCACCACGGCAGAGATGCAGCATATGGCCGAGCTGATGGTGCGCTTTGGCCTCAGCCAGTCGGCTGATATAGGCGGCCTGGTGGATGACAGCTTCAGCCGTAAGGCCAACACCGCTGCCATTCACGACTTTGCCGATATTCTCGCCTCTGATAACTGAGAATTTTTTTTCTGATTACCACTGACTTTCAGCCACTCTAGCAGGTGGCTGAAACGATATTAGCTTAGTTCTAATAATTTCAATAGGTTTACGGTCGGCGCTTCGCTCCTGCCGGTTTACAGCCTTCATCTATAGGGCGCGGCGGTATCTGCCCTTAGGCCATTTTTTTCGCCAGGGCCGCGCCCTTCTCCTCATCAACAAAACAGAGCAGTATGCCGCCGCTTACCAGTAAGAATATCACCGCCAGCAGGGAAAGGCGGGGATTGCCGGTGAGCAGGCTGATCAAGCCCATGAGTAAGGGGCCGATAACGGCGGCAAATTTGCCCAGCATGTTGTAAAAACCGAAAAATTCACCCGCCTTGTTCGCTGGAATCAGGCGGGAGTAAAGGGAGCGGCTCAGGGCCTGGACGCCGCCCTGGGCCAGGCCAATTGCCGCGGCCAGCAGGTAGAATTCCGTGATTGACTCCATGAACATGGCCCACACCGTGACCAGAAGGTAGATCCCCAGGCCCGCCAGGATGGTTCGTTTCGTTCCCCACCGCTCGCCAAGCCTGCCAAAGACAATGGCGGCCGGAAAGCCGACAAACTGGGTGATGAGCAGGGCCAGGATCAGCCCGCTGCTGGCAAAGCCCAGGGCCAGGCCGTAATCAACGGCCATGCGGATAATGGTGTCCAGCCCGTCAATATAGAGCCAGTAAGCGATAAGAAAACAGAAGACAACGCGCAGCTGGCGGATTTCAGCAAAGGTCTCTTTTAGTTGGCCAAAACCGGCCAAAAGCGAACCGCCACCCCTGGGCGCAGGGGAGGGCGGTTCCGGGACAAAGAAGAGCAGGGGCAGGGAAAAGAGGAGCCACCAGAGGGCCACGCTGATAAATGAAAGGCGTACCGCCGCGGCGCTACTCGCCAGGCCGAAGAGGGCCGGTTGCTGGGTCATCAGGACGTTAAAGGCAAATAAGAGCCCCCCGCCGAGATAGCCCAGGGAAAAGCCTAAGGCGGAAACCCGGTCGCTCTCACCGGCCGGGGCCACGCTGACCAGCAGGGAGTCATAAAAGATGTTGCCCCCGGAAAAACCAATTATTCCGAAGATATAAAGCGCGGCGGCCATTGACCAGTTTCCCTGGCCCACCTGGTAGAGAGAGCCGGTCATGCTGGCCCCCAGCAGGGTGAAAAAGAAGAGGAATTTCTTTTTGGCCGCGGCCTGATCACCCATGGCGCCAAGGAGCGGGGCGAGGATGATGACAAGCAGGCTGCCAATGGAGTTTGCCATTCCCAGGCGGAAGGTGCTGGTGGACACATCAACGCCGCCGCACCAGTACTGTTTGAAAAATATGGGAAAAAATCCGGCCATGACCGTGGTGGCAAAGGCGGAGTTGGCCCAGTCATAGAGGGCCCAAGATAAGACTTTTTTACGTGATTTCATTTGTTGCGGTCTGTCACCAAAGGCCTGCTATACTTTCACCACATTTGCCGCACCGGCCATCTTCAAGGTTGTTCTGCCGGATGGAAAAGCCAAAGCGGCTGATAAGCTCCGCGCCACAGGCCGGGCAGTAGCTGTTTTCGCCCCCCTCACCCGGGACATTACCTTCATAAACAAAGGAGAGCCCTTCCGCAATACCGATTTCTCTGGCCAGGCGCAGGCTGGAGACAGGGGTGGGGCTGCGGTCCGTCATCTTGTAGGTGGGATAAAAGGCGGTGACATGCCAGGGTATGGCCGGGTCTACTCCATGGATAAACTTGGCAATTGCGCGTAGTTCCTCAGGGGAATCGTTCCAGCCCGGGATAATCAGGGTGGTCAGCTCAACCCAGACCCCAAGCTCCCGCATGAGGCGGACGTTGTCGAGCACCGGTTTGAGCTTCGCCCGGCACACCTTTTTATAGAAGGTGTCACTGAAGGCCTTGATATCGATATTAATGCCGTCCAGTACCGGGGCGAGATGGCGGGTCACCGCCGGCGCCATGTAACCGTTGCTGACAAAGATGTTTTTCACTCCCTTTTCCCGGGCCAGCTGGGCGCAATCATAGGCGAATTCATAAAAGATCGTCGGTTCCACGTAGGTATAACTTATACTCTGGCAGCCAGACTCCACCGCCCCGGCAACCACCTCCTCAGGGGTGTAAGCCTGGCCGGCAATGGCGCCTTTATTCATGTGCGGATATTGGGAGATCTCAAAGTTCTGGCAGTGAAGACAGCGGAAATTGCAGCCCACGGTGGAGATGGAGTAGGAGCGGGAACCGGGCAAAAGGTGAAAGAGCGGTTTTTTCTCGATGGGGTCGATGTTAGCGGAAACGAGCCTGCCATAGACCAGGCTGTACAGGGTGCCGCCCTGGTTTTCCCTCACCCCGCAGATTCCCCGCCCTCCCTCCTTGATATGACAATGGTGGTTGCATAGATCACAGATAACTTTGCTCTCTTCTCCCGCATGGAAAAATAAGGCCTCTTTCATTGGTGACCACCTCCATTATTTTGTTATCCTTCTTCCCCTGTCCGGGGGCCGTGGGCCAGAAAGAACCTGGGCCGGCCTAGCCCCTCCCGGCAGGTAGCCGTAATTAACGCGTGGATAACAGATATATGATTATGGCTGGCCAGATTAGTCAAGTTTTGCTCCCTCGCGACAGCCAATTTCCCCGGAGGATCATTTCTTGGTTTGCAAAAGGGCCGCGCCTCCCCGCCCTCTGCCTAGGGGCTGGGGCTTTCTGGCTTTGCGGAGGGGGATTCCTGCTCTCTCTGCCTAAAAAAAACGCCCCCGCGAAGCTATGATTATTCTGTCCCATCCCGTCAATGTAAAGGTCCACACACGCCTAGCTTAGTCTGACTCTGCAATTTCAGAAGATCAACATCTCATTATATAACCTTGTTGGCCCGCACCATGGATAGTTGCCACTCTTCCTAACATGTTGTAGTTGCGTCGTTGTGGTTACCGTTGCCAATGGATATTTTTTCGGATAGATTGCCAACTTATCGAATTAGAATATGTCGATCTGTCTAACAAGTTTTTCTAATAACCTGGCAATGTTACTCGATTGGTAGTTGTTCTTTACCTCCAGTTTTTAAGGCGCCTGAGCCAGGCTAAAAAGTGTAAAAATGAAAAAGCATCTCAACTTTGGTTTCATTTCCATCTGTATTCTGGTTGCCATCAGCAGCACCTTTCTTCTTGTTCACTCAAAAAAAGGGGGACATGTCCTGAACGAAATTACGTCGGACATTACTCCAGGTGCCATTGCCATGACGGAAATGGCCACTACTCTTGAGGAAATCGGTCACTACTCCCTCCACTCGGTAACTGACAGAAATGACAGAGAGCTTGGCGAGAAATTAAAAAAGGCCGTTGCCTCCTTGCAGAGGCAGGGGCAGATTCACCTTGCCCATGAGAGGCATGTCGGTCTCGAAGAAAAAAAGGCGGCCCAGCTACTTCTTGCCAAAATCGAGAATTTAAGCAACTCGGTTGCCCCGTTTCACACGCCAACGACAAACAGCGACTATAGAGAGTTGCAAAACCATGAGTTGGCCGTAGTCCACGCTGATCTCAGAGACCTTAAGGGTTTGCTTCTCTTCCATAAGAACACTCACCTGGCAGAGTTGGAATCCGCCTTTACAACCATACGCTTTAAAAAGAATATCTTGTCTCAGGTTATTATTGGCTCAAGCCTAGCCCTGGTCCTGGCCGTTATAGTTATTTGGCACCTGACCATGAGAATTTATGGCCATTTTTTGACAGAACAGCAGGCGCAGCAGAGAAAGATCGAGTTAGATTTCCAAGAAAAGAAAGAGATAGAAAAAAAGCTGCAAAATGCCAGGAAAATGGAGTCAATCGGCCTGATGGCAGGAGGAGTTGCCCACGACCTGAACAATATCCTCTCAGGAATTATTGGCTATCCTGAATTGATATTACAGGAGTTACCACAGGAGAGCAGGTTGCGGAAACGTGTTGAGGCCATTCAACAGTCGGGCCAGAGGGCGGCGGTTGTGGTTGCCGATTTGCTCACTGTGGCCAGGAGTGCCGCCACAACCAGGGAAAATTATAATCTTAACGCCTTGATAAATAACTACCTGGATACTCCCGAATGCCAAAAACTAAAATCCCTGCACCCGGCTGTCAGCTGGGTGCAGCGTCCTGGGGCTGGCAACTCATTTATCTCCTGCTCACCGGTCCATATCCAGAAGTGCCTAATGAATCTGGTGACAAATGGTTGTGAGGCCATTGAGGGTAGGGGCTCAGTCGCTATTACCTCTTATGATCAGTGTATTACTGAAGATTCCATGGCCAAGTACGGTTTGCAACCGGGAGATTATGTTGTCTTAAGTGTGAAAGATACAGGCCTTGGCATTTCAAAGAAGGATCTCGAGCACATTTTTGAACCATTTTATACCAGAAAGGTGATGGGCAGAAGCGGTTCTGGCCTGGGTCTCACCGTGGTCTGGAACACCATGGAGGACCATAACGGTAAGGTGTTTGTCGAAAGCGATGAGAATGGCACATGCTTTCAACTCTTTTTCCCGGTGAGTAAAAAAGAAAGCGCCTCTCCAGCCCTTGCGGGAGATAGCGAGGAGGTAAGGGGCCGAGGAGAACATATTCTGGTTGTCGATGATGAGTTGCAGCTCCGGGACATTGCCTGCCAGATGTTGACAAGCCTTGGCTACAGAGTTGATAAGGCCCAATCGGGTGAATCAGCGATTGAATTTATTAAGAAAAAGCCAGTGGATCTCCTGTTGTTAGATATGTTGATGGAACCAGGTTTAAGTGGCCGACAAACATATGCTGAGATAACGAAAATCTACCCTGAGCAGAAGGCCATTATTGCCAGCGGCTTCTCTAAAAGTGAAGATGTCAGGGCGACCCTCCAGCTTGGAGCGGGAGGCTTCATTAAAAAGCCTTACTCGATGCAACAGCTTGGCCTGGCGGTGGGGGAGGTGCTGAGCAGCTGATGGCAGCCGATGAGAGAATAATCATTGTTGATGAAGAAAACAGGGAGATTGGCCTGGCCGACCGGGCGCGAATGCGCTCAGAAAACCTTATTCACCGGGCAACCTATATATTGGTGTTCAATGATAGCGGCCAGTTGTTTGTCCAGAAAAGAACTCTCACTAAAGATATCTATCCCGGCTATTTTGAAATTGCCGCTGGCGGGGTGGTTGCGGCCGGTGAGGGGTACGAGGAGTCTGCCCGGCGGGAGTTGCAGGAAGAGCTGGGTATTGCTGCCAAGGAACTCACCTGCCATTTTGACAACTTCTATGATACCCCCGCCAACAGGGTGTGGGGCCGCGTCTACTCCTGTGTCCATAATGGCCCGATGATATTGCAGGAAACAGAGGTGGCCAGTGGCCAATTTATGGCGATCAGAGAGGTTGAGGAGATGATGGGCAGGGAAAGATTCTGCCCGGATGGGGAGCTTATCCTCCAGCGTTACCTCAAGAAAATAATGCCATAGGTTGAATGACCCTTTTTATTTATTTTGTTCTCTTTGGCGCCATTCTTAAGAAAGTAATAAACGCCAATTTTCAGCCAGAGACGACCGGCTAAGACAAAAGAAAAGAGGCCCGCTTTAGCGTACCGGCTGCAATCTCTTGCCAGAAGACGAGTCTTTTAGTCCGCCGCCGGCCTCAACCTTGCTAACGGTCTGCAAAAAGGCGCAGTAGAACCAGCTGGTCTGGCGATTGTCGGGCAAATAGTGGGGCGGTACCGCCACTGGATGCTCCTTGCACTGCTGATAACCCATCTTGTCCGCCTTGCCGGCCGCGGCAAGGACAACCGACCAGGGAAGCCAGGCAAACGGCCCCCGTTCACTATTCACCCCGCGCCCGGTGCTGCTGGCGGCATAGGTAAGCTGGCTGGCTGGCTGAAAATTGCTTTGGGCGAAAAAGGTCGTAAAGTGTTTCTCGCTAACCTTGTTGCCCCGCTCCACCACGGCGACCAGGTCAGCCTCGGAAAAGACGCCGTTTGATTCTTCACTAACCTCTCTCACCGCCGCGGCAAAGGGGGCTTCGCCAGCCTCCACCGTTCCCCCCAGCCCCCCCCAGCCGCGATGCACCTGATCATGGTCTCGATGGTCCGCCAAGAGGACGTAGGGGCGGTCTTGAATAACCGTGTAGATCAACACCCCGGCCCCGGCCGCCAGCGCGGCAGAGGCGGCGGGGAAGATGGACGCCATTATGCCGATAACCGTAAAAAAAACGCCCCGCTTCAACCTTGCCATTTGGCTCTCCCCCTTAATTTTCTTTTTAAAGCCTCTGCCGCGTTGACGCCTGGGCCAGCGCGATGCCATTGCCGTAAATATAGCAATGTTTAGGGGGGGTGTCGCCCGCCATTTTTTATGGCCGGTCGCCGGGATTCCTCCCCTGGTCGAATAAAAAGGGCCTGAATATAATTAAATTCACCACCCCAAAAGGAGCAAAAGGCGGCTGAAGAGTTCATCTTCAACCATCTTTGTTCGTTTCAGGTAAGCGAGCCCGAAGTCTTGCGCTTATCTGCGAGACTCCGGGAGGCGGGGGGAGATTCGACTCTCCGCTGCCCTTAAAAACCGTGGTCTGTCCCCGATTTGCTCGCTTAGCCCGCCTTCCCAGGCGCCGCCAGCCAGCCTAACCACCCCCTTGCGGAATAATAGAATTCAGGCTATAGCAACTAACCGTCCAATAATCTTTAATTATTCAGATAGTTATAAGGTGCTATTGTGAACTCAGCTATATCCTCTGGCCTTGTTGCCTCTTTATCCTTTCTTCTTATCTCCTGCGGCGGTGACGCCAGCGACTCAGGTAGTTCAGCCGCTAATCGTTCTGACAGCAGTGGCTTGTGCCAAGCGCAAAAAATAATTGCAACTGTTGAGTGGGAAATGACCCCTTTCCCCTCTCCTTTTGAATGTGTTTTTTCCGAAGATCCCGCCTGCCAAGAAGAACCCACCCCCGTTTGGGAGAGTAATACCGTAATCTTTACGTATGATTATGATGATACGGGCCGTCCTTTGGTTTTGGGGATGGAGGTTGATGAAACCCAGCAATTTTTTTACAGCGGTAATCTGACGACCACTTACACTTACAACAACAGCTCTGGCCCCCCGGCTGCTGAAATCACCGAAACAACCGACATTACAACTGGCGCAGTTTTGGCCGTTGCAACAACATATTATGAATATGATAGGCAGGGTAAACCGAGTTTCAAGAGGGTCGAATATGATAATGATTACGATGGCTTAGTGGACTCGGTTGCAACCACAACCTATGTACCGGTCTACAGCAACAGCACAGCTAAGCTCCTTTCCATGGCAGAGGAGACCTCCTACGACAATGATAACGATGGCTCCATGGATGAGGTTCGTACCGTGAATTACACCTTCGATGAGAATGGTAATACCACCTTGTTGCTCGAAGAGTTGCGAAGTAATAGCGCTGACATGGAAGGATATAGGGAAACGAATATTTACAGGTACGACAACGCTGGCAACCAGGTTTCCAGCTCTTACTCCCGAGAAGAGCTGGACGGCACTATATCTGCAGAGGGTGTCAGCACCTTTTACTATGATGATGCCGGCAATATGACTCTGCAGTTATCTGAGCATACATATGCAGACAATCTAGGCTCTACGGACGCGGTTACCTATTCATATTCCCATGACGACAAGGGTAATTTGCTTTTCCGCAAGGCAGAGGGTGATAACGGCAATGATGGCTCCATAAACTATCGCACTACGGAAGTATACGAAGATTACCGCTGTTTCTAGTTGCTTTTACTTAAAAAGAAACAATAGGAAACAATAGGGGACAGACCCCAATTAATTGCCACCCAAAAAGGAGCAAAAGGCGGCTGAAGAGATCATCTTCAACCGCCTTTGTTCGTTTCAGGTAAGCGAGCTTGCGAGACTCCGGGAGGCGGGGGGAGATTCGACTCTCCGCTGCCTTTAAAAACCGTGGTCTGTCCCCGATTTA